>CAVZUP010000113.1:0-39068 GCA_963778255.1 uncultured Acidobacteriaceae bacterium
AATCGGTTGCGTCCAGCGGAGACAACGTGCCCGTGCCCAGTACCGTCGCGCCCAACAGGAAGTTCACACTCCCCGTCGGAGCAGCGCCGCTCCCCGTGAACGAAACCGTCGCCGTGAGTGTCGTCGACTGGTTGGGATAAATGCTGCTATTGAGTGCCGCGACCGCAGCCGTAGTCACCGCCTGCTGCATGGTCAGGGTGCTGTTGACGAACGTACTGAAGGTGTAGTTCGCCGCCGCCAGCGTGCCTTGCGTGATGACGATCGGATACACTCCTGGCGCCGAAGTCGGTAACGCCGTCGTGCCCTCGCTCGGCGCGCCCGTGGTTGCCGAACTCTGCGAGTCGCCGGGCACGAAGCCGGTGATGGTGTAAGACAACGCCGGCAGGGGCTGCCCATAGATGCTGTACGCGCCGATGGCCGCTACCGTCAGCGCTCCCGGAGTCACTTGCAGCGTGGTGCCGCCGGTTGACGGCGCGTAGTTGCTGTTACTCGGAGTGAATTGCACCGACAGAGGCTGGCTGCCCGCGCCCAACACCGTTCCCACTGTCGGCGTATAGACGTAAGTGCCAGCGCTCACCGGTGTGGCCGAGGCGTCTAACTGTGTCGTACTCAGCGGAGTCCCATAAGCGATCGCCGCCGGAGTCGACCAGACCACCGTGGTTGGAATCGGATTCACCTGCAGCTGCACCGTCGCGGTTTGTGGACCGAAGTCGGTGTAGTCGGCTGGAGTAAAGGTGACGGACAGAGTCTGAGCACCCGCATTCAGCACTGCACCCAACCCCGGCGAATACGCGAACGTGCCCGGGATGTTCGCCGTCGCATTCAACTGCGTCGCGCTCAGCGCCGTCCCATAAGTGATCGCGCTGGGTGTCGCCCAAGTGACCGTCGGCGTGCCACCGACAAATACCGTCTGCACGCTTGAGGTCGCCAAGCTGTAGTTGACGTCGCTGTATTTGGCCGTGATGCTATGGCTCCCTGCAGTAAGCGAACTGACCGTCAACGTCGCCGTCCACAGAGCGTAACCGCCCTGTCCTGAGGTGACAGTCTGCGCCTGCGCCGATCCAATGTTCGTAGCGCCGTCGAAGAAATTCACCAGACCCTGATTCGGCGCGTAGGTCGCGTTGGTTGAGCTTGGAGTCAGCACTGCGGCAAACGTGTATGCCTGACCCGCCTTGCCAACCGTCTTGGCGGTAAGCGTGATAGTGACCGTCCCCTGCGTGACCGTCTCCACGAACACTGGCGAAGTGCTGGACAGGAATGTGCCTGTGCCGCCGTACGTGGCCGTAATGTTGTGCGTACCGCCCCAGAATTGAGAGCCTGACGCTGGCCGGAAGGTGGCTGTGTGACTGCTGCCCACCGAGCCGGTTCCCAGCGCGACACCGTAAGTGCTGTCATAGAAGGTAACAGTGCCGGTCGTCGGGCCCGCACCTCCGGCAACGGTTGCGGTAAACGTCGGACGTCCGTTCAGCGTTGTCGGGTTCGCGCTCGACGTCACCGTGGTTGTGGTCGCCGTGCCCGTGGCGCTCACGGTCACAGTCACCGCGGATGAATTCGCGGCGCCGAAATTACTGTCTCCCGAATACGACGCCGTAATCGAATGTGCTCCGGTCGTCGTGATGCCGGTGGTCGTTAGCGCTGCCGCAGCGGAGTATGAATACGTGTTTCCGCTAAAGCTGATCGTGGGCACAACCGCCGCCGTTCCCAGAACCGTCGACGTAGTCGTATCCGTGAACGTCACCGTACCGGTCGGCCCCGATGATGTTTTCGTCGTGCCCGTCAGAGCGGTGATCGTTCCAAAGTTCACCGTCAGTGGCTCGGCGAACCCCGAAGAAATCAGCGTCGCACCAGCCGCCAGAGTCGGCGTCGCGGTCAGCTTGTTGATCATGATTGCGACTGGGCTGGCGGTCGCAGCGCTAAAGGTCGAATCGCCCGAATACGACGCTCCGATGGTGTGTGTGCCCCCGGGGAGCGTGGGGCTCTGCGAGAAGATATAGTCATAGAGACAGGAAGTCGTCGGAACGTTACCCGCCGCCAAATACCCGATGCCTTGCGGATCGACCGTCTCCGTCGCGTAGGTGTTGCCGTCCACCGTGATCGTCACCGTCCCAGTCGGCACTCCTTGGCCCGACCCAGAGGTAACTGTCACTGGAATCCAAACCAGATCGCCATACGTAAACGTATTGCTGTTGCTGATCAGGCAAGGGGAGGCGGTTTGTGTTATGGCTTGTGGCGTAATCGTAACGGTCGCATTCCCCGGATTCACGGTTACCTGCACCGGAGCCGAAAGACTGGAAGCAAAATTTTCGTCGCCTCCGTAGCGCGCGGTGATGTTGTATGTACCCGCCGGAAGATTGCTGAGGTTAGCGGTATAGTTCCCGTTGCCGTCCAAGGTGGCAAACGGACTGGGGCCATTCCAGGCTCCCGTATTCACGTTGACGCCGTTCCCAAAAACTCCTTGGCTGAGAATGAACGCTACATCGCCTGTCGGCGTTCCCGTCCCCGATCCAGCAGCAACCGTGCCGCTGAAGGTAATGGAGCTGCCTTGCGCAATCCCTGACGTTTGCGACACGTTCAGCGTGCTATTGGAACTATTGAAAACAACATTCTTCCACTGGTTGGCAAGGTTATAAGCGTTCACCGAGCCCAGTCCCGAAGCCATGTCGTAACCCACCCCGGCCGTGAAACCGATCTTTGCCGCTGGCGTGGCGCTCGTACAAGTCGACAGGCCGCAGATCAGGTTGTCGCCCACCGTGATGTCCTGGAATGCGCAGTTCGATCCCGCGGCCGGCGGTGTTGACGAGTTGCAAGCCGCGGTAGTTTGGGCTGCCGCAAGCGCATAGTAGATGTAGCCGGGCATGCCCTGGCGTCCACCGTTCGCCTGGTTAATCAGCGCCTGAATGCCCGCCATGCTCGGCGCTGCTACCGACGTGCCGCCGACGAGTCCCGCATCCGACAGCGTTCCACTCGGACTGATTTCGCAAACCCCTTCACTGCAAAAGAAAGTGGCGTCCCAACCAGAGGCGGCGTTCAAGGAAACGTCCGGCGTGTAACGGTGCGGCACTCCACCGATCAGCGGCGGAGGATCTTGCATGGGGCCGATGGTTACCGTCGCAGTGGCCGTCGTTCCGCCTGTCGGCGCCGCTCCAAACGTGACTGTGGGGGCCGATGTGCAGCCAAAGCCTTGTCCGGAATGCAAGGTTCCACCCTCCGTCCCGTAATTAATTACGATGCCAGTGACCGCGCCGCCACTGATTGTCGAAGCTGCCGACGGCTCGGCCGTACAGCCGCCACCGCTGAAGGTGACCGACGGGGCAACCGTATAACCGGCACCCGCGTTCGTGATGGTGTAGCTCGTAATCCAATTGCCGCCCACCAGCGTTGGATCGGCGAGTGGCACTCCCGGTCCTCGTTGCCACGACGGCTGCAGATAGTAAGCGCTGATGCCGCCGCTGCCCGACCAAATTCCGCTCAGACTGCCCGACGCGGTCGATGTCTTATCGGCGCCCTTCGCTTCGTTCCACGGATATTCGGGGATATAAGAGAGCGCAGAGTTCAAATGCAGCGGATTGGTCGTCGCGCTCCAGTAGGGAGCGTTCGTGGTATTCCCTTCATCGAATTCGGCACCGCCAACCGCAATACTGTATGGAGTCGACGCCTCGCCTCCTGCCGCATAGCCGAGAACTTCATAACTATCGTTCGAGTCGTCGCAATCGGCCGGGCCGTTGTCGCCCGATGCGACGAACACGCTGATACCCTGCGCCGCCGCCTGCTCAAACGCCTGGTTGTTGAATTCGTTTCCGCCCGTGCCTTCGTTGGCTTCGCAGTCACCGTAGCTGATGCTCATGATGTCGGCGGTATTGTTCTCGACGATGTACTCGATCGAGTTCGTGATGCCGTCCACCAGAAACGTGGGCGTGCCAATCACAAAATAAACCTGCGCGTTGGGCGCGATTCCGCCCGAGATTTCCACGTCCAGATCGGACTCGCCGTCGTCGCCCGGCTGGATGCCGTTGTCCTGACCCGCATGAATAAAGATGGGATCGTTCACCGGAAGATTGAACAGCTGACGGTACGTTTGCACGTCGCTCAGCAGAATGTCGGAGCGCCCCACGACCGCAATGCTCGATCCGGTTCCGTTAATGCCCTCCGCAAGCAGCGGCGCAGTATTGTAGATGGTCGCGAAGTCCGCGGGTCCAACGTAGTGCGTGGCTGTGCCTCCCGTGTAATTCGGGGCGAGCTTCATCCGGCTCACTGGGCCTACGTGCCCCTTGCGGAAAAAATTATGCAAACCGACGCCGGCAATCACCTTGCTGAGCGCCTCGGGAACCGTGATCTCGCTGTTGTTCGAGACGTGGGTCTCACCGTTGCGCAACCTGTAGGAGTGCATTTCCGTTTGGAAAGCGGTCTCCAGTTGTCCGGTCGTGCCGCTGAAATGGATCACCCGCTTGCTCTTGCTGACGTCATCCACCGTGAAGCCCTGGGACTTGAGCCACGCTTGCACTTGTGCAATGTCCGCGTCATGGACGCCAAAGTGCGCGCCGAACTCTTCCGGCGTCGCCCACTGATGGAAGTTCGCCGTCCGCTTGTCCTGCTGCTCGTCGATGATCCGGCGCAGCTCGCGCTTCTGCTCGTCGTCGGATTTCAACACCATGATCATGTGCGAGGAGCGCGTGCTGGGATCGAGCCGGCCCTGATCAGTCGCCCTGCGCAACGCGACCGGTACGTGCCCGTAGAGAGTTGTGCGTTTGCCATTGTCAACCCGCGAAGTCACGCGCACCTTCGGAACCGCCGAAGTGCGGATGGCCGCAAATGCTATAGTTGAAAAAGCAGCCAGGAAAAACAGAACAACCAGACGCGACAGAAGACGCATATAAGTACGCATCGATTCTCTCCTCTATAGTACAAAACCGCGTTTTTCAGAAAGCAAAAGAAAGCGATTGACAGCGCGCACGGCCGGTCTTTTGCAGGTGAAACTGCGTGCAGAGTGGTTCAGCCCGAAAATCCCGTAGGGGATTGGCTAGACCTTAGGGGGAGAATCAAACCTAGCCAGATCCTTGGCTGCAAGTTCTACATGGGCCAAGTTGAAGTTGTCAATGATAATTTTGGTTGAGGCATGGCTCGATAGTGCTAAGGACATCGAGCCGCGCCAGGAGGTTGTGCCTCTCGAAAACCCGGACCGACATGAGTACGCACGGACTATAGGTCTTTGCGAATCCTGTAGTGCACCCCGCTAGAACTGGACAGGGAAGTTAGTTAAGCGAAGAGCTATTCATCACCGCAAGACGTTCTTAAGGGTCGGCGTGTTCCTGTCCCCCACAAGCGAGAGAGTGAGGATTTCCCCCTGAGAGGATTCGTACGGTGCTCCAAGTGCGACCGTCCGTTGACAGCGAGTTGGGCGAAGGGTCGTGGCAAACACTATGCTCATTATTGGTGTTACAACAAAGCCTGCACTCGCGTCGGCATCTCCCGTGAGGGGTTGGAGAACCATTTCGTAGGACTGCTCGCCATGATGCAGCCGACAGCCGAACTAATCGCCAAACTGCCGACATTGCCGAGTCAAACTGGAGGGTGCGTAGCAAACGGGTCGAGGACGAGCAGCGGACGCTTCAGAACCGTTTGAATGAAAACAAAGCGATGAACCTCCGCGCAATCGAGGCTTGTATCAAAGGCAGCTTGTCGGGAGATGACCTTGAGAAGTTCAAAGAAGCAAACAACAAGAACATCTTGGATATAGAAGCGCAGCTAAAAGCCTTGCAGTCCGAGAGTTTCACGATGACTCGGCTTATCGCCGATGCTCGTCGTTCCATCGTGAATCTCGCTCAGACTTGGCTTAAGGCTGATATGGCGCGTCGGCAAGAGATTCAAACGGCCATCTTCCCAGACGGCTTTGTGTTCTCCCCAATTTCCTCTTTTTTGAACCGCGTAACCACACGCTGATGCAAGCAGTTAGCGAGCTAATCGACGTGCTGATCAAAGATGGTCGGGGAGAGAGGATTTGAACCTCCGACCCCCTGGTCCCGAACCATGAAATCACAAACTCTAAGTGCTTTATCTGGTGTCGCTTAGGGGTCAGAAACCATTCTTCCTCTCGCTCAGTTGTACCGAAGTTGTACCGAGGGTTTGAGAACCTGTGTACGAGTCTTCGCAGCAAAAGCATGTCCTGCTCTGCGGCTGGAAGCGCTTTCGCTTCTGCGAGCGTCTTGGCAACCGAAGGGATCATGAATGGCTCGGGACGGGACATTGAATGTGAGGCAGCGACCTCCGCTGACCTCTTTTCCTTTCATTTTAGCTTCCCGCAGCGGGTTCGCAGCCTTGCGACAGAGAAGTCCGCCCACGCGCGACAATTAGCGAGAACGGTCTTCTTTGGACGTGCTAGGTCACGACGGCCGCTGCAATCGCCTGGAGCACAATCGAGAATTCCGCTTCGATCTCTTCCGCATTCGTCGTTCGGTAGCCCAGTTCCTGCGCCAGGGTTTCCAGTTCCCGCCGCCACTCGACGGGAAGCGCCGCGCTGGGAGGAAAGGGGTGTGTCGCGCGCTCCGTGAAAATTCGCTCCGCCGCGGCCCGCGTCCGCCGGTAGTCGAGCTGGCCCAGCATATCCAGCAACAAAATATCCAGCACGTCGCGCGCGCGGTCCTCGCGTTGGGGCCCCGTGCAGGCATGAAGCTTTTGCGCCACCTGCTCGTGGATGCTGATGCAGCGCACATGCGCCGTCACCGGCAGGCCCATCTCGGCAAGTCCGGTGATGGCCGGCGTGACCAGATCCACTTCGCGCGCCTCACTCGGACCAAGATCGATGTCCACGGTTTGCCAAGCCCGCGTCTTGTATTGCACCGCCACCTCGACGCGCACCGTGTCGGCCATTTCCATCTGGTGGACCTCCGGCTTCAGGCGGAAGGCGAAGGCGTCGAATCCCAGCTGCAAGACTTCTTCGAGTTGGCGGATACGCTCCGCTCGGTTGCCCGCGAGGCCCAAGTCGAAATCCTTGGTGGTGCGGGCCGCGCGTGCGAAGCGCAGCTCCATCGCCACGCCCCCTTTGAGGTAGTAGATGTCAATCACGCCGCGTTCCACCGCTTGCTCCAATACGCCGCAGAGCGCGAGAAACGAGACCCATCGCCGCAGCCGTTCTTGGTCGAGGCCTTGTTCGCGCGCGACGCGGGCCAGAGTTTTTTCCAAGCGTTCTGCGGGCTGTGCGGTCACGCCGTTACCTGTGCCTTCTGAGCGCCGCCATGCACATGTTGGTTCAGTTGGCGAGTGAGTCGCCGCAATTCCGCCGCGCTGATGAAGCCTTCCTTGCGTGCATCCTTAATCGCTTGTCGAGCTAATCCCGACCTTCCTGTCGCCTCCATCATGTCCAAGACACTTTTCGCCACGGTTGTGACCGGCAGCCCTTCGTGGGTCGTCACATCGGTCGGCGGCAATTCACCACGATGAATGACGATCCACTTCGGTTTCTGCCGACGGAGTCTCGCATTCTTGGGGACGGTCAGATGGACGCGCGACGGATTCACATCGGAGATCCCGTAGACGCTCAGTGCAGTTTCGTGCGAGAGGGCGACTTGCTCGGGACCGTGGCTCGCGCGTGCCCACAAGACAGCCTCCCGGTATTGCGACAAACGATCCGCGGGAAAGTACGGAATGCGATAAACCCCGCGCGCGACCCGTTCCAGTTTTCCCCGCTGGGTGAGCCGGGCAAGGATCGAGTCGGTAATGCCGAGCGCACGGGCCTGGGCTGCGGTCACCAAGCCATCATTTTGCTCTGCCAGGGGAAGTAATTCCTCGATTCGGGAGCGCATGATCGCAGTATGGTCACCTTTCGGGTTAATGTCAATATAGTTCTATCATAGAACTAAACTGACAGCATACGTTCACTGCGTATCGGACTTTATCTCACTCATAAACAAAGAGATAGCCGCATTTTTCAGTACTGCTTCTCTGACTTCTCCCTTCTGCCCACTGCGCCCTCTTCCGGGTGGACGCCGCTCAGGCGCGGCTCGGGCGGGCGTTTCGGACCCCATGCACCCAATCGCCAGCAATCAAGCTTCAGAGGAGAGAGACTGAGTATATCTGGGATGCAAACAGAAGCTGCGACACGCGGTAACGATAACCTGGGCCTGGAAGACATCTGACTGAGAGCCTACCGTCCCGAACCGGACTTCGGGAAAGGCGCGGCCGAAGTGTAGACTATGCAGCAAAAGTTGGGACGACCGACTTCGGATCATCATTGAGAAAGGCGGTGCCTTCAGCGTTTTGACGAAAGAGTGTCACGGGCTCCTGTTTCAGGGCTTGGATATGCTCGGCGGAGCCGGAATGAACGTCCAACATCATGGAAACGAGCGCACATATAGACGACTGGAAACGGGCTGAATCTCTCCTGACAGCGGAAAGACGAACCCTGGAGATGATCGCTGGCGGAGCTTGCCTGACGGACGTCCTTGAGAATTTGTGCAGAGCGATTGACGCTCAGTCTCCAGACGTCATGTCGTCGGTGATGCTGATGGACCCTGACGGGAAACGGTTGTGGCCGACAGCCGGTCAACGGGTTCCCAAGAAATGGATTTCGGCGATCACTCCGCTGCCAATCGGACCGCGCATGGGCTCGTGCGGTACAGCCGCATTCCGAAAGGAGCGGGTAATTAGTTCTGCCATTGCCAGTGATCCTTTGTGGTCAGGAAGTCCAGCCGAGGAGTACCGAGAGATCGCCTTGCGAAACGGCCTTCGAGCCGCTTGGTCCCAGCCCATCATTTCGAAAAGCGACGAACTGCTCGGCACCTTTGCCATGTACTACGCCGAACCGAGAAGTCCCAGCGCCAGCGATCTGCAATTGATCGAAGGGGCCGGCCACATCGCTCTCATTGCAACTGAAACAGAACGATCCCGTCCCTTGTTGAAAAAGGCATTCGACGAGCTCAAGAAGTCGAAAGCCCAACTCGAAACAATCCTCAATACGATACCCACGGTGGCATGGCGAGGCGAACCGGATGGCAGCATCAATTATTTCAACCGACGCTGGCACCAATACACCGGTCTTTCGCCGGAACAGTCGCACGGGTGGGGATGGACAGTCATCATCCACCCCGAGGATAAGCAACGGGCAATGGACAAGTGGCTGCTCCATGTCCTCCCTTCGAGAAAAGCGGCAGAAATTGTAGCGCGTCTGCGCCGCTTCGACGGCGAATACCGCTGGTTCATGGTGCGCGTCGAACCGTTCTTCGATGAATCTGGGAATGTCATCCATTGGTATGGAGCGGAAACCGACATCGAGGATCTAAAGCAGGCGCAAGTGAAGCTCCGGCAGGACGAACAGGAACTTCGACGGATGACGGATGCCATTCCTCAAGCCATTGTCGTGCAGCGACCAGACGGCACACCGATCTATGCGAACCAAGTTACCCTCGAATACACCGGCCTTACGTTAGAAGACGTCCAAGCGGAGGGATTCCGCGAGCGGATATTTCACCCGCATGATCTGCAGCGGGTGCGAGACGAGCGCCAAAAGGCCCTCGCAATCGGAGAACCCTTCGAAATCGAACAACGGACCCGACGAAACGACGGACAATATCGCTGGTTCCTGCTCCGATACAACCCGCTGCGCGATGATAATGGCCATGTCATTCGCTGGTATGCGACCGGTACCGACATTGAGGACCGCAAGCAAGCCGAAGAAAAGATGCGGAATGAAAATCTAGCGCTGCGCGAGGTAATCGCGGATTCGTCGATGTTCGACGAAATCGTTGGGTCTTCCGAGTCTCTTCGTCGCGTGTTGTCGCAGGTAGCGAAAGTGGCGCGAACCGATTCCACTGTTCTCATCTTGGGGGAAACAGGAACGGGAAAAGAACTCATCGCTAGTGCCATACACAAGCGGTCAAACCGCTCCTCACGTGCGTTCATTCGGGTGAACTGTGCGGCGATTCCGTCTTCGCTGATCGCTTCCGAACTGTTCGGGCACGAAAAGGGCGCCTTTACGGGCGCTTTGCAGCGGCGCTTGGGGAGGTTTGAAGCTGCCGCCGGCGGTACGATATTCCTGGACGAGATCGGCGACCTGCCTGGGGAGACTCAGCTTGCGCTGTTGCGAGTGCTCCAGGAGCGGGAATTTGAACGCATCGGGAGCAACCAGCCAATCTCCGTGGATGTGCGCGTGGTGGCCGCCACGCACCGGGACTTGAAAGCAGCCGTATCGGCGGGGACGTTTCGCGCAGATCTATTCTATCGACTGAATGTCTTCCCCATAGAAATCCCTTCTCTTCGGCACCGAGTGGATGACATCCCGCTGCTTGTTGAGTACCTGATTGAACGCTACGCGAAGAAAGCTGGGAAAAAGATCAGACATGTAAAGAAGAAGACCTTGGAACTCTTCCAGCATTACGATTGGCCCGGCAATATTCGCGAGCTGCAGAACGTTATTGAGCGAGCGGTGATCCTCAGTGATGGAGAAGAGTTCGCGGTTGACGAGAGCTGGTTGAAGCCGGAGTCGCACCAGCCTTCCGTTCCGACTGACGCATCCCCGAGCATGTTGGCCGAGGGCCAGCGGGCGCTTGCCCAGCGTGAACGTGAAATGATCGAAGCTGCGTTGGTCGCATGCGCGGGTCGAGTCTCAGGCCCGTCCGGCGCAGCTGCGAGGCTTGCAATACCGCGACAGACCCTCGACTCAAGAATCAAAGCCCTGCAGATCAACAAACACCGGTTCAAGACGCCTTAGATTGAATCCGGATACTTCGAATCGATCTTCGGCATGGGGCTTTCGGCTCCGCGGGTCGGCTGTGCGCCGCCTTCCATTTGCATAGAGACGGAGATGACCATGCGAGTGCCGTCAGGCCAGAAGGAGCACGGCAGGTTTGGGCTGCCCGGGCATGGGGTCGGCAAAAGTGACTGACGATGGTACTGCCCCTGCAATAGCCACCATTGCTCCGGTTTTAATTACATCGCGTCGAGAGGTCATCGTTTCCCTCCAAATGCGCTGTTGAGACTGCATCACCCTGGCCGGAAGGATCGGTCGGTCGAGATGCTGAGATCCTTCCACTCTCTGTCGGTCGCTAAGATTTGGTTTGTGTGTTTCTCAGCCGCATTGCAAGCGTCAGTTCCAAGCAACAGCCGCAGTGGCGGTTCGGATAGTGATGCGACATAGAGGATCGCCTCCGCCGCTTTTATCGGGTCTCCTGGTTGCTTGCCGTCGTAATCGCGCTGAAAACGGACTGTAGCGCCGACGGTTGAGTCATACTCCGACCGGCCTTCGCGAAGCTCCGTGGAAGTGCCCGCAAAGTCGGTTCGAAAGCCGCCCGGTTCGACGATTGTGACCTTTATGCCAAGCGGTCCGACCTCTTTGGACGCGGTGTCCGGCTTTGAGAGCCTCTTCTGTGAAGGCTCGGCCAAGGCCGCGGGAAGCTCCCGTAATTAGCCAGACCTTTGACATCCTTAACTCTCTCCTTCGCATCACTGCCGAGCGTGCGATGCAGCTTCTTCGATTACAGCGGCAACCTCTTTCGGCCTGGAGACATAGACCGCGTGGCTGGCGCCTGAGACTTCGACCTTGTGGCTGTTGGCTCGTGTGGCATACCAACGTTCGAGGTCGGGGTTGATCGTTCTGTCGCTTCCGGCTACCAACATCCAGCTCGGTTTAGTTCTCCACGCAGGTGTGGTGATGACTGCTTTGAAATTGTCAGCTTTGTTCAGCACCTGCGATCGCGCCATAAAAGCGGCCTGCTCAGCCGACAGGTCGGCTGCGAAGTATTCATGGAACTGCCCGTGGTCAAGGTAAGTGAAGCCGTCGGCTGTCTTCTTTATCGCGTTAGACTTGCTGAGGTCGCTGGGGAAGCGCTTTCCGTCGTCAGACTCATTCTCTCCAGCGTCTGGCATGTGGGCCGCGATGTACACCAAACCGACGACGGATGAGTCCGCACCCGCTTCGGTGATTACGGCTCCTCCATAACTGTGAGCGACAAGAATGCAGGGTCCGTCTTGTAGGGCGAGGGCGCGCTTCGTTGCGGCGACATCTTCTTGGAAGGTCGTCTCCGGTTCCTGCACGATGGTGACGTTGTAGCCGTCTTTGACGAGAATGTCGTAGACGCCCTTCCAGCCAGAACCATCCGCCCAGGCGCCGTGAACGAGAACAATGTTCCGAACGCCATGCGCTTCCTTGTTGTTGTTCTGCGCTGAGAGGTTCTGCGCTGAGAGCGCGCAGTAGTTCAACAGCAACAATGCAATGCAGAGTAACCCAGGCATTCCTCGTGTTGCTCGCATAGTTTTAACTGAATCACTCATTTTGACGCTCCTGCTCGCGACTTGATTTTGCACATCGCTGAGGCAACACTCCTTGGGACCGGTCTTCGCGGCAGAGCCGAAAGGCCGTGCCATCCGACGTTCATGCTGCCGCTCGATCGGCCTTTTTCAGGAATCCGAGAAGATCAGCATTCACCTTGTCCGCCAGGGTGGTGCACATCCCGTGCGGCGCGCCCGGATAGACCTTCAACGTAGAGTTTTTGATGAGTCTCGCAGACAGGAGCGCCGAATCTTGAATAGGCACGATCTGGTCGGCATCCCCATGTAGGATCAAAGTTGGCACATCGACCTTCTTGAGATCATCGGTGAAGTCTGTCTCGGAAAAGGCTTTGATGCAGTCGTAGGCTCCAATAATCGATACCTGCATTCCCTGTAGCCAGAATGAATCCCTAACACCTTGCGAAATCTTGGCGTCGGGTTTGTTGTATCCGTAAAAGGGTATGGTAAGGTCCTTGAAGAATTGCGAGCGATCCGCAATTACGCCAGCCCGAATGCCGTCGAACACAGACAACGGAAGGCCGTCAGGATTCTTCTCGGTCTTTAACATAAGTGGCGGGACCGCGCCGATCAGCACGGCCTTCGATACTCGCTTGGTTCCGTGCCGGCCAATGTAGCGCACGACCTCACCGCCCCCCGTGGAATGGCCGACCAGCGTTACGTTTTTCAGATCCAGTTGGTCGAGCAGCGCTCCCAGATCATCGGCGTATGTGTCCATGTTGTTGCCATCCCAAGGCTGGCTCGAACGCCCATGGCCGCGGCGGTCATGGGCAATAACACGATAGCCGTTCTGTCCCAGGAATAGCATCTGTGCATCCCAGGCGTCTGCGTTCAACGGCCACCCATGCGAAAACACGACCGTCGGCCCTGTGCCCCAATCTTTGTAGTAGATCGTGGTCCCATCTTTGGTTGTGATTGTATTCATCCGATCTTCTCCTTGATTTTTTCTCTGCGGAGCGGGAGCGCTCGCAGGCTTGGGTTGACCGGCGAAAGCCGATACGGGAAGTCCTGTAACGGCCATCATGGCAGCACCGCCGATCAGAACGTGGCGACGCGAGATAGGCGTCGTTGAATTACTCATTTTACCGCTCCTTTTTTGCGAATTCATTTGCGTATCGTCGTCACCTTGTTGTTGGCTCTGAATCCGGGGCCTCCTGTCGTTCCCCTGTGGTTTCCCATTTGATCCATTTCAGATCGAGTACAACAATCGAGTGGAAGACCGGAACCAGGAGCTGGGTGATGGAGGCAGCGACGGCGAGTCCGCCGATGTGGGCATAGCACACTAAGAACTCTTCCATGCTGCCTGGGCGGACAGCGGTTCGATGCCGAACCTCTTCACCGCCAAAATACCAATCCCCACAAAAATCACCAAAACCACGAGTTGCACAACGAGAAACGGCGGCTCCTTCTGCGTCGGAGCCAATGCGTGGACAGCCGGTATCTTCATAAACGACTGGACCACCGCGACGAACACATTGAAATAGAGAGCGAGCACGGAGCAGACTATATAGATCCAGCGCCACGAGCGCTCCATGTGGCGACCATAGCGCGCCAGAAGCGCAACCGCCAGCACGACCAGCGATATGATGCCGACTATGTGAGACGGCAAGAGGTGCTTGACCGGAAACAGGAACCCGGTCAGGTTGGTTAAGATGGTGGTCCCCAGGAAGATCGCGGTCCAGCCGTCAAATCGTTTCCCGGTCAGTAGCCCGTATACGACGACGAATCCAGAGGCAATTCCCGCAAGGCTTATCAACACGTGCACGAGAGTGAATGTCGATGTCGTCATGCCCAGAATCATGTGTCCACCTTTCGGAGTCGAGATATGGAGCAGTAGATACTGACTGGATGAGAGCAATCAGATATCCAAAACGCGTGTGATTAACGTGTCCATTCAGAATTTGCAGGGCTCGAACTCCGGCCAGCCCATCGCCTACGGCCAGGTTCTGTTGAATATATGTATCTTGATTGACATAGCGATCGGCTTGCCGTCGTCAGTTTCGATGTTCTTTGTTGTTTGCAATTGTTAGCCAACTGATCTCGCCCGAGATCGTTTGGCCAAGCACCGCTCCAACAACCTCGGTTCCATGCTGAAACGTCAGCAATTTCTGTAGTTCCGGCACAGCCACCCCATGCAAAGACTCAGATATTTTGCGACATCTGATGGAGATTTTGGAGTTTCGAAAGGTGGCCCAAGTCTTGCATTAGCAAATGCGGCAGGTGCAGGGGATTCGCACAGAGTGCGAATGGCGCGCATGTTCGTGATCGATGGGCCGGACGCGGATGCACAGAAGTGAACCATGACTCTAAGGATCGAAAGGACTCTTGACGGAAAGCGCACCACGATTCGGCTCATTGGCCGTCTGTGCTCTGAGCACCTTGCGGAGCTGAAGTCGCTGATTGCAGACAGCACTCCAGCAGTCGTGCTTGACCTCGACGAGATCACGCTGGTGGACATCGATGCGGTTAGTTTCCTGAGAGAGTGCCAGGCGGGGGGAATAAAACTCCGGCATTGTTCGCCATACATACGCGAATGGATGGATAGAGAACAGGACAGAGAAGAATGACGGTCTTTGTGAATTTCAGAAGAACAAAATAAAAAGGAGACACAGATGAAACCAGGAAAAGCAGTTATCGAAGCGACAAATCGGGGGTTCACACCGAGCCCCAAGCCACCCACACGAAAGTCCAGCCTTTCGGTCTATTTCACGCACTGCGGCCTTGCATGCGCAATTCTCGCGACCGCGTTGTACTTCTGTTCAGGAAGTCGCGCCTTCGCGCAGAGCAGTGAATCCCACGGCGTCAAGAACGTCATTCTCGTGCACGGCGCGTGGGCTGACGGGTCGAGTTGGTCGAAAGTAATCCCGTTGCTTGAAGCAAAGGGCTTGAATGTGACCGCGGTGCAACTTCCTCTCACTTCACTCGCAGATGACGTCGCAACGGTCAAGCGGGCCTTTGCGCTAGAAGATGGTCCCTTCCTGCTGGTGGGACATTCCTACGGTGGCTCCGTCATTACGGAAGCCGGAAATGATCCGAAGGTCGCGGGCCTGGTTTATGTGGCCGCTTTCGCACCCGATAAAGGGCAATCGACGCTCGATCTAATCACCGCGAACCCAAGTCCAGTAGGCCCGGAGCTTAGGCCTACTGCGGGATTTTTCAAACTATCTGCTAAGGGAGTTTTTGAGGACTTCGCGCCGGATCTGCCAGAAGTGGACCGAAAGGTTCTGTTTGCGACCCAAGGTCCGATCGCGGGTGCAGCACTCGGGGTGCCGATAACTGCGCCGGCATGGAGGAACAAGCCATCCTGGTTTGTGATCGCCGGCAACGATCGTATGATTTCACCGAAGCTTGAAGAGGCTGAGGCACAAGAAATGAAGGCGAAATCGATCACGATTCCTTCCAGCCACGTCGTTATGCTCTCGCACCCTTCCGATGTCGCGGGCTTCATCGCAGGAGCAGCACAAGGATTGGGTACGGACTGAACGAACCTCGAAAAGCGACGGGCCGCTCTGCTGGCGCTCAACGCCATCATCGGCCCGCCGCCGAGGACAAGGCGAACGCAAGAAAGCGAAAGAATGAGAAGTTCGAAAAGGAGAAATGCAATGTCCGTCGCCGAAGACACAACTCGACGTCCTCCATGGCCGCCTTTCACACGCGAAACGGCCATTGAGAAGGTTCGACTGGCGGAAGATGCCTGGAACTCTCGCGATCCGGAAAAGGTGGCTCTGGCGTACACAGTTGACTCACGCTGGAGAAACCGCTCGGAATTTGTGAGCGGAAGGCAAGAAATCGTTGCGTTTCTCAGACACAAATGGGCGAAAGAGCTGGAATATCGACTGATCAAAGAGCTTTGGGCGTTCGAGGGAAACCGAATCGCCGTGCGCTTTGCCTATGAATGGCATGATGCCTCCGGGAATTGGTTTCGCTCGTATGGCAATGAGAATTGGGAGTTCGATCAGAACGGGCTGATGCGCTTGAGGTTTGCTTCTATCAACGAGCTGCCAATCAAGGAGACGGAACGCAAGTATCACTGGCCACTAGGGCGCCGTCCGGATGATCATCCGGCACTAAGCGACCTTGGCTTCTAGGGGCCAATCCATTTGCGTGCAGGCAAGCGTGGCACCCGCACTTGCTGACGTGAATTAGCAAATTGCTCAATGGTGGACGAAGGAGAACGGGAACATGTCTGATAGGAAAATCTCCGCAACAAAGGTACGGCTTATCACTGGGAGCACGCGAGGGTCGGGACGGGCACTTGCGGAGGCGGTTCTCGCTGCCGGTTCGATGCCCGAGGGTATCTGCTGACCATGAAACCGCTCGGCAAAAAGTGCGCTCTCCGCGTGATTGCCGCGTTCGACAAGATGCAACACGGATTCGAACGAAAAATTGGCGGGACCGCGCTGACGAACGCACTCAAAGTCATTCGTGCGCTGGAAAGGTGCAACCACGTATAGAGTTTTGCAGTGTTAGGCCCGATCGCGTCGTGTTTTGCAGGATGATACTGGCTGGTTCTGTTCCAGATTATTAGCGCGCAATCCCTCGAAAAGGAAAAGGCGGGAATCGACGAGGCCTTTCGTTTAGAACCTCGCCACATTTGCCTAGTTTTTGCACTTTGATTCTTGCAGCGTATGTTCGTGCGCTGGTCAAGACAATCCCAACGCCCGCACTTCGACCATGAACAAGAGAAGATGCGGGCCGCGATTCCGGCCGCCTGCTTGACTTTGAACCTGCGAGCGGATATAAACCAAGCCATCTGGTGTTCGGGAAGGCGGTGCGAATCCGCCACTACCCCGTAACTGTAAGCGCTGAGAACTGAACATGGAGTGGTTCCGGCCACTGAGGTTTTCCTCGGGAAGGCTGTTCAGGTTCGCTGAAGCGCGAGTCAGGAGACCGGCCAGATGCCAATCTGGGCTTGATCCAACTTCGATGGGAGAGTTGGAGAGCATTCCCCTTGCCGGTCACGACGAGCACCGGTGCCGAGAAAGCTGCCTATTGTTTCAATCCCGCTGCCCCGGATTAGTGCCACATTCCGCGGTCAGAGGTAAGCATGCAGGAGACAGACCGGAACACGGTCACGCTTGTGCTTGGGGGCGTTCGCAGCGGGAAAAGCCGCTTCGCGCAGGAATTCGCGAACCGATTTCCACGCGTGCTCTTCGTGGCTACGGCGAAGGCATCCGATGCGGAGATGTTCGCCAAAATCCGCCGCCATCAGGCAGAGCGCCCGGACCACTGGCAGACCATCGAAGAACCATTGGAACTAGCGCGCGTCGTTACCGAATGCGCGGCGCAGTTCGACATGCTGCTGGTGGATTGCCTAACGATTTTTATTGCGAATCTTCTGGAGGCCGCAGAGACCGATCCGGCAGGCATGGATTTGCGCATCGAGCCTTTTCTGGAGGCGCTGCGCACAGCGCCTACTTCGGTGGTGCTGGTGTCCAACGAAGTTGGCAGCGGAGTGGTACCGCCGTATCCGTCAGGACGCAGATTTCGCGATGTCCTTGGCGAACTGAACCAGCGAGTAGCGGCGATCGCGGACAACGCGGTGCTTATGGTGGCCGGACTCCCATTGGCGCTCAAGGGAACGATCGGAGCGCGCCTTGGTGCACAAGTATGATCGCCTTCATGGTGGCGGGAACTGCGAGCGGAGCAGGAAAGACGACGGTTGCCCTGGCGCTGATGGCGGCGCTGCGGGAACGTGGATATCGCGTGCAGCCGTTCAAGTGCGGCCCTGATTTCCTGGACACGGGACACCATAGCGCCATCAGCGGACGGCTGTCGCGCAATCTGGACACGTGGATGCTGGATGGCGAGGCGAATCGTGCGATCTTCACGAGCGCGAGCCGCGATGCCGACGTGGCGATTGTCGAAGGCATGATGGGGCTATACGACGGCGTGGCTGGCGGGACGGAAGAAGGAAGCGCGGCGGAGATTGCGAAGTTTCTGGGCTTGCCAGTCGTGCTGGTGCTGGACGCCGGGAAGAGTGCGCGCAGCATTGCGGCAGTGGTCAAGGGTTTCGAGAGCTTCGATCCAGAGGTACGCTTCGCCGGAATCGTGCTGAACCGCGTGGGAAGCGACGGGCACTATCGCATGCTTGAAATCGCGATTCGCTCGGTCACTGCTACCCCATTGCTGGGCCGTATACCAACAGATGCGGCAATCGCGATTCCAGAAAGACATTTGGGATTGCATACGACTGAAGAGACAACGTCGGCAGAGGGCCATGCAGAGGATCGGCTTGGTGCATTCGCGCGAGCGGGACGAGAGCATCTGGATCTGACACCGTTGCTGAAGCTGTCGTGGCGGGGCTCGCTGACGAAGAGCGAGTCCGTGTTATCTTCGCGCCCTGGTTCTCAGCCTGGGCAGACGCGCGTGCGCATCGGAGTTGCTCGGGATAAGGCGTTCTCGTTTTATTACGAAGACAATTTAGATCTGCTCCGCGAAAACGGCGCTGAGATCGTTCCCTTCAGCCCACTTGCCGATCGGGAGTTCCCTCAAAACCTCGACGGCCTGTATATGGGTGGCGGCTATCCCGAGTTGTACGCAGATGCGTTGAGCCGCAATGCAGCGATGTGCGCCGGAATTCGGGCGTTTGTCGAGGCCGGCAAACCTGTGTACGCGGAGTGTGGCGGAATGATCTACCTGGGTCGCGCGCTGACCACGCTCGATGGTCGCAACTTTACGATGGCTGGCGCGCTGCCGCTGGAGTTCGAGATGACGCGGCGGCTGGTGCACTTTGGCTATGTGGATGTCACATTCGTCGAGGACTGCTTGCTTGGCGAGAAGGGGGCGCATGTGCGCGGACACAGCTTTCACTGCTCGCGCCTGCGAGCCAGCGCCGCGATGCCGACTGCGTATCGGGTAAAGTATTCGCTCTCCGGACGCGATGAGCTGGAGGGATTTCATTCCAAGAACGTACTAGCCAGCTATGTACATCTGCATTTCCGTGGGAACCCCACACTGGCCGCATCGCTGGTGACGGCCGCACGCCGAGCTCAGAGGATGGGGGTTTCGGCATGAAGCGACAGCGGCTATGCGCATTACTTATTTTCTGCACGGCGATTCCCATCTGCCGGGCACGAACCGTTACCGATGAACTAGGGCGGGCGGTGAATGTGCCGGAGCATCCTCATCGGCTGGTGTGTTTGCTGCCGAGCGTGGTCGACGATGTGTACGCGCTTGGAGCCGGAGCGGATGTGGTGGCGGTGACGGACTTCACAAAATATCCGGCAGAAGCGAAGACCAAGCCCAGCGTGGGATTGCCGCTCGCGCCTTCCATGGAAACAATACTGTCGCTCCATCCGGACTTGGTGTTGGGGAGCGGAGACTTGAATCGAGTGGAGACGCTTCAGCAATTGGAAAAGCTCGGCATTGCCGTGTTCATGGTGTCGCCCCATGGAGTCGAAGGCATCTACAAATCGATTCTTAGCTTAGGGCAAGCGCTCAACCGCGAGGAGTCCGCCAAGGATTTGGTTGGCAAGCTGCGCGAACGCGAGTCAGCGGTGCGACGCCAGGTGAGCGGCAAACCGGTGGTGAGCATTCTGATGCCGGTGTGGTACGACCCGATTGTCACCATCGGCAAACATGCTTTTATCACGGAGCTGATCGAGATTGCCGGTGGTCGCTCGGTGACCAGCGACCTGTCGCAGGAGTGGCCACAGGTGAGTCTGGAGGCGGTATTGGCACGCGCGCCTGAAGCACTGCTGCTGGTGCGGGGCTCGAAGATGTCACTGGAGCAGATACGTGCGCGCCCAGGCTGGGCCAACTTGCCGGCGGTCAAGAACAACCGAATTTATTACGTGGACGACCGGATTGAGTTTCCGAGCCCGGTTGCCTTCGATGCACTGGAGGAACTCGCCAAACAACTTCATCCGTGAGGTGGAAGCGCCACCTCGAAACCACAACTAGACGACAGCTGGATGATCGGGAAGCGCGGTGCGAATCCGCCACTACCCCGTAACTGTAAGCGAAGAGGCGCGGCTTGTTTGCCACTGGAGAAGATTCCGGGAAGGCAGCCGGCAGCCGATGACACGCGAGTCAGGAGACCGGTCCTGCTGAAAACTTTCCGAGGGGAAAAACCATGTTTCGATTTACGCTCCAATCTTCGATCCGCTTCTCGCGCCGATTTAGATGGATTTGTAGTTTCGTCTTCGCCTTCACCGCCATTGCCCTGGCCTCGCCGATCACGACCATTCGCGGTACCGTATCCGACCCTTCGGGCGCGGTCATAACCAGCGCCAAAGTAGAACTGCTTGAAAACGGTGTGCCGATTGCGTCCATTGCTACCGATGCAAGAGGCCACTATGAAATTCCGCGGAACTTAACCTCCGGCTCGCGCCTGCGGGTGTCGGCCACGGGATTTCGCACGGCGGAGAAAGCGTTCGATACAGCAAGCATCGATACAGCAAACAAGGGCGGTGAGTTAACCGTGGATGTTGTCCTTCAGCTCGCGTCTCTTTCTGAGCAAATTACGGTGACTTCGACGGGCACTCCAACTCCTCAAGCGCAGTTGGGAGCGACCGTGACCGTGTTGAACCCGTCCGACTACCAAGGTACGCGGGACATTCAGGAGGGGTTGCGGTTTGTGCCCGGACTGCAAGCCACACAGACGGGGCAAGCGGGAGGAACAACTTACGTTTCCATTCGCGGCGGCGGCATCGGTCCGAATGGCGTCGGCGATGCGACTAAGGTGCTGATCGACGGGATTACAACAAACGACATCGGGGGATCTGTAGAGTTTGCAAATATCGCGAGCGCTGCGATTGGACAAGTGGAAGTCCTTCGCGGTCCGAACAGCGCTCTCTACGGATCCGACGCCTTGGCCGGAGTCATCAGCCTGACGACAGCTAGAGGAAGCACCCCGCTCCCTCTGTTTACGTACCTGATCGAGGGCGGCAATTTCGGCACGTATCACCAGGAAGGTGCAATTAGCGGTCGATACAAAAGATTCGATTACTTCTCGGACTACTCCCGCTTCGATAGCAGCAATGCGATTGCGGATGACGAATATCACAACGGTACGTTTGCCGGAAACTACGGCTGGAAACCTTCTTCCGCTTCCAGTTTGCGCGCGACGATTCACCATGACCAGGTCGCATCGGGGGCGCCCAATGCTATTCAGCTGTACGGCATACCGACCGAAGCCAAGCAGGCCAATGAAGACGCCTACTTCGGCATAGCCTGGGAAGATCAAACCACCGCGAACTGGCATAACTTGTTGCGGTATGGGGGCCTGCGGCTACGGTCGCAGTACACCGATTTTGCACCCACCGGGATTCCACAGTACGACGACTCCACCACGCCGCCGACCCTTCTTGGCTATCTCGGTGCACCGGTCACAATTCACGGGGCATACGGATATACCGTCAGCGGTCAGGCACAGTATCAATACGTTGAAGCCTATCCCAACTATTACCCAAGCTCGACCGACAAGGACTTCGTCTATGCGCAGTCGGACTACCGCTTCAACCCACATATCCTCGGGCTCTTTGCGTTTCGCTATGAGGATGAGCGCGGGTATTCGGGTGGCCCAACAAGTTCCATAACGCGTGGCAATTACGGCTACACATTTGAACTCCAGGGAGACATTCATAACCGCTTGTTCTATACCCTGGGCGGAGGCCTTGAAGACAACGGTCTCTTCGGAATTGCAGGCACTCCGCGCGCATCGCTCGCCTGGCAGGTGGCGCGAGGCGGCACGGGACAGATCTTGAGTGGCACAAAGCTACGCGCCAGCTTTGGTGAAGGGATCAAAGAACCGGCTGTTTTCGATCAGCTTAATTCGCTTTATGCTTTGCTCGCAGGCCTGCCATCAGGACGCCAGCTCATTTCGCAATACCACATCGCTCCAGTCGGTCCTCAGAACTCAAAAACATATGACGGTGGTCTCGATCAATTGCTGCTTGATGGCCGCGGTCGGATGAGTTTGACCTTCTTTCACAATGAGTTCACCAACGGCCTCGAAGGCATCCCGCAGCAAGGCCTTATTGAGCTTGGCGTGCCCAGCGCCGTAGTCGCCGAGACAACGTTCGGAGCGACGGTGAACTCGCAGGCATATCGCGCGCAAGGAGTGGAGACAGAAATCGAATTCCAGGTCACCCGAAACATACTTGCCCGAGCCGGGTACACCTACCTCGACGCTAAGATCCAGCGTTCGTTTACCGGCGACGCAATCGGTCCGAGTTTCAATCCGAATCTTCCGGCTATCCCAATCGGGATTTTTTCGCCTCTGATTGGGGCCCGCCCGTTCCGCCTAGCTCCGCACACAGGTTATTTCGAAGCCGCCTACCGTCACGGCCGGCTTTTTGCAGGTCTTCGCGGCACGCTTGTGGGACACCGGGATGACAGCGATTTCATCGAGTTCGACGCAAATTACGGACAATCGATGCTGCTGCCCAATCGCAACCTGGACGGCGCGTATCAACGGCTGGATCTGACTACCAGCTACCAGGCGAACCACTATGTTGCCGTCGAGGGAAATTTCCAGAACATATTGTGTCAGCACTACAGTGAAGCGTTCGGATATCCCTCGCTGCCGTTCATGTTCCGGATGGGGCTGAAATTTTCTCTCGGAGGGGAATCATGGTCGGGAAAGTAGTCGAAGCACAAGCCAGCATTGCACGGGGATCGGCCGATCAGTACGGGCAGCGCTGGCTCCTCGTCACGCTGATTGCCGCGCTGGTGCTTGCGATGCTGGCCGCTTCGGGGATGGGCGCTGTGCATGTGCCGGTGTGGCTGTTGGCGAAGAGCCTGCTGCGTGGCAGATCATTTTCCTCCGGCCCTCTTACTGAAGATCAGCGCATCATTCTGCTCACCATCCGCCTGCCGCGCATCGCGGCAGCGGTTCTGGTGGGCGGCGCGCTGGCGGTTTCCGGCCTGCTGTTTCAGGGACTGTTTCGCAATCCCCTGGCTGATCCTTACATTATTGGCTCTTCCGGTGGAGCGGTGCTGGGCGCTTCGATCGGTGTGTTTCTGCTGCCTCCGGTTTCGATAGCTGGATTCGGCACGACCGCGCTGCTGGCCTTCGCGGGGGCTACCGCTTCCATCACGCTTGTGTATTGGTTGGCGCATGTCGACGGACGTACGCCAGTGGTTGCTTTGCTGCTGGCGGGATTTGCGGTGAGTACGATGCTGAGCTACTCATCCTACTTCTTGGAAGTCCTCGATCGCGACTTCGGGACGGGTTTGCGGGTATTGACCTCGTGGCTTCACGGCACAATCTCGCAACCAACCTGGCCGCAATTGGCGATCGTATCCGTCATGCTCGCTATTGGACTTGCCGGTGCGGTGCCGCTTGCGAGAAGGCTCAACACGCTCGCACTTGGCGAGGAGTATGCAACGCATCTCGGCATCTCCGTGCAAAAGACGCGCGTTGCCGTGATTGTGATCGGATCGATACTGACCGGTGCGGCGGTGGCTTTGGGCGGACTGATCGGCTTTGCCGGGCTGATCATTCCGCACATCCTGCGCATGGTGCTGGGACCCGACCATGTGCGACTGCTGCCGGCGACAGCGCTGGCGGGCGCGCTTTTTCTGCTGATCGCGGATACCGTGGCGCGCACCGGAATCGCTCCTGCGGAAATGCCGGTGGGCGTACTAACTGCTTTTATCGGCGGGCCTTTCTTCCTCTATTTGTTGCGGAGGGCAAAGCACGAGGTGATGACATGATGCCTCTACTTGAGTTCACAAGCGTCGGCTTCGCCTACGGCGAGAGAAACGTCGTCGGCGACCTCAATGCGCGCGTCTTCTCGAACGAGTGCATCGCCGTGGTGGGCCGGAACGGAGCCGGTAAGACAACGCTCTTGCGGCTGGCCGCCGGCACACTCACGCCGGGCTGCGGGAAAGTACAGCTACAGCGCAGAGATTTGCGTTCTTTGAAGCAACGCGAAATTGCGCAATCGATTGCGTTCGTCCCCCAGAACGTCGACGTGCCATTTCCTTTTACGGTCGAGCAGTTTGTAGAGCAAGGCCGAACTCCGTTCCTAAGAACGTTTGGCGGATTGAACGCTACGGATCGCGAGGCTATTGAGCGAGCTCTGGAGCTGACGGACACTGCATCCCTGCGTTCCCGAGTCTTCAACCAACTCAGCGGCGGCGAACGCCAGCGCGTAAAGATCGCACTGGGTCTTGCGCAGCAACCGAAGCTGTTGCTGCTGGATGAACCGATGCAGCACCTTGATATCGGTCGTCAGTTCGAGATGGTCGATTTAATCGCTTCCCTGCGCCGCGAAGGGATTGCAATTCTTGCCTCGATGCACGACTTGTCTCTGATCGAGGGTGCATTCTCTTCCGTGTGGCTGCTGAGCCCGAATGAAACGATGCGGCAAGGTTCTCCAGAGGAAATGCTCCGTCCTGACCTTCTAGAGACAGCCTTTGATTGTCCACCGCGACATCGTCCCAAGCTAGTGGAACGTACTCGGAACCAGATGGAGCGAACCCTATGATTGAGACCCTTCCCTCATTTCTTGCCAGCGCCGTGGCAGAGATCAACTGCCGCGACACCCGATACGTCGCCGAAGCCGAGCGCCGGCTCGATAGCCTGACCAAACCAATTGGCAGCCTGGGCCGGCTGGAGACAATTGCGGCTCAGATGTTCTCTATCTTTTCCGGGAGTATTCCCCTGCCCTTGCGGCGAGCCGTCTATATCTTCGCCGCCGATCATGGAGTTACTGCGGAAAATGTCAGCGCCTATCCGCGGGAAGTTACGGCGCAGATGGTGCGTAATTTTCTGGAGGGTGGAGCCGCGATTAATGTGCTCGCCCGGCTGCACGAAGCGGACCTTACGGTGGTGGATGTGGGCGTCGATGCGGAGTTCGAAGATGAGCCGAGATTGTATCGCGCGAAAGTTCGCCGCGGCAGCCGGAACATGCGTTGTGAGCCGGCAATGACCCATGAAGAACTTGCGTCTGCCATCGAAACCGGCATTCGCCTGGCGCATCTAGCGAAGGGCAAAGGACAGCATCTGGTGGCCGTTGGGGAAATGGGAATTGGGAACACGACCTCCGCCAGCGCGATTGCGTCCGTGCTGACGAAGCAGTCGGTCGACGAAGTGACTGGCCCGGGCGCCGGGCTCGATGTAGCGGGAAAGAGCCATAAGCGGGACATCATCGGGCAATCGGTACAGCGCCACTTTGGCGCGGGGATGACGACTGCGGACCCGTTGGAAATCCTGCGTTGTGTTGGAGGGTTGGAAATAGCCGCCATGACCGGATTCGTTCTTGGTGCCGCGGCCCACCAGATGGCAGTTATCTGCGATGGATTTATTTCGACGGCAGCGGCGGCGGTGGCGTACAGCATTGCGCCCGAAGTAAGAGGGTACCTTTTCGCGGGGCACTGCTCGGAAGAGCCTGGGCATGTCCACTTACTTCGATATATCGGACTTGCACCGATCCTCAACCTGGGCATGCGGCTGGGCGAAGGAACCGGAGCGGTTCTGGCCATGCCGCTGATCGAGTCTTCCGTTCGCTTGTTTAGCGAGATGGCCACGTTTTCATCTGCCGGAGTAAGTGAAAAAGTGATCACGCCAACCCAATGCTGAACCGTATCCTCCAGGACATTGCGGCGGCATTCCAGTTCCTGACTCGTCTGCCTCTAACCCGGCTCGTTTACGAGCCGGATGCTCTGTCGCGCGCAGCGAAGTTCTTTCCCCTGGTCGGTCTTGCGATCGGCGTAACTGCTGCCGGAATCTACCGCTTGCTGTCGCCGCATCTTCCCATTGTGGTCGTTGCGCTCTTGATCGTGCTCTTCTCAACTCTAGTCACCGGTGGGCTGTTTGAGGATGGTATAGCCGACTCAGCCGATGCCTTTGGCGGTGGATGGAGCCGGCAGCAAATTCTCGACATCATGAAAGATAGCCGCATCGGCACCTTCGGCGCCCTGGCCATTGTGTTCGCCGTTACGGGACGCGTACTGTTGCTCGCGTCTCTCCAGCCTGGCCATGTCACTGAATATTTGATTTCCGCGGATGTTTTGTGCCGCTGGACCGCACTGCCTCTCGGTGTCGCACTCCCCAGTGCAAGGGAGCACGGAAGTCAGGGGGGAAGGGTTGCGGGCCAGATCTCTCGCGTATCGCTGGCAATAGGCACGCTGGTCGCGTTCGGTGTTGTCGGTTATCTGTTGCGCATATCCATGTGGAGGCCGATCGCCGCAGCATCGGCCGTAACTCTTCTCAGCGGTCTTTACTACAAGCGGCGCATTGGCGGCATCACCGGCGACTGTTTCGGCGCAACCAGTCAACTCACTCTAGTCGCAGTCTATCTTTGCGGGGTCTGGCATTGATGAAATGAGCGCCATCGTCTTCATTCGGCATTGCGAGACGGATATGGCCGGCAGATTCTGCGGCCATGCAGATCCCGAGCTGAATGCAATCGGAGAGCGGCAGCTTGTCGAAGTGGTGAAGGCGATTGCACCGCTTGGCATTCAGCGCATCCTCTCCAGCGATTTGAGACGCGCATCGCGGACAGCAGGAGTCATTGGCCAGCACATCGGTGTCAACGTGGAACTTCAGCCCGCATTGCGGGAGATCTATTTCGGGTTGTGGGAAGGGCTTAACTGGAAGGAGATCGAAAATCGGTTTCCGCAAGAGGCGGACCGATGGCTTAGGGATTTTCCGTGGCAAAGCGCGCCCAAAGGGGAAGGGCATATAGCCTTCACTACAAGAATCGACACGGCAATTGCGCAATTGCTCGACGAAATGACAAGCTGCACGACAACAGGCATGACCACAGCCATCGTCACTCATCGCGGCGTCATGCGCTATGCACTCACAAAGTTCTTTGGTCTCTCCGAAGCCGAAGCCGGGAGAAAAACCGCACCCTACGGGGCGCTAGTAACAGCGACCGTCCGGTCGTGCAACCGAGAGGTGCTGCCGTGAGTCTTCGCCATCTTGAAATCCGAGAGCTCTCGGCGTGGGGCTTTGATCCGCAGACCGATCGCGGTTCGCTATCCTGCGAACATCTTCAGCACGCAGCGTGTAAAGCACAGCACAGGCTGGGCGTGCGTGAGCCGCATCAGGCAGAATCTCCAATTTCCGTCGACGAGACCCGAAGCCTGGCCGGCGCACTTATTGCCCGGAGGGAAGCGATCGCCGCCGGCGGCGAATTCGATGGCCTCGCCTGGGAGCTTGCCATCGTCGATCTTCGCAAGCTCATTGCCTTTCAGCGCCGGATCGGGTTTGCCGATGGCGATTATTCTCCGATCAAGCAGCAGGCGACGTGGCAGCAACTTCTTGACCTGGCCTTTCCGACGATTCCTAGTCATCCGTCGTACGGAATCTCGACTACCCCGGATGGCACGACTCTCACGGTTCGTACTCTGTCTCCGAATCTATCAATTCGATTCAACCGCGGGATGAATGACAGTCTTGGTTCGGTGGGTCTGCTTGCCTATTCAGGAAGTCCTTACGTCGAGATTGCCTCTTATGGTGGCCGGTGGTTCCTGCGCGACGGCTATCATCGTTCGTTTCTTCTGCTGAAGCAGGGCATCTGCCGTGTTCCAGCAGTGGTTGTCTACGCCGAGACGTTTTCTCAGGTGGGCGCTATTGGCAATCGGTTCTTCGCGAAAGAGATTTTATTTACCGAGCGGCCCCCGATGGTTACCGATTTCCTGGATGAAGAGAATATCGTTCGCTATCTTCGTCCGCAGCGGGAGAGGATCGTGCAAGTTTCCATTCGAGAATTACAAGAGCAGGAATTGCAAAAGCAAGAATTGCAGGAGCCGGCACGGACCGGATTCCCTGAACAGGAGGGGTTATGAGCATTGCTACGAAACGAGGGACGGCGGCCAGACGGGACTGGCCGGAGGCATCCGCGTCTCAAAGGCGGACTTGCGAGTTGAGGCTTATGGAACGGTCGACGAATTGAATTCAACGTTGGGTTTCGCCAGAAGCATCTGTAAGAACTCGGAGATCTGTGCGGCGGTGCACGATATCCAGAAGACGCTGTTCCGCGTCGGGTCGGCGCTGGCGACTCCGAACGAGAGCAAGAAAACCGCGCCACCGCTCTCTACAGAGGATGTGGACCAACTTACGGACCTGGTTCATGCCATTGAGGCGAAGGACGGGATTCTTTCGGATTGGTCGCTGCCTGGAGCGCACGCTGAGTCTGCCGCCTTTGAAGTGGCACGCACGGTCTGCCGGCGTGCAGAACGCTGCATTGTTCGTCTGATGGAAAGCGCTGCTGTCATTCATCCGCAGACGCTTCCCTATGTCAATCGTCTCTCCGACGTGATCTGGCTATTTGCGCGGCAGATCGAACTTGAGTCCGGGGTGGATTCCCGCTTGCGCGACGAGCCGCACGCAGGCGCTCGGTGGTCGAGAGCGTGGTGATGAACCAGAAGAGCGGCTTTTCGCAAGACGAGAAGGACGCGGTGTATCGCGTGCTCCAAGAGAGACGGGATGTGCGCTCGGGGTATTTGCCGCGTCCTTTAGAAGATGCGACTTTGTGCCGGCTCCTGGGCGCTGCGCATTCGGCGCCTTCGGTCGGCCTGATGCAGCCCTGGAGGTTTATCGTCGTTCGCGACGACGCGCAACGCGCCAGAGTGCATGAAATCTTCCAGCGCACTAACCAAGCTGCCGCTGATTGTTATACGCAAGAACGCAGCGAGATATATGCGCGGCTCAAACTGGAAGGATTGCTAGAAGCCCCGCAACATCTGTGCGTGGTTTGCGAAGCAACGAACGAGCGCGGACACGGCTTGGGGCGTCATTCGATGCCGGAGACATCCACCTATTCTGTCGTGTGCGCAATTCAGAATTTGTGGCTGGCAGCGCGCGCTGAAGGTATTGGAGTCGGATGGGTCAGCATTCTCGATCCTCTTGCGATCAAAAATCTTTTTCGCATTCCTGCTGACAGAGTGTTGGTGGCATATCTCTGCCTTGGCTACGTGGAAGAATTTGCCGACTGCCCGGACTTGGAACGTGCCGGGTGGGAACACCGGGAGAGCCTGACATCGGTCTTGCGGTCGGAATATTTCGATGAGCCATACCGGCCTGGGAAGGGCAGTCGATGAGCGCTCGCGCCATCATGGTGCTCGGCACCAGTTCGCACGTCGGCAAGTCGCTCATGACGGCCGCACTGTGCCGCATCTTCGCGAGAGCAGGTTATCGCGTGGCGCCGTTCAAAGCGCAGAACATGTCGCTGAACTCTGCCGCCACTCCGGACGGGTACGAGATTGGGCGCGCCCAAGCGCTGCAGGCGGAGGCCGCGGGGATTGCGCCGTCTGTGCATATGAATCCGGTTCTGATCAAACCCAGCAGCGACAGATCCTCGCAGATTGTGGTGCGCGGCAAGGTGTGGGGCAATCTGGATGCCCGCACATTCCACAATCACCGGGCCATTACGCTGCTGCCCATCGTGGCAGAGAGCTATCGGGAACTTGCCTCGTCGAACGACATCATTGTGTTGGAAGGCGCTGGCTCGCCCGCCGAAATCAACCTGAAAGACAATGACATCGTCAACATGCGCATGGCGAAGCTGGCCGATGCGCAGTGTTTGCTTGTGGGAGACATCGACCGCGGTGGCGTTTTCGCGTCGCTGCTGGGCACATGCGAACTGCTCGATGAAGACGAGCGCAAACGCATCTCTGGATTTGTGATCAATAAGTTTCGTGGCGATCTGGCACTGCTTTGGCCTGGAGTTCACATGATGGAGCAGCGGATTGGAAAACCCTGTATGGGCGTGGTTCCATATCTCGGCCACCTGGTGCTGGACGAAGAAGACAGCGTGGGGTTCGGTCAGCGAGATTCGGCGATGTGGATGGAACAATCGACTGCTTCGCGAAAATTGCAGATCGGAGTGATTGCCTTTCCGTCCATTTCCAACTTCACCGACTTCGATCCTCTCGCAGCAGAACCCTCCGTGGCCCTGAAGCATTTTCACGGTCCCAGCGGCATCGAATCGGCCGATGTCGTCATTCTGCCCGGTAGCAAGCAGACGGCAGACGATTTGCGCTGGATGCGAGAGCGCGGATTCGATCAGGCTTTGCGTCGTCATGCGACCAAGGGCAAACTGATCGTCGGCATTTGTGGCGGCTTCCAGATGCTCGGCAAGGACATTCTCGATCCACACGGAATGGAGAGTGCGGGAACGGAGCAGGCGCTCAGACTGCTCCCCGTGCGGACGGTGATGGCACGCGATAAAGTCACCTTTCCCGCACGCGGGATGCTTGTGAACGGCTCGCTGTTTGGTCAGGCGATCACTGGTCAGACAAACGATCTCTGTGAGGTCTATGGCTACGAGATTCACCTGGGCACGACCGAGTACCTGGATGGAGCGGCTCCGTTTGCTTCCATTTCCCGGCAGGGCGATGGGACGCAGGCACTTCCCGATGGATGCGTTTCGCAGGATCAGCGCATCTTCGGCACCTATCTGCATGGGATCTTCGATCATGATGCGTTCCGTCATGCATTTCTGCGTGCATCTCGCGCGGCGCTTCAGATGAACCCTTCAGCAGATCTGATTGCGTGGAGTGAGCGGCGACGGGAGCAGTTGGACCTGCTTGCGGAGGCTTTTGGCAGGGCGCTCAATCTCGATGCCATCTTTGGGATGGTTGGCCTGCCGCCTCGCGGGGATCGAGCGGAGAGGAGGTTTTCCTGATGCAGCCTGCAAAATTCGCTGCCTCGTACGCGTTGGACTGGTGCGTCGGCGACCCGGAGTGGATGCCGCATCCGGTGCGGTTGATCGGTTGGAGTATTGGCGCCGCTGAACGGGTTCTTCGTCGTTTTGGTTCTGGAAAACGCTTCGAGCTGGCTGCGGGCGGAATCGTTGCGATTGGCGTGCCTGCTGCGTCCGCGTTTTGTGCTCATGCGATCTTGAGGCAGGCACGGCGCATGCATCCGGCGCTCGGAATGGCTGCGGAGATATGGCTGGCGTCCACATGCCTTGCGACGCGCAATCTGCTCGATGAGGCCGCAGCCGTAATCAGAACGCTTGAAGCCGAAGGCATGGTGCGAGCGCGCCAACGGCTCGCGCGCATCGTTGGCCGGGACACGAACGAACTCGATGAAAGAGAAATCTGCAGGGCCGTGGTGGAAACGCTCGCGGAAAGCCTATCGGATGGCGTTGTTGCGCCGCTTTTTTATTTGGCTCTCGGAGGAGTCCCTTGGGCGATGGCCTATAAAGCTGTCAATACGCTCGATTCGATGATTGGGCACAGAGACGAGAAATATCTTCACTTCGGCAGAGCAGCGGCTCGCATAGACGACGCCGCAAATTACATCCCGGCGCGTATCTCGGCGCCTCTTTTGTGTCTTGCTGCCGGAGTGGGTCCAGGAACCAGTGCCCTTCGTGGCTGGCGGATTTGGCTTCGCGATGGAGGGCAGCATGCCAGTCCGAATGCCGGACAGGTGGAGGCGGCAATGGCTGGCGCGCTCGGAGTCAGGCTTGGCGGGACGAACCGGTATGGAAACGAGGTGAGGGCGTCAGCGCACCTTGGTGACGAATTCCCACCGCCGAACCGTTATGCGGCGCGCCGCGCGTGGAAGGCGGTGGCTCTCGCTTCTTTCTTGGGATTCGGAGCAGCGCTATTTTTCGCGCTGAGAAAGCAAAATGCCTAGCGACTTCTTGCCCGCGCACGGAGGACAACTGCGTGAGTTGGCCACGGAGTTTGATATACCGGAGTCGTCGCTGCTCGATTTCAGCGCCAGCATTCATCCGCTGCCCCCGTCCGATGCTCTCGTTGCCACACTTTGCGACGCCATCCGTGCGCGAACAATACTGACCACTTACCCGGACATACATTATTCCGCTTTGAAACGGGCAATCGCCGAGTACGTACATGTTGATGTGCCGGCGGTCGCGATCGGCAATGGAGTGATGCCACTGCTCGACGCTGCCGTCCGTACGCTCGGCCTGCGCAAGTGCCTGGTGCCAGTTCCCGCGTTTACCGAATACCGGAGCATTCTTGGCGCGTGTGGCACGGAGTTTTGCGCTTTGACTGGCGCGCCAGGAGAGGGGTTTTCGATTGATACGGGGCGGGTGTTCGCTGAACTGAAGGCCACGGGAGCGCAAGCTCTACTGCTGGCCAATCCGCAAAGCCCGTCCGGTCGGCTTATGCGCGCCGAAGAATTGGGCCGGTTGCACGAAGCGGCGTTTGCACTCGGTGTAACCACCATCGTCGATGAGGCTTTTATTGATTATGTGCCTGGAGAGAGTATGTCCAAAACCGCCGCCGAATCGCTGGGGTTGGTGGTCTTACGTTCGTTGACCAAGTTTTTTGCGATGCCTGGATTGCGCGTTGCCTATGCGGTTGCTCATCCAGAGACGCGAGCAGCGATAGAAGCATTCGTGCCGGCGTGGCCTGTGGACTCAATTGCTGCCGAAGCGGCGCGATTAGCCTTGCAGGATCAAGCTTCCATTGCCGCAACTCGCGAGACCAATGCGCGGGAGCGCAGATGGTTGGCCGATCAACTGCAGTCACTCGGGCTCAGAGTCTTTCCGAGCGCGGCCAATTACCTGCTGGTCAAGACCGATGAAAACGGGAATGGCCTTGATCTCTGGCGCAGACTTGTGGTTGCGCATCGCGTTGTCATCCGGTCCTGCGCAAATTTTGAGGGATTAGATGAGCGCTACTTTCGCATCGGTGTGCGTACCTGCTTCGAGAACCAGCTCCTGGTAGAGGCAATGACGCAGGTGCTGCATTGCACGCGCCAAGGCCTCTCTCGGTGACGAAGCTCGTGGATCAATCGGATCAATCCTGAGAAACACCCAATGCCATTGGCTCGTTCGAGGTAGCGGCGCGGCAGCTCCAGCGGCTTCGTTCTCACCGTCGATCCGGAAGTGACCCCCAAGGTAAGGGTTGGTGACGAGTCAGCCAGATCCGTCCGATTTACCGAATGGAAGCGCCAAGCATGCGGGTACATGGCCCTTTGGATTCCGATCTCTTACCCAGGCCCGTTCCCCTTCCGACAGAATTCCAATCTGACCACCTGGTTTTTACCCAGGGGCTCATCGTAACTTCTAAGTCATTGATTACAAGTGGAAAATTCCTGGAAAGATGGAGCGTCGAACCGCCGAACTAGGCGCCGAAATCACGACTTCGCGTGCTCGTAACTAATTGATTCCGGGAAAGTTGGTCGGGGAGAGAGGATTTGAACCTCCACCCCCTGGTCCCGAACCATGAAATCACAAACTCCAAGTGCTTTATCTGGTGTCGCTTAGGGGTCAGAAATCCATTCTTCCTCTCGCTCAGTTGTACCGAAGTTGTACCGAGAGCCCGAGAACCGCTAACGATTGTCGGGAAGAATCCAGCATGGTTAGTCGTTTCGGCAGACCAATGTGGGTCCATGAATCTGTTGATTATGAACCAGTTGCTCTGCCAATTGAGCTACGCGCCCGAAGTCTTTCTTTTCGTTAATTACGGCAGATGCTATTTCGTCAGGCGTGGCATTGTGTCGGTGGGTGACTCAAAGGAGGTAATTCCAGGTTTTCCGTCGCTTGTCGAACCGAACACAGCCCACTGCATGTCGCTGCGCTTTTTTCACGGTGCCGCCTCCTTATCGGCAGAACGCACGAGCAGGAGAGTCCGAACTCTTAGCTTGAGGTATTGGGCACCCCGCGCCTCAACGCGCTCCTTTATTTAATTCCTGCAAGGACTTCGCCGCAGCCAGGTCCACATTTTTTGCAAGAAGCTGGGGCTAGAGCGGTAGAACTGAGGATGCGCGATCATCTGCACGGCTGCCATGAGCAGTTCGAAGCGAACACGGTCGTGACAAGTCAAGCATCCGGGGAAGCGGCTGCCCGAGATTGCTGTCACGTGATGCGGCGGGACACGATCCTTGTCGTGAACGACCTTGTAAATCCCGGTGGTAGGCACTAAGTGACCGGGCTTCAGAATTTGCGCCATGGCTGGTTAAGGCTTTTCAGCACTCAATACTGTTCAGAGTTGCCAAATCCCGAGCGCGGTCTCCTTGTAGCGGGGTTGCATGTGGAGGCCAGTGCGGTACATCTTTTCGATGACTTGATCGAGTGAGACCTTGTGCCCACCCGTTTTGCGTAGTGCAAGGCGGCAGGCGTTGATGGCTTTAACCGCATTTCCCAAATTATTCAGCTTGCTGGGCGTTGCGTAACGACTTTTCCATTGCAGTGCACTCCGGACTCATTTGCACACTGGTCTGGATTGCAGCGCGATACTCCTGCTGTGCGCAGGCCAAATCGCGCGTGAATTCAGGAACGGTTTGCAGCCGTTCGACCACTGCTGTTGCAACGATTTCACCGGCTGCAACGTCGCTTGGATAGTGGACTGCGCATATCACCCTACTTTCGCCATACTCGCGCCCGCGAGACAGGATTGCCTGAGCGTGATCCGGAGCCACCTCCGCTAAGGTGAGGGCAAGGCCCCACCCAAAGGCAGCGTGTCCGGAAGGATAGGAGGAGGCTGCAGAGCCTCCTTTCGGGCTAGGCTCTGGGGAAAGAGGGGCCTCGGTACCGCACATGTGCGCCACTGCAAAACGCTGAAACGGCCGTGGGCGGTCGAAGTAAGGCTTAGCATCAAAAGCCGTATCCAGAACATCTCGTTCCAAGCGATTCAGAAGATGGATCACGATCGGCAGTTTCGTTGCGTCGAGATCTACGCCCAGTGCCCCAGAGAATCTGGTATAGATCATCTGGTCATCAGCCTCCGCGAGCTTCCAGCGAGCGGATGTATCAGACACTTGCATCTGACGAAAAGTAGCGGCATCAATTTTGTCCTGTTTTGAATCGAGTGCCGGATAAGGCGGCAGCAGCAACAGAAAATTTGGCTCTGAGCCATGCAAATAGCCCACGGCGCGTTTCGGAGTCCGGCTTTGTACGTGCGTTACGCCTGGAGTCTTCGCCGGTTCTGGTGACATCGTTTGAGCAGAAGCCGCAGCACATTCGCCGGCAAAAATTAGCAGAACTGAGCAGACTGCCTCTGGAATGCGACAACAGATGATGGCCTTATTCACGATTCGCGCCCTAATTCGGACTCGATGCATTATCCTGCACTTGTCCCGCGGCCTTAGCATCAGTGTCGCGCAGCTCGCGTAGGTGTCTCCAGCGGGCGTATTGGCCTGCCTTTGCTGGATCGGGATCCTCTTCGCCTTTGAGCCAGAAGCGCATCCAGTCGACATTGCCTTGCTGCGAGGCCAGTCGTTCCTGCGGCAACTGGTGGATATGCGACCCGTTCGGAAAGTAGATAAGGTCAACGGCCTTGTGCAGGAGGGCCAGCGAGCTGAAGAGCTCCCACTCCTGGAGTATGGAGCTAGGGTTGATGGCCTCGATGCGTATAGGGGCGGTAACGCGATCAACATGGAAATCGGGCACCGTATCGACCCAGTGCTGCAGCCACGCTCCAAAGGGAGCTCCACCGCGAATCTGTGTCATCTGCTCTTGGAGGTCATAGTCGCCAACAGTGAAGAGTTTGTAGTTCATATAACCGTTATCAAGACCATCGGCGATTGTTGCTGCTTGGAAAAGTGAGGGTTCGCGAATGATCACCTCGGTAGCGTACCAGCAGGTCCAGCTGAAGCCAACAACTCCGACGTGATGTCGATCAATGAGGCCATCCTGGTCAAGTCTGTCGATTGCGCTGCGGTAGCCTTCGATGTGGATGGTCGGGTCTTCTTCAGAAACTGTGTTTCTCTGCTTGCGGATCTGCAGGACGACAAAGCCCTCACTTGCAAGCTCACGCGCCGCAAAGGCGGTCGGGTAGAGGCCGTCGGTTACAAACGCTGCATCGACGTACTGATACATCTGCAAGACCGCCGGGTACCGTTTGCCTTGGACATAACCTACGGGCTTGACGAGGATGGCAGACCACTGTCGCCCAGTCGCATCCTTCCACGAGTAAGGCGAGGCCTCACCAAAGGCCATCGAGGCAAGCTGTGGATTGGGATCCCATAGGCAACGATGTCGACCACTACGATCGGTGACCCAGAGCTTCGGGGGATCGTTGAGCGTCTGCTCGACCGATACGGTTACGGAGGATCGTTGTCCGTGCTGATAGAACCGAAGCTCGTCAATCGGTTCCGTGAGCTTTAGTTGATCTCGTAGCTTCCATCCATCCGCTTCGAGACTGTAGCGCGCAATCGCCTCCTCATGTTGCGTCTCGCGTAAAAGGATGACAACCTCATCGTCGTCCTTGCCGAAGGCAACGTCCTGAACGTTGGAAGACGGTGTGTACGGGAGCAGGCAGGATGCCTCGCGTGAGGCGATTTCGACGCTTGCGACAGCGCAGGGAGAGGGGACATCGGTGTTTGCCTGCTGGGGCGGGAGGAAGGTGTTGGTGATGAGGACACGTCGACCGATGTGCGACCAGGCGACGCGACTGGCATCGGTGGCGTAGCCGAGACTCCGCGCGTTGGGAGCCTCCACGAGGGGCGTCCGTTGACCGTTGCGAAGGTCCACGAGCGTATAAGCGAGTGGGCGTAGGACGTTGTCCGGCTGCAACAGGCGTGGATCGTCGGGATGAATGAGGCGAAGAAACTCGTATCCCTTCAAAGTCGCAAAACCTGACCAGTTCGATGGCACGTGGTCGGGCGGTTCAAGGTCCACGAGATACTCCCCATCGGGGGAGGCGCGGAAGGGGTAGTAGGGGCTCAGATACGGAATCTGCGAGAGCCGCCAGTGTGGGGCGGGGTGGATAGCGGTGTGAGCGTTGTCGAGCTCCAGCGTGGCCAGATGGTAGACGCGATTCATCTGGGTTGCTGCCTCGTCGGGGAAGAGCACGGCCTGCATGCGAGTGTCCGTGATGTCGTAGGCATCGCGATTGATGACTGTCCCCGCAGTAACTCGATGTGGTCCTGGCTCCGCTGCGTCGTAGACGACAGTGTGGCCGACGACATCAAACTTGTCGACGCTTGTGCCGGAGCGCGTGAGCCGACGGATGCCTGTGCCGTCACGATGCACAGTGTAGAGTTCGTAGTCGCCGCGCAGGTTCGATCCCAGGAAGAAGAGGGACCGGCTGTCCTCTGACCAGCGAACATCTTTGATGACCGGAGCGTAGGCATCGGTCTCAATCGCGGTCGGTACGGCGTTGATGACCGCGACGGTTCTGGGCTGCGGCATCGGCTGATGTACATCGGTAAGTGCTCGTTGGATAGCGTGCAGATCGAAGAGCAGGACACGCGACTCGATCGTGTCGCTCGCAACAAGGCCGCGCGTAATGACGACCGCCGCCGCACTTCCGTCGGGGGCCGGCCAGGCGATCTCACTACCCGGGACGTGAGGATCGACATGGGGATCACTGATCCGGTTCATAGCGATGTCATCACGCACAGAGAAGGCGTGCTGTTGCGCGACTGCGCAGGGGAGGGCAAGCACCGCAAGCGCGGCGCTCGCCCACAGAGAATTTGGGTACATAAACGGACCTCCGTATCCGATGGAAGGTTGTGGACTAGAATGTCAGCCGAAGGGCGAACTGCATGGAGCGCGGCCCACCCTGCTGATACTGCGAGGCGAGGGTGCCGAGGCTGGCGTTGAGCATCTGCGTGGCCTGCCCAAACTGCGCGTCGGTGTAGTTGGTATCGACGTAGCCGAAGTTGGGGTGGTTGAGGAGATTGAAGGTCTCGGCCCGGAAGTGGAGTACGAGATCGTTTCGCAGCGGGAAGTCGCGCCGTAGAGCGAGGTTTAGCTGATTCATGCCGAAGCCTCGTACGAAGTTCCGAGGGGCATCGCCGTTGATCGTTCCACTTGGGAGGCTGAAGGCCGCGGGGTTGATCGCCTTTCCTCCCGGATACGCGGAGCCGCGCAGGTAGATCGGGACACCGGGCACGATGTTCAGACCGCCATTGAACTGATTGCCTGTGTAGGGATCGGTCTCAAAGTTCCCTACGAGCGTGAGCGGGTAGGCCGTATGCGCAAAGAGACGCAGGTCGAGGCCCCAGTGGCTTAAGAGATAGCTTGACCGTGCGGCGGGATCTATCTGAGGAAGTTCCCACGTCAGGCCCGCTTGGAAGTTGTGCCGAACATCGAAGTCCGCATCGCCGCGCTGAAGAATCGTCTCGGTGGCCTCGGACCCAAAGTCAATCGCGTGCGACCATGTGTAGGAAGCGAGGGCCTGCACTCCCTTGGTGACGGAGCGTTGGAACTGCATCTGGAGAGACTGGTAGCTCGAGGTCACACCGTTTGGGAGATAGTCCACAGCACCGAAGTTGGGGTTTAGGTTGGAGAGATAAAGTTCCTGCAGTGCGAGCAGCCGACGTCCTGCCGCGCCAACGTAACTGAGGGTGAGCGCCTGATGTCCGCCTAGGGCCTGTTGGACGCTGACGTTCCACTCAAGGCTGTACGGCATCTGCAGGTGGGAAGGATAGGCATACACGGTGCCACTGGTGTAGGGGGCGGTCACGGTGATGGGAACGTTTAGTTGGGCTGCGGTGTACGGAATCGACGCTGCCCCGAGGAAGGACGACGCTGTGAAGCCGAATCCACTGAAGCCATTGCCGGCAACGGTGTTTGCTGTATCGAAGAAGACGCCACCCCCGGCACGCAGAATCGTCTCATGTCCAGGCTGATTGTGCACGGTCCATGCACCACCGAGGCGCGGCGCGAAATTATAGAGGCTCGCGTGCCAAAGCGGTGCGCCGCGTGGAGCTACGTTCAGGGTCGCAGGATCGGCGAGGCTCCCCAGCAAAGTGAAGGCGTCGTTGCCATGCTGCTCGGTCGGCGGCGGGCTGTACTCCCAACGAACGCCGTAGGAGAGGCTCAGTCGCGGATGCGGTCGCCACTCATCCTCGGCGAAGAGCGCAACCTGATGGAAGAGAGGCGTCGACTGAAGAAACGAGAATACAAGTGGGACGTCGGGGGTTCCATTCAGGATCGTCTGCGTCTGCTCGAAGACGGCGT
>CAVZUP010000114.1:0-3268 GCA_963778255.1 uncultured Acidobacteriaceae bacterium
GCGTTCTGGAGCGCGCGTCTGGGTGTCGGAGGTCTGACACACTCCCAGTTGCCCAGGTGTCCGGCGAATCCGAGCACGCCGCTGAGTGCAGTCCTGGGGCGGCGCTATGTGGATTTTTCCATTCGCGACCTGGCCCGTCAACTCGACGAGTTGGGCGCGGTGCGCGCCGAACTGCAAGTCAAGGTGTTTGGCGGCGCCGATGTGCTCTTGGTGGACGAGGCTGGGTCCGCGAAACCCACGGTCGGAAAACTGAATTGTGATGCCGCGCTTGAGACCTTGCTGGCCGAGGGGTTGCGGGTATGCGCATCCAGTCTGGGAGGTAAGTCGGGACTGAACCTTCGCTTCGATACGAGGACAGGCGAAGTGCTCGTCCGGCGCCTGGGCTGACGGGGATCTGAGATGGGCGCGGCGCGGGAATGAAACGCTGGAATGAGTAGGGACGGAAGTTTATGGGCGCACCGAAAATCCATGTCCTGATCGTGGACGACTCCGCCGTGGTTCGGCAAACGCTGAGCGAAGTGCTCTCCAGCGATCCGGAGATCGAGGTTATCGGGACGGCCTCCGATCCCTTCGTGGCAGCGGAGCGCATCCAGGAGCGCAAGCCCGACGTGATCACCCTCGATATTGAGATGCCGCGCATGGATGGGCTGACCTTTCTGCAGAAAATCATGAGCCAGCACCCGATTCCGGTGGTGATCTGTTCGAGCCTGGCGGAAGAAGGCGCGCAAAGCACGCTCAAGGCGCTGGAATACGGCGCGGTGGATATCATCACCAAACCTCGGTTGGGCAGCAAGCAGTTTCTGGAAGAATCGCAGATCGCGATTTGCCAGGTGGTCAAGGCGGCAGCGGCGGCGAATTTGCACCGGCTCCGCCCGGTTCGTGTTGTCGAACCCAAGTTAACCGCCGATGCCATCCTCTCTCCGGCTACCCACGCCATGGCGGAGACCACGGAGAAAGTGGTGGCGATCGGCGCTTCGACTGGCGGAACGGAGGCGCTCAAAGTCGTGCTGGAGCGGCTGCCTCCCGATGCTCCCGGCATCGTGATTGTGCAGCACATGCCGGAGACGTTTACCCGGGCATTTGCCAACCGGCTGAACACCTTGTGCAGCATCACGGTGAAGGAAGCGGAACCGAACGATACGGTTCTGCGCGGCCACGCGCTGATTGCGCCCGGTAACCACCACATGCTGCTGCAGCGCAGTGGGGCGCGCTACTACGTCGATATCAAGGAAGGGCCGCTAGTTTGCCGTCACCGGCCGTCGGTTGATGTTTTGTTTCGCTCCGCCGCTCGCTACGCCGGACAAAACGCGGTGGGCGTGATTCTGACCGGCATGGGAGACGACGGGGCCCGCGGAATGCTGGAAATGAAACAAGCCGGCGCGAAAACGATCGCTCAGGACGAGGCTACCTGCGTAGTTTTTGGAATGCCGAATGAGGCCGTGAAACGGGGCGCGGTCGACAAGGTTCTGCCCCTGGAGGCGGTGGCGGGAGCGGTCCTCACCTACGCGCGATGACACCGACGACAGAAACACAAGCCGCGCTGGGCGAAGGAGCCAGAAGTTCTGGCACCGAGGCGGCCGTTGTCGTCGCGCTGGAGAAATCCCGGCGCGAATTGTTCGCCATGGCCCGCGTGATGGACCATGAGATTGGGGTGGTGGCGAGAGCTTTTGAGAGCCTGGCCGGGCAGGCGAGCGCGATCCTGAAACTGGCGGCGTCCATTGTTGGTTGTGTTGAAGATGAAAGTGTCAGCCTGGTGTTGCCGAAGGTGCAAGCTCTGGGCGCCACGGCCCGCCAGTTCATCGGAGGGAGGCTGCAGGCGACGTCTGGGATATTGGCCACGGTGACCACGGAAGTGAACCTGTTGCAGCAGTTGTCGCAACTTGCGCACGACCAGGAAACGATTGCGTTTGAGATCAAGGCGCTGAGCGTGCTCACCAATATCGAGGTAGCGCATTTGGGCACGGTAGGCGCCGGCTTCCAGTATCTGGCGCATGAGTTGGCTGACTTCTCCAATTCAGTGACCGCCGATACGCGGGCGCTGGCGAGCCACGCCGACGACCGCCGGACCGCGATCGCGCAGACCCGACGCGTGCTTCTGGCCGAACTGCCGCGCATGCGCGAGGATCTGGTCCGCATCGACGCCGATCTCGGCAACGCTCTGGCCTTGGTGGACGCCAGTTTGACTCAGCTCTCGAGCACCCCAGCGCAGTTCCGCGCGTGCGTCGAAGACATCGCACGCCAGATTGCCGCAGTCGTGGCCGCCATCCAGAGCCATGACATCAACCGGCAAATGAACGAACATGTGCAGGAGGCGTTTGCGCTGATTTCCGCGAGGTTAATCGCAGTTGGGGACTCGGAGAGCGATGTCGCCGAGGAACTGCCGCGGGCCTATGCCGGCCTCACAATTCAGATTGGCCAGCTGAAAACGATTGAGGACACCGTCGCGCAATGGACGTCCCAGATCAAGACCTGCATGAGCGACATCCTGCGCGTGAGCACTTCAGAAGTTTTCGGCATCGGGCGTGCCGTTCTCGAACAGGAGCAGCAGGTATCGTCACAACTGGCCTGCATTGAGCGGCTCGAATTTGAGACTCAGGCCGACAGCGAAAGAACCCAGCACAGCGTCGCCGGCCTTTCCCAGCTCATGCAATTCGTCGGGGAGCATGTGAAGCGGGCGGAATCGGTGCGGGATCGGCTGCGGCTGCTGGCGTTCAACTCGATCATCGAAGCCAGCCATTTGGGGACGAAAGCGGACGCGATCCTGGCGATTTCGCAAAGCATCAAGGAAATTTCCATGGAGTGGAGCCGGATTACCGACCAATCCGCGCGTGTCTTGCAAGAGATCTTCCGCCTGGTGAAGGAGACCAACGCGGTCATGGAGGCCTTTTCCGAAAGCAGCAGCGCTCAACTCCGGGAGGCGCAGGCGGAGACCAAGACGGGGCTCGACAGCCTGCGGAACGCCGCCAAGTTCACCGCCAGGCAGGCCCATGAGATGCAATCCGCTAACGAAGAAATGCAGACGAAGATCCGGGAAATCGGCAAGACCGGAGAGAGCCTCGACGCGTGTTTTGGGCGGAGCGCGGCGGTGCTCGCGGAGATCGAAGCTTTACGGATTCATTTGGAAAACGGCCACCCCGGCGTGCGGCATGGGTACGACGCGAAGGAAGTCGAGCAAATGTTTTCCGCGTTCTACACCACCGAACTGGAACGCGAAGTTTTGCGCGCGGCGCTGCAAGGGGGCGGGTCGACCGTGGCGGACCTGCTCCTG
>CAVZUP010000115.1:0-21081 GCA_963778255.1 uncultured Acidobacteriaceae bacterium
TGGGAAAGATCGGTGGCGGCGGCGGCCATGTCAGCGCCGCCCAGCGTGTTCTGCTGCTGGCTGATTTGCAGCTGCGCGGTGGTCAGATAGGTGGTCTCGGACTGCGCCTGATCCATGGCGTTGCCATAAAAAACGCGTTGCGTCGAAAGGTAGCTGGAAGCCGCGCTGATCGCGTTCACCGCCGCGGGAATTCCGGTATTGTTTTGCACCGCTTGGATGAGGTTGTTGATGGCCAGAAAAACACCGTTACCGGGAGCGGAAAACAGCTGCGATCCCGGGACATTGACGGCCAGTTGGTATCCGCTGCCGATCGACACCCGGTTGACCCCCGTGTTCCCGGCATAGTCGACGCCCGCAGGTACCGTATTGTCCGCCACAAACGGAGCCGTGCCGGTGTTGGTGCCGGCGAAGATGTAGTGGCCCTGATACGAAGTGTTGGCCAGGGAAATCAGCTGGCTCTGAATGCCTTGCAGTTGATTGGCAATCGAGGCCAGGTCGCTGGCGGCGAGCGTGCCATCACCGGCTTCGACGCCCAGGCTAAGGGCTTGTTGCAACGCGCTGCTGACCGAACTCAACGTCGAATCGGCGGTCGAGAGCTGCCCCTGCACCGCACTGAGACTCTTCAGATACCCGGCGGTGAAGGTCGCCTGATCGTTGTTCTCGACCAGCAGGGCGGCGGCGGTGGGATTGTCGGAAGGCTCGTTCACATTGCGGCCGGTCGAAAGCTGCAGCGAAGCCGTTTGCTGTTCCAGTTCTGTCTGGTTGAGCGCCGCCAGCAGATCGGAAATAGGGTTCGGATTGACGCGCATGGATGTTTACCTCAAAAGGGTTTACTCCTCAGCCTGGCCCGTGCCCAGATTGACCGCATCCAGCAGCAGGGTGTTGATAGTGGAGACGACCCGGGCCGCGGCCTGATAGGCCGTCTGATACTGAATCAGGTTGCCCGCTTCTTCGTTGATGGATACCCCGGAAACGCTCCCGTTCTGGTCCTGTAGCTGTTGCAGAATCAGGCTGGAGGAATCGGCATCGGCCGAAGTATTAGACGTGGCGCTTCCGACTTCGCCCACCAGATTGGAATAGAAATCAATCGGAGTCTGCGCCTGCTGATGGGACAGGTTCTGATCGGCGACACCGATGAGATTGGCCAGATTTCCATTGCTCCCGGTAGTGCCATCGGAACTGGCGGCAATCAGCGCCGGGTCGGTTATGCTGACCGTCAGCGTGCCCGCGGCCCCCACTCCGTTCGCGGGCGGAGGCGTAAAGAGGTTGCCACCCTTGTTGCCGTTCAGATCGGTGCCCTCGGCATTGGCGGCGTTGAGGTTGGTGGCCAGACCGGCTGCCAGTTGATCGAGACTGCCGCTGATGCTGGGAATTTCCTGGTCGCGAACCTGGATCAACCCGGCCAGGCTTCCACCCGTCAGCAAGCCGGTAATATCCTGGCTCCCGGAAAAAATGTGCTGCACGCCATCGCTGCCGACCGCGGTGGTCAGCGCATAGCTCTGCGATCCGGAGACCAGCATGGTCCCGTTCGCCGTCGCCAGCGAGACCCCTTGATCGGTTGGAATCACCTGCACACCGATCAGTCCCGAAAGCTGCTGGATCAGGCTGTTCTGCTGATCCACCAGCGACCCTGGATCCGGGTTGACGCTCTTGAGATTGCTGATCTGCTGCTCGACATTGGCGATCTGCGAGGTCAGGCTGTTCACCTGAGTGACCTCGAGTGCGACGTTCTGGTCGACATTTGTGCGCTGCGTCTGCAGGTTTTGCGCGGCCGTATTGAAATCGGTGGCCAGCGTGTCGGCCGCAGTCAGCACGCCCTGCCGCAACGTCAAGTCCGAGGGATTGGGCGAAAGCTGCTGCAGGCTGTTAAAGAAATTGCTGATGTCGGCGCCGATGCCGGAAGTCGAGCTCGCGAACTGGGTCTGAATCTGCTGCAGTTGCGTCAGCGAGGCGTTGAGCGAGCTGTTCTGCTGCGTCGCCTGATTGATTTGGATTAGCAGCATGGGATCGCGCAGGCTCTCGATTTTGTCGAGCACCACACCCGTGCCCACACTGAGCGCTCCGACTTCGACCGGATCGCCGGCTGCGGTCACCGCAACTTCCCGCGTGTATCCGGCGGTGTTCGCGTTGGCCACGTTGTTGGAGGTCGTCTCCATCTCCTGCTGGCTGACCGAAAGCCCGGTCAGCGCCACCGAAAGCGTTCCAAACAATCCCGACATGGCTATTCTCCCGCGCGATTCTCGAATCTCGGCCGGATCTCGGTCCGAAACAGGCTGGGATCGGGTGTGTAGGTGGGCGCGCAACTGTCGACCACGCGATTCAGGACGGCCAGGCTGCGCTGCAGGTGCCGCAGCAGCGACCAGTGCACGCGCGTCAGATAACGGATCCGCGCTCCGAGCGTCTCCCACTCGGCTTGCAGCCGCGCCGAATGCTCCACTTTGGAAAAATTGCCGGATGCGCTCTCCGGCGCCAGCCGGGAACGCCGGCCAGCCTGGCGGCGCAGCGCGTCTTCGAGATGACTCCATTGCCGGCAAAGTTCGGCCTGATGCGCCGCCCCGCGCGCGATCGCCTCCGCGTCGTTGCGCACCAGCGCTGGCGTGCTCGACTCCAAACTCTCGGCCACCCGGCGCACCAGCGCCAGCCGCTGCTCGATCAGTTGGCTGAGTTCGGGAAGGGAAGTACCGAGATCATCCATAGCGGGGCAGCTCTTCTTGTGTTTCTTAGTCGACTGTGTTTGCCGTACAGATCAGACCGTCCGATTCAGTTCGCCGCCCAGAGATGTGCTGCGACCATGGTTGGGACCTTGTTTAGAACGATGATCAGATTCATGCCTATTTCATGCCCCTCTCCATCCAGTTCATCAACTTGCCAGATCGCTGACCATCGCATCGGCCACCTGGCTCGGAGGCACCGAATATTCGCCATTGCCAATCGCCTGCTGCAGCGCCTGCACCCTGGCGTCGCGAATCTCCGGCTGCGCCAGAACCTGGATTTCGAGCGATTGCACCCGCGTCTGATCGAACGAAAAACGGGTCTGGTCCATGCTCGAGATGTCGTTCGAGCTCTCGCTCACGCCGCTGCCCGAGCTGCCACTTACCCCCGTCCCCGCAGTTCCGCTCTGCCCGGCGCGGTTCGTCTTGCCTGGTTCCGGTGGCTCCGCTCCAAACGTTGTGAAGTCGACTCTCATAAAGTTCTCCTATCCCCTCCTGCTTTTTCCATCGGCAGATTCTTAATAAATCTTAATGAGGGGAAGCTTCCCGGCGGACGCATCGCGCCTTAAATCAAAGATCGGCGAAGTTCCGGAAAACTTTAGGGCTCGACGTGAAACCTCCGTTCAGCTTCCACCCGGTACCTTTGGTGGCTGCAAATGGCGCAAGATCAGCCGCGCGATACCAAGCCCGCCCCGGTCCGCGATCGCCTGCGCCAGCGCCTGCGTGCCCATGGCTCGATAATCGCTCGCCCCCGGATCCTTCTTATCTTTATCCTCGGAGTCGCCCGCAAACGTCTTCTGCAAAGCGTCGAGCACCGGCGCGATCAGCATGGCTTCGAAATCCCGCGCCGCTTTTTGATTTTTCGCGGTGTCAGTTTTCAAAACCGCCTTTGCCGCCACCGGGCTCGTCGCCAGAGGCGGCTTCAAAGTCGAAGCAAGTGGAATGTTCATTGGTTAGGATGTCTCCAGTGGGCATTGCTCGGCAGTCGTTGGTCGTCAGTCGTTGGTCGTTCGCAGTCCGTTCATGAGCCACTAGCTTTGCTAACAGCGAAAAGCGAACACCGGCAAGGATCGCCGAACGACTGAGGACCAACGACTGACGACGAACGACCGACGACCAGCATCAGATCACCTCCAAATCGGCATCGAGCGCTCCCGCCGCTTTGATCGCCTGCAAAATCGAGATCACGTCGCGCGCGGTCGCTCCCATGTTTTGCAATCCGCCGACCAATTGATCGATGTTGGCCCCTTCGGTGATCTCCAGTCGCTTGGCCGGAAGGTCCTTGGCCTGCACTTCGGTCTGGGGCACGACTTCAGTGGTTCCCTTGGAATTCGGCAAGGGCTGGGAGACCGCATATTCGGTCGTAATCTGCACCGAGAATCCGCCGTGCAAGATGGACACCGCCCCAAGCCGCACATCTTTGCCCATCACGATGGTTCCGGTTCGCTCGTTGACCACCACCCGGGCGCGCCGATGCACGGGCACGGTCAGGTTTTCGATGCGAGCCAGCGCCGCCGTCAGGTTCGCCACGCCGGTTGCGCTCGCATCGACTTCCACTCGGCCGCCGTCGCGGGCGCTCGCCACCGCGTGTCCAAATTCGCGATTGATGGCGTCGGAGATTTCTCCCGCTGTCGAAAAATCCGGATCGCGCAAGATCAACGACACCGGAGCCAGCCGGTTGAAATCGAAGGCCAGACTGCGCTCAACGCGCCCTCCCGCCGGAATCCTTCCCATGGTCGGGTGATTCATCTGTTTGGTCGTGCCCCCACCGCCCGCGGCAAAACCGCCAACCGTGATCGCTCCTTGTGCGGCGGCATAGACCTGCCCATCCGCGCCATACAGCGGAGTCAGCAGGAGCAGCCCGCCTTCCAGGCTCTTGGCGTCGCCCACCGAAGATACGGTCACGTCCACCGGAGTCCCCGGACGAGCAAACGCCGGCAGATTCGCGGTCACAAACACGGCCGCCACATTGTTGACCCGCGCTGTTCCCGCCGGAATCTGCGCTCCCATGCGCTGCATGATGTTGGCGAGAGTCTGCGTGGTAAAGACTGTCTGTTGGCTGTCCCCGGTGCGCGTCAGTCCAACCACCAAGCCGTAGCCGACCAGGGGATTCTCCCGCACCCCTTCCACGTTGATCAGATCGCGGATCTTGACCGGCACGGCTTCGGTAGCGACGAGCGTTCCGGAAAACGCGAGCAGCAACAGTCCGGCAAGAACGGCTTTCATCGGAATCACGCTCCTAAGAATCAGTCGCCTAAAAGTCCAGAAAATGCAGGATGGTGCGGATCACCCGATTCGGCTGACGCACCCCGTCCGAGATCACGCCCTTGCCCTTGATCTCCAGTTCCAGATTGCCCACGCTGTCGGAAGCGACCGTGTTGTTCGGTCCGATATCGCCCCGGCGTACCACTCCGCGCAGCACGATCGTCTGCTTTTCGTTGTTCATCTCGATCTTGCGCTCGGCTTCGACGACCAGTTCGCCACCGGCCAGAACCGCAACCACCCGGCCCGACAAGTTGGTGGTCACGCTGGTGGCCGTCGAAGCCGCGCCTTTGCCCGACAAGGCCTCGGACGAGTTCAGCCCGAGCAGGCTTGTAACCCCTCCCACCTTGATCTTGCCCGGCAGCGAGCTGATGCCCGAACTGGTGGACAAGGTACGCGCCGTGCTCACGGCGTTGGCGTTCGACGAGGTCAATCCCTGCACCACGACGATCTCGATCGTGTCCCCCACCGCCATGGCCTTGTAATCGGCGCTGAGTGATGCCATCGCTCCCGAGTCCACCCAGATACTCCCCAGCGAGAGCGCGGGCGGCGCCGCTTGCGCCGTCTGCAGGCGGGCAAGATATTTTGCCAGACTGTCTTTCTTCGCCTCCCGCTTCGACGCATGCATCCAACTCGTCGTCAGCAGCAGCAGGCAACAGAGTACGGTTTTCAAGTGCGAGTTGCTTCTCATCCTCATCTTGACGTTCCCGCTCATGCTCATGCGGTGACGGGGCTCGGCCCCGTCCTTTACTGCGGCAGAGCTTCCAGCCGGCCCGGACCGGAAACCCGCGCCCGGAAAATATGTCCATCCGAAGCGCGCACGCGAATAACGTCCCCTTCTCGGCCGCGCTCCAGGCAGGTCACACTCGCCGTCATGCGGAACCGGTCGGCGACCAACACAGCCATCGCGCGGTCTCCCGGACGCACCGTAGGTTTCAGCGCGGCAGCTACGGCAGCGGACACCAACGATGGCCGCACCAATCGCACCCGGCACGACGCGGAGAGCGCACTCACATCCACCGCCACCGAGTCCCGAACGTAGTTGCGGAGATACACCAGGAACGGCAGACATTGTCCCGGCTCGCCGCATTCCAGGCGAAACTGGGCGCGCCGCGAACCCTCGTCCCAGCAAGCCGATGACACCCGCAGCCGCCGTCCCGCGAGCGCCGGCACAGCCACCGGCATATCGAGATCTTCGGCCTGTGGCAGTTGCGGCTCCGCCAGCCCGCGGGCACGCAGTTCCGCCACCACCGCCCGCCACACTTCCTGCCGCGTCACCGGAGTCGATCGGACGCTTGCATTTTCACCTGGAACCACCCCGGCTAAGTCCACAGCGCGTTCAGCGATTCCGAAGGCGAGCAGCAACCCGGCGAAAACAAATCGGGCAATCATTCGGCTCCTTCCGCCAGATCTTTCGGATTTCTCAAACTGCGTTTTCCAGTTACTTGCCCAACTGGTTGACCAGTTGCAGCATTTCGTCGGCGGCCTGCACCACGCGTGAACTGGCTTCATACGAACGCTGCGCCACGATCATGTTGATGAACTCATCCACCACGCTGACGTTCGACTGCTCCAGATACCCTTGTTCAATCTGTCCCAGCCCATCGGTGCCGCCCGGCGTGCCGACGGCCGCATCGCCCGATGCGGTGGTTGCCAGATACAGGTTCTGGCCAATGCTGTTCAATCCTCCCGGATTCGGAAACAGCGCGAGTTGCATGGTACCCACCTGTTGCGCCGCCGTCGTCCCGGCCAGCGTCACTGACACCGTGCCATCGGACGCAATCGTGACCGAAGTCGCGCCCGCCGGTATCGTGATCGCCGGCTGCAGCGGATTCCCCGCCGCCGTCACCACATTGCCTTGCGCATCCTCGTGAAATTCGCCGCTGCGCGTGTAGGCGGTCTCGCCCGTCGGCAGTAGCACTTGAAATAATCCCTGCCCTTCAATGGCCAGATCGAGTGGATTGCCAGTCTGGCTCAGGTCGCCCTGCAGCTGAAGAATTTCGGACGCCGCCGAACGGGTGCCCAGGCCAACCTGCAGGCCCGTCGCCACCGTCGTCTGCTGCGAAGCGGCCGCGCCTGGCATCACCATGTTCTGGTAGATCAAATCCTGAAACTGCATCCGCCGGCTCTGAAACCCGGCCGTGCTCGAGTTCGAAAGGTTGTTGGCAATGGTATCCAGATTCGTTTGCTGCGCCTGCATTCCGGTAGCGGCGGTGTAGAGCGCTCGAAACATCTTCCCCTCCTAGATTTTGGCCAGATGGACTCTCGCCACCTAAACCTTGGCGAGTTGGGTGCTTGCAATCTGATTCAGTTCGCTGTCGAACATCGTCATGGCGCGCTGCAACATTTCGGCCTGCCGCTGCACGCCAATCAGCGTCACCACCGAATTGATGGAATTCACGTTCGAGGATTCGAGCGCGCCCTGCTGCATCGCTGGCTGCGACACTGGTTTCGCGCTGCCCTCGGGAGCCGCGATCAGGGTTTCGCCTTCGGAAGTGAGCTTGGTCCCGGGAACGAACTCCACCAGTTGGATACTGCCCGCGACCGCGCCGTTCACCGAGAGCGTTCCATCGGAGGCGATCGTGACCGCTCCCGGCGGAACGTTGATCACACCTTTCTCTTTGAGCGCCAGGTCGCCGAGCACCGGATCGCCCGCTGCCGTCACCAGCACGCCGCTGCTCGATACACGAAAGCTTCCATTGCGCGTGTAGCGGGTCCCGCCAGCCGTCTGAATGGCGAAAAATCCGCCGCCCTTGATGGCCACATCCAGCGGATTTCCGGTCGCTTCCAGACTGCCCGCCGTCAGATCCAGATGCGACCCTTCGAGCACGCCAAAATTATTCGTTGCCGAGTTGAGTGCCGAATTGACGACGGAATTGACAACGTTGAAGAGCGCGTTCGAAACGCCCGGACGCGACCCCGCCATCAGCGACTGAAACGTGGTTTGCTGGGCGCGAAATCCGGCCGTATTCAGATTGGCAAGATTGTGCGCCGAGACTTCCAGCGCCTGGCTCTGCGCCCGCAACCCCGCGCACGCTGCATAAAATCCGCTATCCACGCTGGCTCCTTGCAGGGAGACAATGCAAGCCAACCGCCATGTTGCGGATCCAAGTGTTTTCACGAATCGCTTTGTTCTGAACCGCTTGGAAGTGTTGCCCGAAGGAAAAAACATTGGACGGATCTAAGAAGTGGCGGGTGGGGAAAACGCTGCCGGGCAGAACGTGGGAACCCGGCAAAAAAGAGGAGGTCTCAAGGTTTCAGAGTTTCAGAGTTTCAAGGAGGTTAGAATGCATACGGTTGGCTGAATGTCACTGGCCTACGCTTTGAAACCTTGAAACTCTGAAACCTTGAAACCTTCTCGTCAGCTCTTGAGTTGCAGACGAACGGCTACCGGCGCGTCCTCAAACAGGACGACCGCATCCATGGAACTGCCGTCGACCAGCGAATGGAATTTGTACTCTCCGCCGCTGATGACGCTGGGCACGCTCAACATGCATCGTTCATCCGTGCCCGCCAGCTTGTTTTTGAAGTTTCCCGCGATCATGTTGCAGATCTCTCCGAGCGCGTCCACGGCCTGTCCATCCGAGTTGGCCGCGTCCCCCAACATGCCCAGAGCAATCTGGCTGGCGGTCTTGGGGGCGCAACACACCGTCACCACTCCGCATAGCGCTCCCGCCAGCCCCACGATGGCGGTAAATCCGCCGCGCAGCGTGTGCTCGGAGGGCTCGGCCAGCTTCACCTGACAGCCCAGCATGATCTCGAATACTTCCTGCGTGGCCCGTTCGAGAATCGGCAGAAAGTTTTCCCCGGGAGACGGTTTCGCAAATGCGGTATCGGCAGTCATAGTTTCTATTTCTTCCGCACCCCGGAAAATCGCGATCAGCTCTCAAGCTGCAGACGAACCGCAACCGGCGCACCCTCAAACAGCAGCACGGACTCCACGGATTTCCCCTCGGCCATGGCATGGAAACTGTATTCTTCGCCGCTGATCACGGTGGGCACGCTCAACATGCACCGTTCGTCCGTACCCGCCAGCTTGTTCTTGAAGTTTCCCGCGATCATGTTGCAGATCTCGCCCAGCGCATCCCCCACTTCTCCTTCCGAAGTGGCTGCATCCCCCAACATGCGCTTGGCCAGCTCTCCGGCGGTTTTCGCGTCGCAGCAAACCGTCAGAATTCCACACAGCGCCCCGGCCAAACCGACCATGGCTGTGAATTCCCCGCGCGGCTTATGCTCGGACTGTGCCATCGGCTTCACCCGGCTGCCCAGCATGATTTCGAAGACTTCCTCGACTGCAAGTTCGAGAACGGGCAGCCAGTTTTCCTCGTGGGATCGCGCGGCAAACGAAGTATCTGTGCTCATGCCTTCCTCCCCAGCACGGGCAATACATGCTCTTTCACCTGATCCGGAGTGAACGGCTTGCGGATGTATCCGCGGGCGCCGGCCGTGAGCGCCTGCACCACGTGCGATTCGCTGCCTTCGGTAGTAATCATCACAATGGGTATACCCTTGGCACTCTCCAGCTTGGCGGCTTCACGGACAAATTCCAGCCCATCCATGACCGGCATGTTGATATCGCACAGGATCAGATCGACGGCGTTGTCGTGCAACGCAGCCAACGCTTCGGCCCCGTTCGAGGCTTCCACGACTTTTTCCAGGTCGATGCCCGCCTGTCGCAGCGAACGCTCGACGATCTTTCGCATCACCGAGGAGTCATCCACAATCAGCGCTCGTATCTTGTCCATGCACCCATCGCTTCGCGGTTTTTCACGGTCAGGCCGCAAAACCGCCCGCCGCCATTTTCTGGCTGACTTGCAGTACATCGGCAGTTCGACCCGGCGCTTTAGGGAAGTTCCGATCCGGTCCCTGAGATCCTGCGCGCACCCGGAGCCTGCCCTGAGCGCAGTCGAAGGGCGCCCCGTGGTGGATGCCTTTTGCCCGCACTAGATCAGTTCCGAGCCGTTTCGGGAAAAGTACGGTTTCCGAGATCGCTTCCACCCCCAAACCGGCCGGAAAAAGAAATCCCGGCACGTGAGTGCCGGGAAGTCTTCCCAAAAACTGCATAAGTCAGTGTTTCCTAGCGCACGCCCGCATGAATGAGATCGTCGTGCTCGGGCGTCTCCTCATACGCGTGTTCGCCGTGGATCGATTCATCGAGGCCAATCTCCTCGCTCATCTCGTCGACTTTCACCGGCGTGAACGCATCGATGATGCGCAACATCCCATAGGTGAATACGAACGCCCATACCGATGAGAAGGTCACGGCCACCACCTGCTTCATCAGGAACGTCGGATCGCCGTAGAGCAATCCATTCGCGCCGTTGGGATTGAATTGCTTGTTGGCAAAAATTCCCAGCATTACGATGCCGAGGAAGCCGCCAACTCCGTGGACTCCCCAAACATCGAGCGCGTCGTCCCAGTGCAGTTTGTTTTTCATTTCGACGGCGTAGTAGCAAACTACTCCAGCAGTGATGCCGATGATGACGGCAGTGGTCGGCGAAACATATCCGGCCGCGGGGGTGACGGTTGCGAGGCCGGCAACGGCTCCCGTAAGCAATCCCAGGAATTTGGGCTTCTTTTCGTTGAGCCATGCCACAAACAACCACGCCACAGCCGCGAATGAGGCGGCCACGTCGGTGTTCAGAAACGCGGTTGCGGTCACGGAATCGACACGCATTTCGCTGCCGGCGTTAAAGCCATACCATCCAAACCAGAGCAGGCCGGTTCCGAGGGCAACCAGCGGTATGCTGTGCGGACCGCGATCCGCGGTGTGCCGCCTGCCCACATAGAGCACGGACGCCAGCGCTGCGATGCCGGCAATGTTGTGGACGACAATGCCGCCGGCGAAGTCGAGCACGCCCCATTGCTGCAAGAATCCTCCGCCCCAGACCATATGCACAAAGGGGAAATAAACAAACGTGAGCCAGCCGGTCAGAAATAGCATGTAGGCCTTGAAAGTGACGCGGTTGGTAAACGCTCCCGAGATGAGCGCGGGGGTGATAATGGCGAACATCATCTGGTACGCAATGAACACAAAGGCCGGGATCGTGTTATTCGGCGACGGGGTAGTGAGATCGACGCCGCGCAGAAATGCATTGTGGAAGTTGCCGATGACCCCGTGCCAGTCGCCGCTGAAACACAGCGAATAGCCATACAAATACCAGATCACCGTCGTCCAGCCCATGGAAACGAAACTCTGGATCATGATGGCAAGCACATTCTTGCGCCCGACCAGGCCACCATAAAAGAAGGCGAGGCCGGGTGTCATCAGCATGACCAGGCTGGTGCATAAAATCATGAAGCCTGTATTACCAGTGTCGAGATGCAGCATAGAAGTTTTTCTCCAAACAACATGGTTAGAAGAAATAAACGGTCTGCGGCCCCAAGCAAGCACAAGCCTCCGCGGCTTCGCACCCCGAGGAGGCACAAAGCGACGGATCAGTCCACACTCGATGACCGCTGGAAAATGCAAAAACTTAAAGATTAACGATAAAAAAGGCAAGGAGCTCGCGCGGGTGCGGGGGCTGGAAGCAGGAAACGCCAGCGCTCTCCGGAGCCACGCTGACCCAGACTTTAAGGAGGACCTCCAGTTCCTCCCGGTCAAAGAGTATTTTCTCGCGGCAGCCCGCGCCATGAGCCGCGTCACGGTTGGTTGTGACCGAAAACCAAGCTTTTTCAGCCCGCGGCCCGGCATCGCCGGAGCTTACGCCGACGCCAGCTCGCTGGAAATGCCCGGTACCTCCTTTTGGATATATGTGCAAATCTCACATTTTGTGACGAAAGTACTGATTCGCAAGCATTTCCGCCGATTGGTCCGTGAATAAGCGTTAACCAACTTAGAAACATAGCTTTAGGGAAAGCGATATGGCGTTGAAATACCCCTACCGGCCGGTCGGTGCCATTGAATTCCCGAGCCCGTCCTTGTCATCCACAAACTTTTCCACAGGCTGAAGGTGTCCCGGGGTCGGTTCCAACGGCTTCATTTGTGTGGGAACGGGGCTTTGCCCCGACCAACCCGGGCGCGGAGTCCCGCTTTCGCTGTGGCTATGGAAAGTGTTGGAAAAAAGCAGGAAAACTCCGGCCTACTCGCCCGGCTCGCTGTTGCCTTCCATCATGTTCGCAAAGCGCGTCGAGTTGTGCAGGAAGGCGAGATTGAACTTGCCGATGGGCCCGTTGCGCTGCTTGGCGATGATGATTTCGGCCCGGCCCTTGAGCTCGGGATCGTCCTGCTTGTAGATCTCTTCGCGGAAAATGAACATGACCACGTCGGCGTCCTGCTCGATCGATCCCGATTCACGCAAGTCGGAAAGCTGCGGCCGGTGGTCGCCGCCGCGGCTCTCGGGAGCGCGGCTAAGCTGCGACAACGCGACCACGGGAACGCCAAGTTCCTTGGCAATGGCCTTCAGTCCGCGCGAAATAGAAGAAACTTCCTGCGTCCGGTTCTCGAAGCGTTTGCTCCCGCCCGACATCAGTTGCAGGTAGTCGACCACCAGCAGGTCCAGCCGTCCTTGCGATTGCTTCAGCCGCCGGGCCTTGGCGCGCATTTCGCTGAGCGAGATGCCGGGCGTGTCGTCGATAAACATCGGCGCGTTCGAAAGCTCTTCCATGGCGCGGACAATCTTCTTCATGTCGTCGCCCCACAGCGAGCCGGTGCGCATCTTGTGCGCGTCGACAATGGCACGGGAACAAAGCAGCCGTTGCAGCAAAGCCTCGCTCGACATTTCCAGCGAGAAGACACCGACCACCTTGCCGTCATCGATGGCCGCATTCTCGGCAATGTTCATGGCAAGAGAAGTCTTTCCCATGGAAGGCCGCGCCGCCAGTATCACCAGGTCGGCCTTCTGGAATCCGCTCGTCATCTCGTCGAGATCGGTATAGTGCGTGGCGAGGCCGGTGATGCGCTGTCCGCGTTGCAGCAGCGCGTCGACCGATCCGAAAGAGTTGCGGACAATCTCCTTGATGCCTTGAAAGCCCTTGCCAATGCGCTTTTCGGAGAGCTGAAAGACCGCGGCTTCCGCTTCGTTGAGAATTTCGTCGGCGGGATCGGCCTGTTCGCTCGCCTTGGCAATCGCGGCATTGGCGACGTTGATCAGCCCGCGCAGAATGGCCTTGTCGCGGACAATGCGAACGTAATGCTCAATCGAGGGCCGGTCGGGTACGCCATCCAGCAGTCCGGAGATGTAGCCGACATCGCCGACGGCTTGCAGGTCTTTTTTCTGCTCCAGCTCTTCGACCAGCGTGATGATGTCGATCGGCCGCGAAGATTCGGCCAGATCCATCATGCGCGAATAAATGCGCCGGTGCGAGTCGATGGAGAAATCTTCCGGCTTAAGATGCTCGGCCGCATCGTTGAAGGCGTGATTATCCAGCAGCACCGCGCCCAGGATGGAGCGCTCGGCTTCAATATTCGCCGGCAAACGGCCGATGCTGGTTTCGAGGGTCGCCACGATGTTTAAGTGAGTGCGTTGCATCGTAACCTTTGTCCGGCCTGTGGAACAATGTTTCGCGCTGTGGAACAGACGGAAAACGCGTCCCAAACTAAAATTCTTCGGAGTTCGATCTCTACCTCGATGCCCCCGCCTGCCCCGCAGTATGTCACAAGGCGAATAAAAAGCAAATATATTGCGTGAGCTGACGCGTACCCAGAAGGGTTCGCCAGTTGAGAACGACGGGCGAACAACGATGCCGCGCCCACAACGCAACCCCGCGACTTTGGTAATTTGCCGTCCGGACAGGGACGCCGCAAAATTTTCTTAGAGGGTTCCACTGATGCGCTTTTGTCGGGCGTTGCTGTATGGTGCTGCAGTTCTTGTCTTCGAAATCGCAGCTCAGGCCGCTCCTTTCGTGGTGTTTCCCAACGTTGGACAATTGCCCTCGCAGGATGGTCGCTTCGTGCTCCGCAACACCAACCGCGAGGCTCCTTACTCCGAATACTCGGGCAACTTCCACTCCTTGTTCCTTGAGGACACCGCCAGCGGCCACTCCCGCAAACTCTGCGACTACCTTGGAGTTGTCGCCGTCGCCTGGGCCAGGAATGACGTCATCATCGTGACCGAATATGTCAGTAAAAACACTTCCCGCGCACTGATTTTTGTTGCCGGCGACTCAGCCGGCCCCGTCGTGATCGACAAGCCGCTGCTCGCCCATCTCGTCCCCGACAGCCTGCGCTCTCAACTGCAAGGAAATGATCATGTATTTGTGGAAGCGGCGGGTATCAAGTCGGAGAGCATCACTCTCCGCGTCTGGGGATATGGCGCGCACGACGCTAAAGGTTTTCGCTGGCTCTGCGAGTACAGTCTGCAAGAAGGCAAGATTTCCTGCGACGAACCGGCCCCGCGGCAGTCGGCGAGCGCCAACCAACCAGCGCCGTGAGCGCGTGACGAGTCCTACGCTGCAGCGACGAGCCTCCGCCGCCGCAATCCGCTCAGACCCGCAACTCCACCACCGTGGCCCCACCGCCGCCTTCATTGATCGGCGGCTCGATGACGGATTCTACGTGCGGGTGCTTCTTCAGATACTGCCGCAGCGCTTTGCGCAGAATACCCATGCCGCTGCCGTGGACAATCCGCACCCGCTGCATTCCGGCGAGAAACGCGTGGTCGATGAATTTTTCGACTTCGCTGGTGGCTTCGTCCACGTTGCGGCCGATGACGTTAATTTCCATGGGCACACTGCCCGCTTCGTCTTGCAGCGAGACGCTGATGCCGCGGGCGCGGGCGGCCTGCACTGGCGAATCGGCGTGGCGCGTCAGCACCTCCGCGATATCTTCGCGGGCAATGCGCATCTTCATCGATCCGATTTCGACGTCGAAGTGGTCGTCGCCAATCTTCTTCTTGACCACGGCCGCGCGGCCCAGCGACTTGAGCTTCACCGTGTCGCCTTCGGACACATGCTTCACCAGGCTAGGCTGGGCGTGTGGGTCGCCGCGATCGGCGCCGGTGTGGTGCGCGACCACGGTGGCATCGAACTGCTCGCGAAACTCGCGGCGCATTTTGGCGATGCGGCGTTCGGCTTCTTTCGATAGCTTCTGTTGGGCGGCTCGATCCTGCACGGCATTCACGGTCTCGCGCGCGTGGTACTCAAAGTCGCGGAACAGAGCTTCGAGCTTCGCCTCCATCTCGCGAATCTTGGCCTGCTGTTCCTTGCGGCCTTCGGTGGCGAGGAGCGTCTTCTCTCGATCAAGCTCTTGCTCGCGCGCCTTCATGCGAGCGCGTTCATTTTCCAGATCGCGAAGGTCGGAGTGCAGCCGGTCAAGGAAGCGGCCAACATCTTGTGTTTGCGACCCCAAACGCGAGCGCGCCGATTCGATGATGAGCGGATTCAGCCCCAGCCGCTGCGCGATGTTGATGCCAGCCGAAGCTCCGGGCACGCCAATCTTCAGCTCATAAGTCGGCTGCAGCGTGGCTTCGTCGAAGCCCACCGAGGCGTTGATCACGCCGGGCGTATTCGCGCCATAAACCTTGAGCGAAGTGTGGTGCGTCGAGATCACAATCATGCATCCGGCTTTGCGGAAATGCTCGGCGATGGCCACCGCCAGCGCCGCGCCTTCTTCGGGATCGGTCGCCGACCCCAGCTCGTCGAGCAGCACCAGCGAATTCGCGGTCGCGGTGCGCGAGATGAAATCGATGTTCGTGACGTGCGCCGAAAACGTCGAGAGATTCTGCTCAATCGATTGATAGTCGCCGATGTCGGCCAGAATCGCGTTGAACACCGGCATCTCGGCGCGGTCCGCGGGCACGGGAATTCCAGCCTGCGCCATCAACGCAAGCAGCCCCAGCGTTTTCAGGCAGACTGTCTTGCCGCCGGTGTTTGGTCCGGTGATCACCAACTGGCGGCGCTCGCCCTCGAGCTCGATGGTGATGGGGACGATTTTCGCGTTCTTCAGTTTCAGATTGCGCTCGAGCAGTGGATGGCGGGCGCGGTGCAGCAGCAAGCGATCTTGGCCCGAAGTGGCAGACAAAGTGACGGCCACGCAGTTGTAGTCTTCGGCGAAGCGGGCCTTGGCGAATTGGAGTTCCAGTTCCGCCAGGGTTTCGGCGGCGGCCAGAATCGCCTCGGCGTTTTCTCCGATTTGTCGCGTCATCTCCAAAAGGACGCGGTGCACCTCGGCTTGCTCTTCATCGAGCAGTCGGACCAGCTCATTGTTCTGCTCGATAGTTTCGAGCGGCTCGACAAAAACCGTCTGTCCACTGGAGCTGGCTCCGTGCACCACGCCCTGCACGCGGCGTTTCTGTTCGACTTTCACGGGAATCACAAAACGCTCGCCGCGGATGGTGATCAGTTCGTCCTGCACCGTGCCGCCTTCGGCGAGTTTCCGCAGGCAGCCGCGCAAAGATTCCTGAATCTGCCGTTTCTGCTTTTCGATCTCGCGGCGAATGCGGCTGAGTTCGGGAGAAGCGTGATCGTCGAGCGTTCCATCGGGCAGAATCTTGTTGCGGAACAAGCGCAGAAAGGCGGTGAAATCCTGAATGCCGGCGGAGAGCGCATGAACGGCGGCCCAATCGGAGCGCATCGCCGCCGGAGGCTGACGCACAATTTCGCGCCACTCGGCGCCGCGGTCGGCGACGAGAACAATGTCGCGAATCTCGCCGGTCTCAAGCGCAGCCCCGGCGATGCGGGATTTCTCGATCAGCTTTCGGACTTCGGGCAGTCCGGCAAATTCGAAGCGCCCGCCCACCCGGCGATATTCGCGAATTTCGGTGGTGAGCTGCTGCTGCGTCTCAATCCAGGCGTTGTCGAGTGAAGGCACAAGCTCCGCAATGCGGCGCTGGCCCAGGGGCGAAGAGGCGTAGCCGGACAGCAAGTCGCGCAGCGTCTCGAACTCCAGCAGGCGAGAACTGGTGTGGGTCACCGGATTGGGCACAAAATTGGACGCAAGATTGGACGCAAGATCAGACGCAAAAGACATGCATTTCGATGGTACAACGCAGCGTGGATTTCCGCGTGCGCTCCGAGGTGATTCCAGGCCGTCCGCGGTGTAGAATCGACTTCGCCGGTTCACCGCGACACGGCGTCCGGCGGACGGCCCCGTAGCTCAATTGGATAGAGCATCAGCCTTCGGAGCTGAGGGTTGGGGGTTCGACTCCCTCCGGGGTCGCCATCAATTGAAAGTAAATGACTTATAAGTTTTCTTCTGGTTTTGTCCTCTCCCACACTCTTTGCCGTGCTCACGGCAAATCGAGGGCTTGTGCATTGTGCAAACAACAGCTAAGACGGTACTTACCACAATTTAGCCAATAAACTAGCGATTTCAGCCTGCTCAAAGTCCCTTTGTTTGGGTACTGGTATTTTCAGTTGTTGCAGGCGGTGAATTCAGGTGAGGATTTGAGATCGTCCGCGCTTACCGTGGCCATGTGACAGGTGCTACATTCAACGCGATGCGTTCTGACATCGAATTAGCAGTCCAACTCTTGCGACAGGGTGACGAAGCCGCTTTGGAGCAGGCCCTGGCTCTACTCCAAAATACCGTGTTCTCTTTTAGCATGCGCGTTTGCGGCCAGCGTGAGGACGCCGAGGACACCATGCAAGAGGTGCTCGTGAAGTCTGTTCCCTATCTGCCCAAGTTCGAAAGTCCGAAGGCGCTCGTCGTGTGGCTTTATAAGGTCGCAAAAAACCGGTGCCTGATGAGCCGTCGCAGAAGCAAGTTCGCTCCGAAACAGGAGCTGTCTCTTGAAGAACTCATGCCCGATCGCAAAGAACTGGAGACACTGAGTGCCGAGGGCAGCGTCAATCCGGAAATGTTCGCGATCCGAAGCGAAGAGGCGGAGCGGTTGCGCGAGGCAATTCAGAGACTGCCGGCGCAGTATCGTATCGTCGTGGTCCTGCGAGACATGGAAGGACTCACGGACGAAGAGGTTGCGGAGATCACGGGCCTGCGCTCAGGAACGATTCGCGTGCGTCTGCACCGGGCGAGGCTGTTTGTTCGCAAGGAATTGATGAAGACACGGAAACCACGCCTCGGACGGAAGATCGAATCTGTCGCTTCGCGGGTTGCGGCCACGGAGAAATCCAGACCTCCTCGTTGTAAGGCGATGTTCGCGGAACTCTCGAACTATTTGGACGAGCAGCTCGACGACTCCTTGTGCGACGAACTGGAGAAGCACCTGGAAGGTTGTGGTCCCTGCAGGGCATTTCTTGCGAGTTTGGAAGCCACGATCAACGATTGCCGGCGGTTGCCGAGTCAAGCGCCGGATCGTGCTACGGCGAGCAGGCTGCGAAAGGAACTATTGCAGCAGTATGAGAGCGCCCTATCCAAGAACAACAGCTAGGAACGGCGTTAAGTCTCCAGTGGCCTTGGTGTGCTGGGATTTCATTTCGTGCGCAGCAAAATTGTGATTTCCCTTTCAAAGACCGCGATGTCGGTAGCGCCAATGTGTTTGGAATAGATACGGCCATCCCGGCCTATCAGGAAAGCGATCGGTAATCCCAGAACTCCTCCGTAAAGTTCGCCAGTCGCGGCGTTGCCCATCACTACCGGATAGTTCACCTTGAACTGCCGGTAGAAGTCGCGGACGGATTCAGGACTATCGTCCATGGAAACGCCAACAATCTGCAGGCCCTGATCTCGATACTTGTTCTGCAATTCCACAAAATGCGGGATTTCTTCCCGGCAGGGATCGCACCAGGTTGCCCAGAAGTCCAGCAAAAGCACACTACCCCGGTAGTCCGAAAGATGGAGTTGCTGTCCATTCAACTGCGGAAGAGAAAAGTCAGGAGCTACAGGGTGCTGTTCGGTAATTGTGGCGCCGATGCCAGGCCGCCCGTGATGGCGGGCGACGAAATAGAGTCCAGCGACGATGGTGATCGCCGCGATGCCTATCAGGATTCCCTTCCGAAGTATCGAGTGCAGAGACTACTCTCCCTTGGCAACTGGATAGCCCTTATTCACCCAATCGGAGCCAAAATTGTCGGCGATGTAAAGCACCTTGACGTTGGTGAAGCCCATTGCGCGCAGCGCGTCGTCGGCAGGCTTGACGTTCGGACAATGGCTCCAGGGGCAACAACCGCAATAAATAACGACGGACTTTTTCCTGGGCAGAGGTTGAACGCGCGCGCGCAGTTGCTGGAGGCCGATCTCGCTGGAACCAGGACCGATGTACTCGGACCCGGGAATATGTGCCTGCTCGTACAGAACGTGGGAGCCGACCTGGATCATCAGCGGCTTTTCGCCCTTGGAGGACTGAAGGATTTTGACGAGGTCTTCCGGGTTGATCAGCTGCGAAGCAGGTATCAAGCTTGCCTGAAAAGCAAAGACGCCGGAAACCAATATCAGCAGCATGATGGCGGCGATCAGGACAACACTGCGATTTTTGACCGGGAAGTTCATTTAAGTTCTCAGCACATTATCAATTCTTGATTGCCCGACCCGCAAGGCATTATCAGTTCCGCCTTAGGGATCCGGTCAGATTGAGATGAGCCCGAGGCGAATGAGAGCAAGAGAAGATATCGCCACAACTGCCCAAAGCAAGATTCCTTGCAGTAGAGGACGCACGCCCACTTGTTTCAATGTTGATTTTGAAATCCCTGTACCGATCAGATAGAGAGTAACCGTTAACCCAGTCTTTCCTAGAGTGCTGAGTTTTGGATAGAGCGGGCCGAACAACGGAAGATAAGTGCCAGCAACCGCGGCAAGGCAAAAGAGCAAGATAAACCAAGGCCACTTGATCCGGGACTTGCTCTTCTTCAGGATGGCCACTGCAAATGCTACGGGAACAATCCACAGCGCTCTGGCCAGCTTGATCGTGGTCCCGATCATCAGCGCTTGGGAACCGTATTTTGCGGTTGCGCCTACCACCGAACTGGTGTCGTGAATGGCTAGGGCGGACCACAATCCGAATTGAGATTGTGTGAGGTGAAGAGCGTAACCGACGACCGGAAAGAGAAACAAGGCGACCGAATTCAGAAGGAAGACGGTCCCGAGCGAGACGGCCATTTCCTCTTCTCCAGCGTTCACGACTGGCCCAACGGCGGCAATCGCGCTTCCGCCGCAGATGGCGGTGCCCGCGCTGATCAGAAGCGACGGTATGTGTTGCACCTTGAACAATCGTCCAATTGCAAGACCGAGGAGCATGGCAAAGCTTATGCTGAGCGCGGTGTATGCGAACCCGGACCTGCCCGCGCGTACAACCTCGTGCAGGTTCATTCCGAAACCCAAGCCAACTATGGATGCCTGCAAGAGGAATGCGGACAGCTTCTTAGCATCGAGGTGATAAGGGTGGGAGAACGACATACCGTAGATCAGCCCGGCCAGGAGTGCCAAAGGAGTCGAAATGAGGCCACTAGCAGCGACGACAAGGCCGACAAAGAAGATGTTCTTGGTGTTCGTCAAGCTTCAGTGTCGCTGCACCGGTAACTGCCTGTCCAAGCAGTAATTCTTATTGCTCATGCGCGCGGCTTATCGCTTGACGATGCTGTGGCGAGCTAACGAGTCATGGGTGCATTGTCGTTGGGCGGAAGCAGTTTAGACGATGGAACGGTTCTTTGACCGAGGTGGGCCTATCACATCGTGGCGAGATCGCAAGAAATGAAGGAATGCCAATGTAACCCCTTGCGGTTCCTGGCCCAGGGAATACGCGACCCGGAGTGGCCGTGTAATCCGCACTCCATGGATTGGCACAACTCGAATCGAACCAAGCTGGAGCCCTTTGCTCATCGACCAGAGCGATGCAAATCCGATCCCAAGGCCAGCCTCAACGGCCGTAATGATGCCTTCGGTGGAATCGAGTTCCATCGCCAGGTTCAGGTGCTTAGCCTTGACGCCGCCCGTCTGTAAAGCCCTTTCGACGACACGGCGCGTCCCTGAGCCGCGCTCCCGCATGATCAGCCGCTCGTGCTTCAATTCCTCAGGCTCAATAAAGCCGCGTTCGCTCCATTCGTGAGCGGGCGGCACCATCAGAACAATCTCATCTTCGAGGAAGGTTTCGATATGCACGTCTCGGCGCAGGGCCGGGCCCTCAATAAATCCTATTGATACTTCGCGCGCCACTAATGCTTCCAGAACGTGCTCTGTATTGCACGTGATGACGTGAGGCCGGACCTGGGGATGGTGCTGCTGGAACGCTCCCAACAAATGAGGCAGGATGTACTGCGCAATCGTCAACGACGCACC
>CAVZUP010000116.1:0-5722 GCA_963778255.1 uncultured Acidobacteriaceae bacterium
GACGCATCATGCTACGAAAAACTACGGATGCGCCTCGCCCTTGGGCAGCACAACGCCGCCCTCAATCTTGGGGATACCGAAATGTCCGCCCAGATGCGACAGGTCAATCGGACTGATCGACCCTGAAACCACGATCAGATCCACTTCGTTCGTCTTGGCCACCAGCACCGCAACATCACTGATGGCAAAATTCTCCAGATGAACCCACACATCCGTGACGCCCGCGCCGTCTTTCTCCTGCTTGTTCATCAGCTGTTGCCAGCCCGCCGCCTTGTACTCATCTTTCACCGCGCTCAAAGCCGCCGGATCGAAAGTCCAGGTTGCCGGAAAATGGTAGCTGTGCACCGAAACCGCATTCACGCCGGCAATCACCCGCTGCAGATCCTCGTTGTTCGGATCCATCTTGGCGGCAAACACCAGCATGGAATGGTCCAGCGTGAACTCCGTCTTCGAAGACGCGCCCTGCCGCAGGGCGTCCATACTCTTAGGAACCCAGTTGTGCTGCTGCGCCGCGCACAATTGGAAGAAAGAAATGCAAGTTAAGGCCACAACAAGAATGCGGAAAAGCCTCATAGAGTCCCCCAAGGGAAATCGTGCGGGCAAAGAACTCCCACGCCAGTAAGAACCCACTAGAGGAAATTTAGTTGCACGAATCGTAGACGATGAGAGGGATGATCCCGAGGGTGCGTTCTGCGCGCAAGGGTGGGATCAGCCACCACCCCGAATGACACTTCAGATCACATCCGCCGCGGTCATCTTCTCCGCCGCGAGTCCGCTCGGCCGCAGCGTAACCCAATCGGTCTGCACGCTCTCCCATCCCTGAATCAGGAAGCCGTAAGATTCAAACAGCTGGCGTATCTGCGACCGCTGCCAGCCCGCAATCTCCTCCAGAATCGGCACCAGCGTCGCCAGCGCGTTGTCGCCGAGCACCGTCCGCTTGGCGATCTGCGCCACCAGTTTCGATTCCGATACCGCAATCGTGAAACCGTCGCGCCGGTTCACATGCAGCATGACGTGAATATCCGAACTTCCGTCGCCCACATAGACGATGTGATCCGCCGGAATCCCCAGATCTTTTTCCAGTTGATCCAGCCGCGTTACTTTTCCATAGCCGGCCGTGGCCCGCACCAGGCTATCGATCTCACCCGATGCGGTGTACTTGAACTCGGTGCCGAAGATGTGGTCCTCCGGCACAATCCCCTCCAGCGCCGACTGGATCACTTCCACCGGCGACGCCGACAGCACATAAAAATCAAAGTGGAATCCCTCGATCCGCTGGTCGAGGATCTCGTAGATCTGCTTGATGTTTTCCTTGAGCCGGATGCGCTTGCCCACTTCGAAAAGGTGCTCGCGCCGCACTCGCGAATGAAACTCGGGATCGTGCAAGAGCAGATAAGAAAGTTCGGCGCCCTGCTGAACCAGGTTCAGCTTCGCCATGCCCTTGGCCTTGCGCTCGAATTCCTTGACCGATATACCCAGCACCTCGCTCAGCACGTATCCCGTGTCGTTAAAGGTTAACGTCTGATCGAAGTCACTGGCGAAGAGATAGTGTTTACGAATATTGCTGACCATGTTCCATTGTAGATTCAAGAGCGGGTTAACTGACTATGAATTTTACGTATGGTAACGATTACAGCAACTTACAACTGCAAACAAACACGCAGGATATTGCCCGCTACGTCCATTCGGCGTAGCCTGATCCTGTACTTATCTTTAATAATCGCACGCACCACCCGAGGCCTGCCCATGCCGAAAAGCGTCAGCGACCATCTTCTCAACGATTCCGACCGCGGAAAGGGTTCTCAGGAACCCGACGAGCGTACCCAACAAGGCAACAACTCGATGCGCGATCAACTCGGCCACCGCAACCCCGACCCCATGCAGGACGGTGCCGACAGCGATTTCCCCGAGCCCGGCCACAGCCCCGAACATTCCTTCGAAGGAGAGCTGCAGAAGAAGAGAACTGACTAACCGTTTGGGGCTAAAGAAACTCGGCTTTTCGCAGAGGGACTCGGAGAGGAATTCAAAGAGAAACTCGGAGAGGAAAACGATGTGTGCCCCGGAGGGGCCACCGAGCTTAGCCCAGCGCTTCAGCGCTGGGATCGCCCGGAAGACGATTCGAGTCCCGTAGGGACGACCGAAGTCCGGCGACCCGCAGCCGGTCTGACATCCAAGAGAACCGCTGAAGCCTGAGTCCTTACCATCTCCTCGCACATCTATTCTTTTGCGTGCACATTCCATACGCCATTACAATCCACTAACTTGATGAGGAAGAGACCATGCCCAAGATGAAAGCTGTCCAAGTCCCCAAACCCGGCGCCAATTTCGAGCTCATAGAAAAAAACATTCCGGAGCCCGCTAGAAACCAGGTCCGCATTAAAGTCGAAGCCTGTGGCATCTGTCACAGCGACGCGCTGGTCAAAGAAGGCCATTGGCCCGGCATCCAGTATCCCCGCATCCCCGGACACGAAATCGCCGGCCGCATCGACGCCCTCGGCGCCGACGTCACCAATTGGCAGCCCGGCCAGCGCGTCGGCGTCGGATGGCACGGCGGCCATTGCTTCACCTGCGATCCCTGCCGCCGCGGCGACTTCATAAATTGCGTAAACGAGAAAATCACCGGCATCAGCCAGGACGGCGGCTACCAGGAATACATCGTCGTGCCCGCCGAGGCCGTAGCCGCCATCCCCGAAGAACTCTCCGCCGCCGAAGCCGCGCCCTTGCTCTGCGCCGGCATCACGGTCTTCAACGCCCTGCGCAACTCCGGAGCCCGCGCCGGCGATCTCGTAGCCGTGCAAGGCATCGGCGGACTCGGCCACCTCGGCATCCAATACGCCCGCCAGATGGGCTTCCGCACCTTCGCCATCGGCCGCGGCAAAGACAAAGAAGCGCTGGCGCGCAAGCTAGGAGCCCATCACTACGTCGACACCGCCGCCGGCGATCCTGTAGGAGAACTGCAGAAAGTCGGCGGCGCAAAAGTAATTCTGGCCACCGCGCCCGATTCCAAATCCATGTCCGCACTCTTCAACGGTCTCTCGGTCAACGGTAAGTTCGTCGTCGTAGGCGCCAGCATGGATCCCATCACCGTCACGCCCATTCAGTTAATTCAAGGCCGCAAAGCGCTCCAGGGATGGGCCTCCGGAATCCCCACCGATTCCGAAGACACCATGCAGTTCAGCGCCCTCTCCGGAGTCCGTCCCATGATCGAAAAATACCCGCTGGAAAAAGCCGCCGAAGCCTACGCCCAGATGATCAGCGGCAAAGCCCGTTTCCGAGTAGTAATAACGATGTAACAAGTGTGGTGACGGGCTCTGCCCCGTGCGAGCCGAGCTGGATATCTACCACCGCAACTAATCCCCTAAACAACACGAGCCGGTCCCCAGCGGGACCGGCTCGAATTTCGTACCTCAAAGAGAATCTACATCAGCTCCGCCATGCACTCCGCCAGCACTTCCCGGCTCGGACGCGTCACCGACTCCGGCAGAGTTGCCAGCGGCTGATCCGTAACGTTGAGCATGTCGATAAAGCTAGGCGCCTTGGCATTGATGTAGAACACGCCCGTCAGCACCTCGCCCTTGGCGTGCGACTGCATCAGCCGCTGCACCGCCTGAATCTTATCCGTCGGATCGTACTCCTGCTCCAGCTTCCGCAGCCGCAGGCTCGATCCGTCGTGCATCGTAACTTCAAACGTAGTCCCCGGATCGTAATCCACGTTGATTTCCTCAAACGACGGTACAAAGCTCACCTCATGCAGCGCCTCTTCATGCGCCTGCATGTATTTGTAAGACTTCGTCGACCCTTCGTGATCGTTAAACGTCACGCAAGGAGAAACCACATCCAGCATCACCGTCCCGTTGTGAGCAATCGCCGCCTTCAGCATGGTGTGAAGCTGCCGTTTGTCGCCCGAAAACGACCGCCCCACAAACGTAGCGCCCAACTGAATCGCCATGGCACACGTATCAACGGGAGGCAGATCATTCACCACGCCACTCTTCAGCGTCGATCCCAGATCAGCCGTAGCCGAAAACTGCCCTTTCGTCAGCCCATAAACGCCGTTGTCCTCGATGATGTAAATGATCGGCAGATTCCGCCGCATTAGGTGGACAAACTGCCCGGCACCAATCGAAACCGTGTCGCCATCGCCGGTCACGCCCAGCGCAATCAAATCCTTGTTCGCCAGCATCGCTCCCGTGGCCACCGAAGGCATGCGCCCGTGCACGGAGTTAAAGCTGTGCGACCGGTTCATGAAATACGCCGGACTCTTCGACGAGCATCCGATCCCGCTGAACTTGGCCACGCGCTCGGGAGGCACGCCCATCTCATACATCGCATCGATAATCCGCTCGGAAATCGCGTTATGTCCGCACCCGGCGCAAAGCGTGGTCTTGCCGCCGCGATAATCGAGGACTTGCAGTCCAATCCGATTCGTCTTCGGCGCAGGAGCAGGCGTCGGCGTGTTAGTCGTGGTCGTCCCCATGTTACTTGCCCTCCATCGTCATCAGTTCGTCGGTCACCGACCGCGCGTCAATCGACAATCCGTGGATATGGCAGATCGACCGCAAACGCGGCGTCAACTCCGCCTTGATGTCAAGCTTCAACAGGCTAGCCATCTGCCCATCGCGATTCTGCTCGACGACATACACGTGCTCGTGCCGCTCGATGAACTCGTGCACCTCGCGCGTAAACGGATACGACCGCACCCGCAGATAGTCCGTTTCCAGCTTGTGGTCTCTGGCCAACTGATCGCGCGACTCGAGGATCGCCCAGTGCGAAGTGCCATAAGCCAGAATCCCAACCTTGGCCTTGCCGCTGCCCATCAGTTCCGGACGCGGCACAAATGATCGCGCCGTCTCAAACTTCTTGGCGATGCGCTCCATGTTGCGTTCGAAATCGTCGGGACGCTCGCTGTACTGTCCCCTCTCATTGTGTCCGCTGCCGCGAGCAAAATAAGCCGCCGCCGGATGATCCGTCCCTGGCAGCGTTCGATACCCAACGCCATCGCCATCCACATCCTTGTATCGGGCAAAACCGCCCAACCTCTCGAGATCTTCCTTGCTCAAGACTTTTCCACGATCGATCGGCTTCTCCGGATAAGGAAACGGATCCGACATCCAGTTATTCATCCCCAGATCAAGATCCGACATGACAAACACCGGCGTCTGGAATCGCTCCGCCAAATCAAACGCATCCTGCGCCATGGTGAAGCACTCGATCATGGAATTCGGAAACAGCATGATGTGCTTGGTGTCGCCGTGGCTAAGAAACGCCGTCGAAAGTATGTCGCCCTGCGCCGTGCGAGTCGGCAAGCCAGTCGATGGCCCCACCCGCTGAATGTTCCAGATCACCGCCGGAACCTCGACGTAATACGCCAGCCCCGTGAACTCCGCCATCAGCGACACGCCCGGACCGGCCGTGGCCGTCATCGACCGCGCTCCCGCCCACGCCGCGCCAATCACCATGCCCACTGCCGCCAGTTCGTCCTCGGCCTGCACAATGGCAAACGTCGCCTTGCCATCCGGTCCAATGCGGTATTCCTTCATGTACTCGATCATCGTCTCCACCAGCGAAGACGAAGGCGTGATCGGATACCAGGTCACCACCGTGCACCCGGCAAACATGCATCCCAGCGCCGCCGCCGAATTGCCGTCGATGATGATCTTCCCCGCCGTCTTATCCATGCGCTCGATGTAAAACGGATCGCGCTTCTTCAGATTCGCCACAG
>CAVZUP010000117.1:0-4175 GCA_963778255.1 uncultured Acidobacteriaceae bacterium
ACGACAACATGGTGGCCATCAATCCGCCCAATCCACTTGACCGGCCAGGTTTGCTCGGATTCGGTCGGAACCCAGTTCAATAGTGAAATTGGCGGGCAGGTCGACTTCCTTCGCGGAGCTTCGCGCTCGCGCGGCGGCAAACCGATCATTGCGATTTCGTCCACCGCCAAGAATGGGAGGATTTCACGAATCGTCCCCATGCTCAGCCCCGGCGCGGGAGTAGTAACCTCGCGTGGCCTGGTGCGCTACGTCGTAACCGAATACGGCGTGGCTTTCTTGCATGGAAAAACCATCCGCGAACGGGCACAAGCGTTGATCGAGATCGCGCATCCCAGTTTTCGCGAAGAACTCTACGAATACTGCGAAAAAACGAAATGGCTGTACCGCGACCCAGCCGCAGCTCACAAGAAGGTGGACGTTCCCCAGTAAGCACCAGTTTGGCGCGCAAGGGAGGTTGTGGGGCCGGCATTCCCGTTCGTTGTTCTTGAATTTGATCTTGATCCGACGGTTGCCGGACGCCCCGGCTGCTGCTAGAGTTTTCTCCGGACATCGAAGGCACTTCCGCCGCTCGGTCAAATACCGATCAACCGCTGGAGCCGGCAACGCTTACGGAAATGTTTGGCATCGGAAACAATCTGAGAGACTGGATCGCCCGCAATCGGCAATCGGCGCTGCTGCAATACGCAGGCGCTGCGCTCGCCGTGTGGGTGGCGCTCAGCTTTTGGACTTTTTCCGCCATGCTGCACCGCCATCTCTTCGTACTTTTGCTGGCGGCCGTGCTCTTCACGGCGCGTTTCCTGGGCTTTGGCCCTGCGGTATTCTGCACGCTTCTCTCCACCGCTTGCCTGGATTTCTTTGCCGTTCCACCGTACTTCAGTTTCAGCATCCACCGCGGGGCTGATGTGGAGCGGTTGACGGTTTTCCTGGCCATCTCGGTGTTCGCCGGGAGCATGGCCCGGCAAAAAACTCTGGCTGAATCCCGCGCCGATCGCACGCGGCGCGAGATGGCCGCCATCGTCGAATATTCCTGCGACGCGATCTACAGCGCTCGTCCCGACGGAACCATCACCAGCTGGAATCGCGCAGCCGAAATTCTCTATGGTTACACGGCGGAAGAGGCCGCAGGTCTGGCCGTCGCGCAACTGGCGCCGCCGGAACGCCGTGACGAAGTGGAACGCAACCGCCAGCTGCTCAACAGCGGCGGGCACGTAGCTTCGTATCGCACCGAGCGCATGCGTAAGGACGGCACCTGCTGCCCCGTTCTGCTCTCCATATCCTCGCTGCGAAACGCGCAGGGCGAAATCGTGGGAGCGTCGGCGATCGCACGTGACATCTCCGCCGAGAAGCAGTCGGAAGAGGCCATCCGCCGCAGCGAAAAGCTGGCCACCGCCGGACGGCTAGCCGCTTCCATCGCGCATGAGATCAACAATCCGCTTGAGGCCGTCGTGAATCTGCTGTATCTGGCGCGCCACGACTCCAGCCACGCTGAGGAGTATCTGACCCAGGCCGAGCAGGAGGTGGGCCGCGTCGCCCGGCTGGCGCAGCAGACCTTAGGCTTTGTGCGCGATGCCAAATCGCCCGCAGCCATGGATCCAGTCGCCATCATGGACGAGATTCTGCAGTTGTATTCGCGCAAACTGGAGACCCGGCAGATTCGCGTAACCCGGCGCTACCGCAACCGCTGCCAAGTCAGCGGCTATTCCGGCGAACTGCGCCAGTTGCTGGCGAATCTTCTTGTGAATGCCGTGGATGCCATGGCCAACGGAGGCAGTTTGCAAGTTCGCGTGGCCAGGGGCCGCGACTGGTCGACCAGCAGGGAGGGAGTCCGCATCACGGTGGCCGACAACGGCAGCGGGATCCCCCACGCCAATCTGCGCCAGATTTTCGAGCCTTTTTACACCACGAAAAAGGACACTGGGACCGGGCTCGGATTGTGGGTCTCGCGCGGCATCGTGCAGAAACACGGCGGGTTGATTCGCGTGCGCAGCCGCGCCGACGGGCCCGCCACCGGTACGGTGTTTTCGATCTTCTTACCCCAACGGCAGGAAATCAGCCGGGTAGCGTAGCCGACCTTTTCTTTTCCTCCCAATGACTTGCACCCAGCCCGGGGTACAGTGACCTTCGTACTTAGAAGCCCCGGCACGCGGCGGCTTATAATCATTTAAATCCAAGCAGACTGGGCACTTAGCTAACGTGGAAGTTTTTCTTTCAGTTGCGATCTTCGCGTATGGGCTGTGCTTTGGCAGCTTCCTGAACGTTTGTATCTACAGGTTGCCGCGGGGCAAGTCCGTCATAGCGCCACGCTCCGCGTGTCCGCACTGCGGAGACATGATCCCGCTCTACCACAATCTTCCCGTATTGAGCTGGCTGATTCTTCGCGGCAAGTGCCGCGCCTGCCAGAAACCGATCTCGCCACGCTACCTGGTGATCGAGCTGCTCACGGGCGTGCTTTTTCTCGGCTGTTACCTTCATTTTGGATTGACGCTGGCGGCGCTGAAGTGCATCGTGCTCGGCTATCTGCTGCTCGGCTTGGTCTTCACCGACGCCGAAACGAAGCTTCTTCCCGACGCGCTGACGCTTCCCGGATTCGCCCTGGGCATTGCCTTCAGCCTGGTGGTTCCGGTGAATGACCTGGCTTCGCGAATCATCCCAGGCCTGGTGTCAACCGCCATGCGCGGCGAAATTTCATGGCGATTGTGGTCCCTCTCAGACTCCCTGCTTGGAGCCGCCGTTGGCGCTTCGTTTCTTTACGGCGCGGCCGCGATTTACCTGCGCGCTCGTGGCGTCGAAGGCATGGGATTCGGCGACGTTAAGCTGATGGCCATGCTGGGCGCGTTTCTCGGAACCAAGCTCACCGTATTAACCATTTTTGCCGCATCGCTGGCCGGTTCGCTGTTCGGACTGAGTACGGTTCTCGCAGTCTGGATCAAGCGCCTGCGCCGGATTGAGGCGCGACGCATTGTGCCCTCTGACGCCCGGAGGCGCGCCTGGCAATCGGCGCGGCTGGCACTCCGCTATTACGAGATGCCGTTTGGCGTATTTCTCGGCGGCATGGGTCTGCTTTCGTTTCTGTTCGGCAACCGGCTCCTGCATTGGTATTGGAGGGCGCTGTGAGCCTGCTGCTCAATCCCATCGTCCTGCGCATGGGGATGCTGCTGTTTGTTGCCTTGGCAGCGTTCGCGGTGGGATTAATCGCGATCCGGCGCCTGCGGAAAGATCTTGGACCCGAGCTCGAATCGCTACCGCAAGCTCCGCTTGTGCCCGAGGGATTGCCCGTACACGCCTATCACGCGGTCATTCAGCAACTCAAGCAGCAAAAACACGAGCTCAACGCCTTGCAACTCGCGGAACGCCGCAAGGCCAAAGCTTCCGACACGCTGAGTTTCACCATACTTTCGAATCTTCCCTGCGGCGTACTGTTCTTGAACACCAACGGACTGGTGCGGCAAGCGAACGCCGCGGCGCGGACCCTCCTGGGATTTGCCTCGCCCGTGGGACTGCATGTCGCCGATCTTTTCCGCAACGCGACGCTGCGGCCACCGCGAGATGGCTCAGCCCCGAGTTCGATAGCAAGCGTCGAGCAGGCTCTTGCCCCGGCGCTAGCGGGCAAGGCTGCCGTGCGCGGCCTGGTGCTGAATTACTTTACCCGCGACGGGGAAAATCATGTTTGGGAGGTGACGGCCTCGCCGGTCCTGGCCGAGGATGCCAGTCTCATGGGCACGACACTGGTGCTCACCGACAAAACCGACATCGAACGCATCCGGCACGACCAGAGAAAGCATCAGGAGATTTCGTCGGAACTTGCGGTGGGATTGCGCGCTTCCCTGACGACGATCGCCGAACGCGCGCGGCAACTCTCCAGCAGCCGGGACCCGGAACTGGCGCAGCGGCTGGCGGAGGGCATCGCGGGCGAAGCGGCGCAACTGGACCAGACGATTGGAAGTTTTCTGGGAGGCGCCGCGCAGGCGGCAACTACAAGTTCCTGAATTGCCAGTTGCCCCGGCTCGGCGTCCTCGATATCGGGCACCGGGTACTGGACACTGGGTACTACTTAGCGAAAGGACGTTCCAATGAAGCGCATCAAATACACGGTCATCGCGACTCTACTTCTTTTAGGGATCGGCGGCGCTGCCGCTCAGTCGCTGGGAGCAATACGTGATGTTGTGCACACGTTC
>CAVZUP010000118.1:0-12654 GCA_963778255.1 uncultured Acidobacteriaceae bacterium
AGCGGGAAGTGGTTGTGCCCTGGACCATGATCCCGGTAATCAAGCTGTATCAGTTGTTTCCGGGATTGGTGGAGTGGGGGATGGCCCGGGCGATGAAGAACCCGCCGGCGAAAAGTAAAGAAACGTAAATCCGGCAAACCTTCCGAGCCTTGTCGCATCGAATGGAATAGGCAGAACCGCAGTCTTCCACCCCCTGCGACAAGCCGTATGCACGGCGGCTTTGGGGGGTGGAAGCTGCCGTTAACTCTTCCGTTCTCCCTTTTCGTTAGAATAGGCCCTATGAGATTCCGCTCCCGACCGGCGCGTTGGATGTTCCCTTTGCTTCTTTCTCTGGCCGCATGGTTCAGCGTCCTGCTGCCCAGCGTCTTGTCGCCCCAGATGGCTTGCGCGCAGGAAGGACCTTTGGATAAGACTCTGCCCAAGGGGATCACGGTCGAGGAGATCGTCAAGCGCTTTGCCGCCAAAGAGAAAGAATTCAAGGAGGCGCGCGACCAATACACTTTCCGGCAGGACGTCAAGGTGATGACGCTTGACGGCGACACTCCAGATGGGATGTACCAGCAGGTGTTCGACGTGACCTTCGACGACAAGGGGAAGAAGGTCAAAAACGTGGTCTTTGCGCCGCAGCCCACGCTGCAGCGCATCATGATGACCGAAGAAGATTTCGACGATATCGAGAACCGTCTCCCGTTCGTGCTGACCTCGGATGAAGTCGGGGAATATGACGTCCTGTACGTCGGCCAGCAGAAACAGGATGAACTGAGCACGTATGTTTTCGACGTCGCGCCCAAACAGATCATCGGCAAGAAGCGTTATTTTCAGGGGCGAATCTGGGTAGACGATCACGACTTCCAGATCGTCGAAACTTATGGCAAGACCGTGCCCGATATCAAGAAGAAGAAGGGCAACGAGAACCTGTTCCCCAAGTTCACTACGTGGCGGGAACAGATTGACGGCAAGTACTGGTTCCCAACTTACACACGCGCCGAGGACACGCTCAAGTTCAGCATGTCAGACGTGAAGATCCGCGAGATCATCAAGTACACCAACTACCGGCGCTTCGGATCTAAGTCGCGGATCACGTATGAAGGGCAGGAAGTACAGAAGGCGGAGCCGAATCAGAAACCGGTTGAGCCACCGAAACCGCAGTAGAAGCCAGGTTTCAGAGTTTCAGAGTTTCAAGGTGCAAAGCCTTCGCATCAGGCTGTCTTCTTGATCAAGGAGTTGAGCAGTCGATCCAGCAGACCGAGCACTTGGCACGATTCCTGCTCTAATGCTTCGTACGCGGTCCGCTCCAGGAAACCGAGATCGAGCGCAATCGCTAGCTGTGTTTCCGCTTCCAACAACGATCCTCGCGCCTGGCCCAGAAAGTGACGGAATTCGCCAGAAGTCAATCTTCCTTGACCTTCGGCAATGTTCGATGCCACGGAAACCGCGGCCCGTCGAATCTGGGACGTCAGACCATAGGTCTCGGCTCGAGGGAAATTTGCCGTAGCCTTGTAGGTATGAACAGCAAGGGTCTTCGCCTTCTGCCAAACCAGTAAATCGCGATAAGAACGCGCCATCCCTAACCTCCCGGCGCTTCGCTTCTTGAAACCTTGAAACTCTGAAACCTTGAAACCTGGCTCTCAATAGAACAGGTACTTTCTCCACTTATCGTCCGAGTGCCCCATCAAACGCATGATGTGGCGCGAAGTGTGGAGATTGAAGGAGCGGGGTTCGCGGGCGGGCCGCATGTTGGCTTCGTGCGGAAGCTGGTTGCCTTTGCGGCGGTTGCAGGGATGGCAGCAGGCGACCAGGTTCTCCCAGGTGGAAAGGCCGCCGCGGGAACGCGGAATCACGTGATCGAGCGTAAGTTCTCCGGCGGGAAGCGTGGCGCTGCAATACTGGCAGGTGTTGCGGTCGCGCAGCAGGATGTTCTTGCGCGACAGAGCACGCGACTGGTGCGGAATGCGGCGGTACTCCAGCAGACGGATCACCGAAGGTACGCGCAGGGCAACGCGGGCGGCGTGCAGGAAGTGTCCGTTCTCTTCTTCGGTCATGGCAACGCCCTTCAGCACAAGCACAATAGCGCGGCGGGCGGCGCAGACGTTGATTGGCTCGTAGGAAGCGTTCAGCACCAGCACGGGCTGATGCAGCGCGTGACCATCGTTTTCCTGGTGCATGCCGGAGGCGAGCATCGACAGCGGAAGGTGCGACCTAATGCTGCCCGCGAAATTGTGTAATCGCAACGACATGATTCCCTATCCGTGAGCCGCCACGCGCGGGCGAACGTCCGTGCCCTCGTCATTGCTGTTGCCATTGCCACTGTCATCGTCCGGCTGATCCTGCAGCTGATCTTGCGGCAGGACGAAGACATTGGAATTTTTCAGCTTCAAGGTACGAGCCACGGTCGCGACCCACACGCGCGCTGCTCCCGCGCGGAGAAGCACTCGCGCGCATTCGGAAGCCGTGGTTCCAGTCGTATAGACATCATCCACCAATAAGATGTCGCGGCGCAAGACTCGCGTTGGATCACTCACCGCAAAAGCCCCGCGCAGGTTCTCGCGCCGCTGATGACTCGTCAGGCCAATCTGGCTTTCGGTATTGCGGTGGCGCAGCAGCATTCCCGTGCACAGCTCAAATCTCTTCGGACGCGACAGCCGCTGCAATGCGTTCCGCGCAATCGTTTCCGCCTGGTTGAAGCCGCGCTGCGCTTGCTTGCCACGGTAGAGCGGAACGGGAACGACCGCGACTCTGCCGACAGGCATTGCCGGTTCCAGGTTCGCGATGGTCTCGGCCAACATGCGGCCGAGAACTGCGGCCGCCGGACGAACCTGCTGGAACTTGAGCAGGTGAATCAGATCGCGCAACCCACCGTCATAGCTGCCGTAAGCAACCGCCCGCTCAAATGGAGGATCCACGCGCTGACAGAGCAGACACCGCGGCTCTTCGCGATCCGGTTCGCCTCGATCCGTCGCTTGTCGATCCTCCCGTTGATCCAGATAAGCGGCAAAGTGCAGCGCCTCTCCGCAAACGGCGCAGTACGATCCCTGCAGCGGCCGAAGGCCGAGCAAACAGGTTTCGCAAACGGGGAGCCGGGAGACTCTAAGAAGGGGGGAACCGCAGATACGGCAATCGGCAGGGAAAAAAGTGAAGAATAAAGCCGCAGCCATTCGCTCAGCTAAGCCAGCGAACCGTTGCCCCGCCAAATCGTGCTGTGGCAGTCCATGGTTCGTCGCTTGGTCCTGGGCAGCCCGTATTCGAAACCCAGTACTGCTGAAGACGGCCTCCGCACCCGGCAAGCGGACGATGCTTGCCAAGACTCGACGAAGTCAGTATAGCTGCGGTCCGTGGCCTATGCAACGCGAGTACCGGAGTCCGAACCGTCCGGTGGATGGCGTTGTGAAGCTTTGTCCCCAGGCTGATCGCGTTCGAGCGTCGGGACTGTGCTGAAGACATAGCTCCGGCGGGCGCAGCGATCGCAGCGCACGGCTCGCAGCAGCAAGAATGGAAGCACGTAGTTTTCAAAAAAACCACACGGGCGCGAGCGGTAGGCTTCTTGTCCACCGCACCCACGGCAGTGGAATTCCTCGAAAAGCCGGCTCCAAGAGGACTGGTCAAGGGGAGTCACAATATACCTCCTGACAGGGCCCGTTCTAATTTGCTTAAGATGCAACGTTGCCGACAAAAGACGTGGTCTCGGTACAATTGATCATTCTTACGCTACTCCCTGCGCTCGTAAAGCCGCCTTTCGGGATGCCAAGGCGCGCCGTCACTGCTAATATGAACCGGCAATTAAATTTCTTTTGGCTACGAGGACCCTATGAGCACTCCTGCGGCGAATTCTGAAGTTCCCCGCAAACATCGCCCCTATGTTCCGGAAACAATGGAAATGAAGGAGTTTACCTTCCGGGCCGTACTGATCGGGCTGTTCCTGACCGCCCTGCTCGGCTCCGCCAACGCATACCTCGGACTCAAAGCTGGAATGACCATTGCCGCGACCTATCCGGCGGCGGTCATCTCGATGGCGTTGCTGCGGTTGATGAAGGGATCGCTGCTGGAAGAAAATATCGCGCGAACCGTGGGATCGATTGGCGAGTCGGTCGCGGCCGGCGCCATATTCACCATTCCGGCGTTCGTGATGGCCGGCTTGTGGCCGGGGCTCAATAAAGACCAGTATTGGAAATCGGTAGCCTTGATGTTGATCGGAGGCACACTGGGCATCCTGTTCGTGACCCTGCTGCGCCGCGTGATGGTCGAGGATCCCGACCTGCCGTTTCCCGAGTCCGTTGCCGCATCAGAGATTCACAAAGCCGGACAGCAGGGAGCGAAAGCGGCCAAGATCCTTTTTGCCAACATGGGCTTTGGCGCCTTTATGTATCTGCTGGGGGCGGTCAATGTTTTCAACCCCAGCAACACGTTCCCGGTAAAGATCAGCGCCCTAGGAAAGAAGTTGCTGCTCCGCACCAGCACGAATCCCAACGTGGCTACGACGATTACCGGCGGCGCCACATTAATGACGGCGCCCGATATCAGCCCCGCCTACCTTGGCGTGGGATACATCATTGGTCCCCGGCTCGCCGCGCTGAACTTCGCTGGAGGCGTGCTGGCGTGGGGATTGCTGGTTCCGCTCCTAACCTTCACCATCGGTCCTTACGTTCAGGCGTCGATGCCCGAGGGACAATCCATCGCGTGGCCGCTGCTGGCGCAGGCCATCTACTTTTCAATTGTGCGGCCGATTGCGGTCGGCGGAATGCTGGTCGGCGCATCCTACACGCTTTTCAAGATGCGCAAGCAGTTGGCGCTGGGCATGGGGCGCGCCGTCTCCGATTTAAAGAAGTCGGCGGCTGCGCACGCCGCTGCCAATCGCACCGAGCGCGACCTTCCGGCCAAGGCCGTCTTCGCCGGGATCGCCGTCGTGTTCGTCGCCATGATTGTGCTGTATCACTTCTTTATCAGCGGCGCGGGAAATCTGTCGACCTCCACCATCCTGACCGGCTCGCTGGTCGCAGCTGGAGTGATGCTCGTCGTGGGATTTTTCTTCGCGGCGGTTTCCGGCAACCTGGTCGGCATGATCGGCTCGTCGAATAATCCGGTGTCGGGACTGACGCTCTGCACGCTGGTCATTGCCGCGCTGTTGATGGTCGCGCTCGGAGTCTCGGGCACGGGCGGCGTCGCGGCCGTGCTTGGAGTGGCTGCCGTTGTCTGTGTTTCGTCAGCGGTTGCGGGTGAGATGCTGCAAGACTTGAAGGTCGGACACATTCTTGGTGGAACTCCTTCGAAGATGCAAATTGGAGATCTTTTCGGCATCGTTGTGGCATCACTCGTTCTTTTCTTCCCGATCGCGATCCTCGATCGGGCATATCACTTCGGCAGTCCTTCGCTGCCCGCCCCGCAGGCGGGATTGATGGCCATGCTCTCCAAAGGAATCGTAGGCGGGGACATGGCTTGGCCGCTCGTGATCGTGGGCATCCTGCTGGGACTGGCGATGATCATGATTGAAGTAAAGAGCGTGATGCTCTTCGCGGTCGGCATGTATCTGCCGTTGGGCACGACCTTTGCTATTTTTCTCGGAGGCGTGATCCGCTGGCTCACCGACATGCTGCGCGACCGCCGAGGCTTGAACGATGCGCAGAAGGCGCGGGTGGAGAACGCCGGCGTCCTGACGGCGTCGGGACTAATCGCGGGCGAAGCGCTGTGCGGACTGGCCATTGCCGGTCTGGTGGGCTCTGGCTACGATGTGACGCTGTTTAAGTGGACTCCGCCGTTTCTTCTCGCGCTCGGCGCGCTGGCCGTGCTGGCGATTGTGATGATCCGCGTGCCGCTGGCGAACGCCGGCAGGCCGGAAGATCCGGCGCCACCGACCGCAATTATGTAAGGTCAGAAGCTAGAGGTCAGAAGTTCGAGGTCAGATCGCAGAGGTGAAGACCTGCATTGGCGGGTGCCACTTCTGCATTCTGACTTCTTCTGTTGTTGCCTTCCTCCGTGCCCCTCTGTGTCCTCTGTGGTTAAATCGTGTCAGTGTCCATTGCCGAAAACATCGCCCGAGTGCGGGAACGGATCGCAGCCGCAGCTCGCCGCGCGGGCCGCAATGCGGACGAAATCACACTGATGGGCGTCAGCAAGACTTTTCCGGTCGCGAGCATCCGCGAAGCCTACGCCGCCGGGCTGCGCATTTTCGGCGAGAACCGGGTGCAGGAATTTGCCAGCAAGGTAGAAGCTTTGCGCGATCTGCCTGACGTCAAGTGGCACCTGATCGGCCATCTGCAAACCAACAAAGCGGCGAAGGCGGCGGAATTGTTTGACGCGGTGGATTCGCTGGACTCGGTGAGGCTGGCCGAAAAGTTAAACGCAGCGGCCGAAGCCGCAGGCAAAACGGTACCGGTGCTCGTCGAGATCAACGTGGGCGGCGAAGATGCAAAAACCGGCATCGCGCCGGCGTCGGATGAACTGGAGCGGATTCTGATCGGCGCGCCGCAGTGGAAGAATCTGGCGATCCGCGGATTGATGACCGTGCCTCCTTACACGGAAGATTCTGAGGGCTCGCGGCCCTATTTCCGGCAACTTCGCGAGATTCGCAACAGCATCGCCAGGCGCGCACTGCCGAGTATCAACGTCGCGGTGCTCTCGATGGGGATGTCGCACGACTTCGAGGTTGCTATTGAGGAAGGCTCAGCCTGCGTGCGCGTGGGGACGGCTATTTTCGGAGAGAGAGCAAGAGCTCAACCCCAGAGAATGTAGAGCGGACACTCTTGTCCGCTGCTCTTGATTTTGGGGTTGATCTTGATCGTCATAAGCAAGATCAACGGCAACGTCAAAAGCAGCGGACAAGAGTGTCCGCTCTACAACTTCGATGGCAGCGATAAAAAATTCGGCTGACGGGGCCACCTTCGCGGTCAAAGTTCACCCGCGCGCGAAGAACAATGCCATTACTGGCGAAGTCGGCGACGCGCTGAAGCTTGCCCTGACCGCTCCTCCTGTAGACGGTAAAGCCAACGAAGCTTGCATCGATTTCTTCGCAAAACTTTTGAAGGTACCGCGCTCGTCCGTTACTATTGCATCCGGCTTGACCAGCCGGAATAAAGTGATTCGCGTGGCGGGCATTACAGCCGAGCTATTACGCGACCGACTGGGGCTCTAGCGGCGGGTCGCAGGCGAGTGGTCCCTTCGACTACGCTCAGGGCAGGTCCGCGCCATACGATCCATTAGGAGCGACGATTGGCTTTTTCCGAACGTTTCCACGAGATCCGCACCGGCTTCGAACGCCCCTTCTGGGTGGCAAACGTCAGCGAGATTTTCGAACGCCTTTCCTACTATGCCGTTTTTGCGGTCCTCGTACGTTACCTGCATGAGGCGCTACAGTTCCCCGTCGATCAGGCCACTAGTCTTGGCGGCTTCTTTGGAGCGGGCGTCTGGGTGATGGCGATCTTTGGAGGTGCGGTCGCCGACCGCATCGGTTTCCGGCGCGCCCTCTCGCTGGCGTACTTTATTTTGAGCTGCTCTTACTTCCTGGTCGGCTCCATCGCTGCCCCGTGGCTGGCGCCGGTGCGCTCCGTCGTCCCGCTCGGACTGCTCGTCGGGGCCGTGCTGTTCCTCCCTGCCTTGGGCGTGGCCATGGTCAAACCGAGCGTGGTGGGCACGACGGCGCGCTGCTCGAAAGAGAATGTCCGTTCGATCGGTTACTCCATCTACTACACCTTGGTGAATATTGGCAGCTTCATGGGACCGTTTCTCGCGGGCTGGGTCCACTCGCGAATGCGCGTCGAGAACGTCTTTCGCCTTGCCGCCCTGAGTGTATTCCTGATGTTTATCGCCGTTCTAATCTTTTTCCGCGAACCCCGGCGATCCGGCGAGCAGCCCACGGCTTCACTAGCGCAAGTGGGACGCAACTTCTTGACCGTGCTGGGCAACGGACGGTTTGTCCTGTTCCTGCTTATCTTTTCCGGCTATTGGATTGTGTTCTGGCAGCAGTACCTGATTCTTCCTGTTTACATTCATGACTACGTGAACGCCTCGGCCAACACTGAACTGATCCTGATTGCCGACCCGCTGATCGTAATCACGCTTACCGTGGCGGTAAATGCCCTGACGCGACGAATCGCTCCCCTCCCGGCGATCACGCTTGGCACTCTGATTACAGCCCTGGCATGGCTGGTTTTGGCGTTGCACCCGCACGTCTGGACGGCGGTTGCGGCACTGATGATCGTCGCCCTCGGCGAGATCACACAGTCTCCGCGGTATTACGAGTATGTCTCGCGGCTAGCGCCTCCGGGGCAGCAGGGCACCTACATGGGCTTTGCGTTCTTGCCCATTGGCATTGGCTCGCTCATTGCCGGCAAGTTTGGAGGCATGCTCATCCACCACTTTGGCGAAGTGACGCATCAGCCGGAACGCATCTGGTGGGCGGTGACCGGCGTGGGCGTGGCCACGGCTGCGCTGCTTTGGATCTATGACAAGACCTTGCGGACGGGCGGCACGGCTCCAGCAAAGTAAGCGGCTCCCGGTCACAGCTTACGGTGACATAGGGTCACAGCATTCGGATTGAGAATCCTTTTATCATGAAACATTCTGCGCACACGGATCGTGCGAACGGCTCATTGTCATTGTCACCGCTATCTGAGGAGATTGTGACCAACAGCAAAGTCACGCCCAGTTACATTGCCGACCACATCCGGCGCGTGCTGAAGGATGGCGGATCGACATCGCACTCGGAAGAAGTGCAGCATTTTTTCAAGGAAGAAGTGAAATCGCGCGGCTGGTACACGGGCGAGCTTCGGCAATTCGCGGTGAGCTTCCGGCGCAGCATTGCGCGCGAACGTGGAATGGACTTCGTGGTGCAAGTCGCCGACCAACTCTTCTCCGGACAGGTTCTCGAAGAGAAGGTGATGGCTGTCTTTCTGCTCGAGAAACAAACGAAACATTTTGGCGACCGTGAATTCCAGCTCTTCGCCTCCTGGCTCGACCGGGTCAGCAGCTGGGCCGACCACGACGCGCTGGCGCATTATCTGCTGGCGCCGATGGTGGCCGCCGAGCCGGCGCGTTGCCGCGAAGTTTTTCAGTGGGCGGAGTCGCCGAATCCATGGCGGCGGCGCGCGGCTTGTGTGGCGCTGATCCGGGGAGCGCGCGAGCGGAAGTTTTTTGCCGAAATCGTGCGGCTCTCGAATCGATTGCTGCAGGATGAAGACGATATGGTGCAGAAGGGATTGGGTTGGCTTTTGCGCGAGACGGCCAAGGCCGATCCCAAGCGCACCGTACCACACTTGGAGAAGATCCGGAAGAAAGCCCCGCGACTGGTGCTGCGGACGGCTTGTGAGACGCTGCCAGCGACCGCGCGGCGGCTGGTGCTGGCTAACACTCGTTAGCGTCCCCGCACGAACCCTCAGTGACCTTCTTCTTCCAGATATTTCTCCACTTCGAGCGCGGCCATGCAGCCGGATCCGGCGGCGGTGATCGCTTGGCGGTAGCGGCGGTCTTGCACGTCGCCACAGGCGAACACGCCTGGCACTTTGGTGAAGACGTTCTTCTGCGTGATCAGGTAGCCATCGGCATCGGTTTCCAGCTGGCCGGCGAAAACCTTGGCGTTCGGAATGTGGCCGATCCCCAGAAACATCGCGCTGGTGGAGAGCTCCCAGCATTCGCCGCTCTTCAGATTACGCAAACGCAGGGCGGTGACTTCATGCTTGCTGACGTCGAGAACGTCATCGACCACGGTGTCGGTGAGAAACGCGATCTTTGGATTTGCGCGGGCGCGATCGAGCATAATTTTCGAGGCGCGAAACTGCTCGCGACGATGGATGAGCGTCACTTTGCTGGCGAAGCGCGTCAGGAAGGTCGCTTCTTCCATGGCGGAATCGCCGCCGCCGATCACTACGATTTCCTTGCCCGAAAAAAAGAAGCCGTCGCACGTCGCACAAGAAGAAACACCGTGGCCGATCAGCGCCTGCTCGTTCGGCAGACCGAGCCAGCGCGCGGAGGCTCCGCTGGCAATGATGAGCGCGCGGGTCAGAATCGTTTCCTTGCCGACCGTTAATTCGAGCGGATGTTTGCTCAGATCGGCTTTGAGCAGGTGGCCCACGCGATACTCGGCGCCGAAGCGTTCGGCCTGCTTGCGGATGTTCTCGACAAGTTCGGGCCCTTGGATGCCTTCGGGAAAGCCGGGAAAATTTTCCACCAGCGTGGTCATCGATAGTTGTCCGCCCGGCTCATGGCCTTCGATTACGAGCGGCTTGAGGTTGGCGCGGCCCGTGTAGAGGGCGGCAGTGTGCCCGGCGCATCCGGAGCCCATGATCACGACATTGCGTATGTCCATAGAAGTTCGTAACAGTGCTATTTAAGATAGATTCTCAAAAACAAATTTCGCTTCAGAGCGCCGATGAGTCAGGCTCGCCGCTGCATCCGCAGCCCCTAAAGGGGCACCTAATTCCGAAGAGCTTACGGCATCGCTAAAGCGATGCCCTGATACGAACCCGAGTTTCCCGCAGCGTGCTATGGGTTCTTCTTGCTGCTCGCGGCCGCCTTGGCCGAAGTTTTGGTCTTACTGCCCACGCCCAGGCGCACCAATTCGTCGGGTACCATTTTGCGCACGCCTAGAGCGTCGCGATAGCGATCCATGATCGATGAAGCGGTGCGGAAAATGGGTTCGTACGCGGACTGATCCGTTACCGGAGTCCCATCGCCTCCCCCGCAGCGGGCTAGCGCCACCGACGACTTGCCAAAACGTTCCAGTCGAACCCGCGATACCGGTGTGCTGGAGGACAACATCGCGGCCGCGGAAGCAACCGCGGAGGCACTGTCCTCGATCGAAACCTGGATCATATCCTTGGGTTCGCGCACGCGCAGGACCAGCGTCTCCACCATGTCCTTGGAGTCCACGCTGAAAGAGTATTGGACGTTGCTGAACAGCGTGCCGCTGGGAAATTCGCGCCGGACCCTTACCCAGTCGGCCACCGAAGTCGTGCCGGGCGGCAAGGGCTGCATGCCGGGGATCGGAGTACTCGCGTCGAGCGTGGAACGTCCGCGGGATACTTCGTAATCCGTACTGAAGGCGGGCTTGCCCGGGACTTTGCCCAGCGCCGAGGATAATTCCTTTTGCTCGTCGGCGGAGGGCGCGCACACGTTAAGGACGTTTACTTTCACTTGAGGTTGCTGGACGCTGGCCGGAGGCTGCTGCGCGGCAGCCGGTATGACCACGGCCGCAATCATGATCAAAATCTTGCGAAAGAACACGGCGAAATTGTATCAGGGAGAAGGCAGAGGTCAGGGGTCGGATTGCAGAGGTGACATCGTACGGGTACAGACCGCAGTGCAACGGCCAAAGGCTGTTACCTCTGCAATCTAACCTCTGCTTTTATCCGCCTAGTTCTTCAATGGCGCCATGCCGGCGCAGCAACTGCGGCAGATTCTGTGAAAAGGCCGAACGCGGCAGCACCATGTCACAGCCCACTTCGTGCGCCTTCTGCTTTAGATCACCCTGCACGTGCGAGAGAAATCCAATGATCGAAGTGCCCTTCTTCAGCTTGCTTTTCAGTTTCGGGATCAGCGACAAAGGCTTGGCATTGGCGTTGTTCAGATCGAAGATGATCAGCGAAGGTTTCTCCTCGCCGTTGCTCTTCATGCGCTCGGTGAGTTCTTTCTCGTTCTTCACGAACTCCACCTTCACATTCATCTTTTGGCCCGTGGCCTGAATCTTGCTCAGGAAAAACAGGTCCTCGACGAAAGCGAAAACACGCGACGCCGCATCCTCTCGTGGAGCCGGCAAGGGTTCGGGATCGACTACCGGGTAGGAGGCGGAAAAACCTGGCCGCCGCGGTCCCTTATTGCCGTTGTCGCCATTCAAATTGGCGCGGTAGCTGTGGTCCATGGGAGCAGTAAAAATTCCCTGCTGGTTCTCGCGTGCGCGCCCCATCGGGCCACCCGCGCCTCTTCTTGGCGGACGCCGTCCACGGCGCCGTTTGTGTTTTCCTCCGCCTGCGGAGGAATGTCCGGGTCCTGCATTCATATTTTTCTCTTGTTAAGCTTCAGAAGTAAAATCCCCGAAGTCAAATCCCGGCCTGGATTCCAGGCCCGATTGTTTCGTCTTCCCTTGCGGCCGGCACGTCAGAAGATGTGGCGCAAGCGCAGCGCACTGCCTTTGCACTGCACATCGGCTACCGGCAGACCGAACCCCACATCGGCTGGATGCTATTCGAGAACAATGCCTAAACTGTCGATGTTCAAACTTGATTCAAACTCGGCGCCCGGAGTTGTACTTGGCGCGAACAGCCAGCCTGGAAGCATGGCCATTTGGGAACACCTTGATGTTACTCATGAAACCGCCAACAACGCAAGTGGGGAATACCTTAAGTTTTCCACATAAAGACATTACCAAAGTGGGCCGATAGACTGTGGCATGGCACGCAAGTGCCAGAGCCTGCTCGAAAATCCACAGCTTTTCGTCTGAAGTTTCGTCCCACTTGAGCCGATATAGAAGACATGAAATCTGCTCCCGCCAGAGAGAAAACCGCGGAGACGTCGTCGCTCGCCTCGCCGGGGCAGCGCTTCGTTGCACGCCAGCCAATCTTTGACCGTTCGCAGAATGTGTTCGGATACGAAATTCTTTTCCGGAACGGGGTTGAAGACTACTTCAACGCCGACCCGGAACTCGCCGCCCGCTCCACCCTGGACAGTTCCCTG
>CAVZUP010000119.1:0-26114 GCA_963778255.1 uncultured Acidobacteriaceae bacterium
TATCGTCGTCCTCGGCCAAAGTTTGCGGAATAAAGCCGTAATTAGCGGGGTAGTAGACCGCCGAGTACAGTATGCGGTCCAGCTTGATAAGGCCGCTGGTCTTGTCCAGTTCGTACTTCACGCTTGAGCCGAAGGGAATCTCGATGACGGTGTTGAACTCCTGCGGCAGCTTGCTGCCGGGAGTCACGTCGTGCCAGGGATGGATCATGGAATCAGGCCTGCCTTTATCGGTTCGAATATGGGGCTGGATCGATTGTAAATGGAGTGTGATTCGTTCCGTAGATCCAAGCTTGTCCGTGGAGCGACCCAAAGAGCGACCCAAGGAGCGACCCAAGGCGTCTTGACCCGCACCCGGCCAGCGCGTAGAGTTTTTAGGCAGGGGTGGGGTGTTTCATGTCGAGCGAAACCAGCAAATATCTGAAATTTGGTTCGGTGACCGTGTTGATTCTGGTTTCCCTGGGCTATCTCGCCTACACGGGTGTGCAGGACAGCAAGAGCTACTACGTCACCATCAAAGAATTGAACGGCATGGGCAACGACGCGTACTCCAAGCGCCTGCGCGTGGCTGGGAACGTCGTGCCGGGGTCGATCAAGCGCTCCGGAACCCGTGTGGAGTTCATGCTGAAAGAAAACGACCTGACCTTGCCTGTTTCGTATACCGGGACCGAAGCTCCTCCCGACACTTTTAAGGACGACTCGCAGGCTTTGGCCGATGGCAGCTTCGGGCACGACGGCGTCTTCCACGCCAAGCAATTGCAGGCCAAGTGCGCGTCAAAATATGCGACGCAACCGGGAGCTACTCCGGCCGCCGAGCCCGGCAAGAGCATGTCGCAGAACCAGGGCTCCGGATCGAACGGGATGGCAAATTAGCCTTCATTTCCTATTCCTTTGACTGAAACCGCGCCCGCCCCCGTCAACGTCATCACGGTCACGAACCTGATCAAGCAGTTTGGCCGTTTCGCGGCGCTGCGTGGCGTTACCGCGGAATTTTCCGGCGGAAAACTCTACGCCATTCTCGGCGATAACGGCGCCGGCAAGACCACGCTGCTACGCACGCTGGCCGGACTCAATCACCCATCGAGCGGCCACTTCTCGATTCTCGGCTCCAGCAAGTTTCACGACATCTGCCAGCAGGTCGGATACATGGCGCATCCTTCTCTTCTCTATGACGAGATGAGCGGGATGGAGAACCTGGAATATTTTGCCCGGCTCTACGGCATCACCAGCCCCACCCGTTGCGCCGAGGTCATCCGCGCGGTTGGCCTCGATCCCGAACTCGTCCGCCCCGTCGGCCAGTATTCGCAAGGCATGAGACAGCGAATGTCCTTGGCGCGGGCTCTACTAAACGACCCCAAAATCCTCTTGCTCGACGAGCCCTTCTCGAATGTGGATCTTCATTCCGCGACCGATATGGTGCGCCTGCTGGCCGGTATCCGCGACCGGGGCACGACGATCTTCATCGTCACGCACCAGGCGTCGCTGCTCGAAGTCGCGGCCGACGAGTTCGTCTGGATGGAATTCGGCAAGATTGTCGACCGCACGCGCGACTTGAAGCGATTGGAGAGCGTCGAGATGAATACCGGGGGAAATAAAGCCGGGGGAAACAAGAAATGAACTCCCCCACCGGCATCACTCGCGTCACGCTGCTCAAGGACTTGCGCCTGGAGTGGCGCTCGAAAGACGCCATCAACTCCATGCTGTTTTTTTCCCTGCTGGTGGTGGTCGTGTTCAGCTTCTCGTTCGACCCGAGCGCCGAGGAATCGCGCCAGATCGCCGGAGGGCTCGTCTGGGTGGCATTCCTGTTCGCGGCGGTGGTGGCGCTGAATCAGACCTGGGCGCGCGAAATTCGCAACCAGGTGCTGGACGCGTACCGAGTGTCGCCCGCTCCTGCGAATTCGCTGTTCGTCGCGAAGGTGATGGGCAATTTTATTTTCGTCTCCGTGCTGGAAACGCTCATGACTCCGCTGTTCATCGTGTTTTACCGGCTGCGGGCGCTCGGTCCGGTCTGGCAATTGGCGCTGGTCGCGGCGCTTGGCACGTGGGCGCTGGTCGTGAACGGGACTTTTTTTGCCGCCATGTCCCTGCGAACGCGCAGCCGCGAGATCATGCTGCCCTTGCTGCTGTTCCCCATCTCGATCCCAGCCCTTCTCGCCATGGTGCAGGCCACGACCGCTATACTCAACGGCGAGGGCGCGCGCTTCTGGATCGTGTTGCTTGCGACCTACGATCTGGTGTTTACTACAGTCTGCCTGCTGTTGTTTGAGACGGTCTTGAACGCGGAATAAACACTCCATGAAAAAAGCCTTCCCGATCCTCGGCGTGCTGACCGCGATCCTGCTGGTCTACGCGTTGTATATGGCGCTGATCGGAGCGCCCACCGAGCAGACCATGGGCAGCGTGCAGCGCATCTTCTACTACCACGTGCCTTCGGCCTGGACGGCGTTTCTCCTCTTCTTCATCAACTTCGGAGCTTCGGTTCTCTATCTGATCCAGCGCAAACCGGCGGTCGATATCGTCGCGCTGGTCACGGCCGAAGTGGGAGTCGTTTTCTGCACCGTGGTGCTGATCACGGGGCCCATCTGGGCGCGTCCCGTCTGGGGCATCTGGTGGACCTGGGACATGCGCCTCACTTCGACCCTGGTGCTGTGGCTCATCTATGTCAGCTATCTGTTTCTACGCCGCTTCTCCTCCAGCGGAGAAACACCCTTGCTGGCAGCCGCCCTAGCCGTTCTGGGCGCGTTGTGCGTGCCGTTCGTTTACTTCTCCATCTGGTTTTTCCGGACGCAGCATCCGCAGCCGGTCATGGGCGGCGGCGGATCGATCGATCCGCGCATGTTGCACGTGCTGCTCCTCAACTGGCTGGCATTTTCCTGCTTTGCCTTTCTGGTCTGCTGGTCGCGCTTCCGGCTGGAGAAACTGCAGCGCGAGGTCGATGAGGCTCATGCCCTGCAATCGCTATTGGATCCACGCGGGAGTGCGCGATGAAAGCAAATCCATACCTTTTTGCCGCCTACGCCGTCACCTGGATCATCCACATCACCTATTTGGGGACAATCGTCCGCCGCTACGCACGCCTGCGGCGAGAAATCGACCAATTGAAAAAGTCCGGTGACAGGTCTTAGATGACCTCGAATAATAGACTTGCAAGTGTTCGAAAGCCTGGAAGCACAGACGGAGGAGTTGGGCCGAATCCTGAACGGTCTGATCAATCGCTTCCAACCGTCAATGGAAAAGGTTTCCTGAGACCTGAGACCTGAGACCTTTTTCTTTACAACCATTTGTCCGTCTTTTGGCTTCTCACTAAGCGGCCCGATCCGGCTGCCCGGCTTGACAGCGTATCTGTTGAATGTAAAAGTATTTGTTTGGTTCAATCCCAGTATTCTGGTGACAGGTACGCATCCGCTGCCTAAGGGCGTCGAGCCGCAGCGGTGTTTGTGTGCCGCTCTTGTTCTCACCCCACGAAATTGGGAAATCGGAGGAGCTTCGTGAATCGGAATTGCCCTGTGTCGGTAGGAGGTTCGGTGAGACGTTCAGTAACGGAAAGTTCGGCTGCAGAAAACTGGGCTAGAGAAAGAAAGACAGGCAATGGGATGAAGGCCGCGTTTCTGGCCGTGGCCGTGCTGGCCGCTGCGGGCGTGGCGTTTTATTTTGGGACCGCCCGGCACGCCTCCAGGGCAAGCGATCTCAAGCCTGCCGTCCATCCCTCCCTTCCCGTGAAGTCGCTGACGTCGTCCCTGCCGCTGTTCTTCGAACCAAACCAGGGTCAGACCGCTCCTCAAGTCAAGTTCCTGGCGCGCGGCTCGGGATACGGGCTGTTTCTGACGGCCGACGAGGCGGTGCTGCAACTTCGGCACGCCGCTCCCAGTTCTCAGCCGACGGCTCCTTCAGTCATTCGGATGCGCCTCTCCGGTGCCAACCCTTCCGCTCTGGTTTCCGGAGCTTCGCCTCTGCCCGGCAAAAGCAACTACTTTATTGGCAATGATTCTTCCAAGTGGCGTCATAATGTTCCGCAGTTTGCCCGCGTGCAGTATCAGGCCGTATATCCGGGCGTCGACCTGGTGTACTACGGCAATCAAGGACAGCTCGAATACGACTTTCGCGTAGCCGCAGGCGCCGACCCAAACCAGATAGCGTTGAGCTTCACCGGCGCATCCGCGCGTATCGATGCCGGGAATTCGGGCGACCTGATTCTCTCCACCAGCCAGGGAGAAGTCCGCTTCCACGCACCGCGCGTCTATCAGCCCAGCACGACCGAGTCCGAAGCTGCATCTGGAGCCACCGCAAAAGCGATCGCGGGAAGCTTTCGCCAACTGGCGGATAACAAAATCGGCTTCACCATCGGAGATTACGACCATAGCCGCGAACTCGTCATCGACCCCATCCTCACCTATTTAACCTACATCGGCGGGAGCGGCACCGAGGGTGCGGTGTCGGTCGCGGTCGACAGCGCCGGCTACATTTACCTTGCGGGCACCACCACCTCAACGGATTTCCCCTTACCGTCCAGCACGAGCACCAACCCGCCGTACCAGCCCTGTCTCGGCGAACCGGGGATAACAGCCGGCGACTGTACCTCCAGCACGGCGACAAACGTTTTCATCGCGGTGCTCAACACGACGGCGACCTCCCAGTTGGTGTACGCGACCTATCTTGGCGGATCGGGAGTCGACATCCCGGCGGGAATCGCGGTCGACCAGAGTCAGAACATCTACGTTGCCGGAACCACCACCTCGCCCAACTCCGCCACCGGGGCCAGTTTTCCCACCACCACCAACGCATTCCTAACGACCCCAGGGACCACCAACGTACCGCACGGATTTCTCAGTAAGTTCACCCTCACCAGCCAGGTGTACAGTCTCACGTATTCCACCTACCTTGCCGGCAATGGCGCCGACAACCTGACCGGACTCGCCATCGACAGCTCCTGCATCGCCAATACTTGCAACGCCTATGTCACCGGTAACACCACTTCGACGAATGTCGCCAACGCCACCCTCGGCTTCCCCGCGAACCCCAATGGCTATCAGACATCGTCGAACGGGAGCGTCCAATTCTTTGCCAGCAAGATCAATCCCAATGGCAGCGGTTCCGGCAGCATGTTGTACTCCACCTACTTCGGCGGTGGGAATTACGCCGGAGCGACAACGGCAAATGTGGGCGGCGGCATTGCCGTCGATAGCGGCCAGAACATGTACATCACCGGCACAACAAATATGCTCCCGACCAAGGGACCGAACGGCGAGGCGCCGTTTCCGCTCTTCAATGCGCAGCAGACCTGCCTTGACGAGCCCAATAACTACGGCACATGTCTATTGACCAACCCGACAGCCACGGACGCTTTCGTCGCCAAAATCAACACCAACCCGCAGACGGGAGCATATGGCGCCGATCCCGTGTACTCCACCTATATCGGCGGGAACGGCATCGATACCGGCAACGCGATCGCCGTAGACACCTCCAGCAACGCCTACGTCACCGGCTCAACCTTCTCGACGAACTGGACTTGCAACTGCGCGGCGCCGTTTCAAACCGCCGGCTATGGCGGGAACGGTGACGCCTACCTCGTTCAGATCATTAATGAGTCCGGGTCGATTTATCCGGTGAACTACTTCACCTATTTGGGCGGCAGTGGCTCCGATGTTGGCCAAGCCATCCAGGTGGATTCGATGCAGACGGTTCACATAGCCGGAACCACCTACTCCTCGGATTTTCCGGCGCACGCGATCTCCAACCCATACGCCGGAAACGGCGACGCATTTGTCGCTCTGATCTCGATCACCTCGGGGGGTACAACCGCGAATCCCGTTGGCGATTACGTGTACTATCTCGGCGGCGGCGGGCTCGATCAGGGTACTGGAATCGCACTCGATACCTTCAATGCCACCTACGTGGCCGGATCGACCGAATCTTCGCAGTCCTCGACCCCGCCCTTCCCAGTTACTTCGAATGCGTTCCAGCCGCAGTTGAACGGGCCCTCGGACGCCTTTGTCGCCAAATTTGGCGCCAGCAGCACGCTCACCCTAACGCAGGATTCCAGCAGTCCGACGCCCAGCCCAGTGCCGTCCGGAACTCCGGTCAAGTTCACGTTTGATATCACCAACGGCGGGCCCGACATCGCTTCGAACGTGACCTTTTACGGCATCGTGCCTACCGGTCTGACGACCCAACCCACCGCCACCATCACTGGCGGCGAGGGCAGTTGCACCGCAGTGGTGATCACAACCTACAGTTGCACTTTCCCGACCCTGGCTGTCGGCGGCGTCGGAGCGGTTACCGTCAACGTGGTCCCGCCCATCAAAGATAACCTCCAGACAATCGCCGTCTCTGGCAGTGTCAGCGCCAACTACGGGCCCACGCAGGCGCAGCTTTCGCAAATAGCGAACGTCGTCGACTTTGGGATTGCTGTCCAGCCCTCGTTCCAGAGCACCACTGCGGGCTCCACTCCGTACCCCCAGTTCACGATCACGTATTGTCCGACGACCTACAGCCTTGGGTTCGGCGGCTACAGCGGCACCATTACTCCCAGCCAAACCTCGAACCCGTCGATCGTGACTGCAACCACGCCCACTTTCAACCCCACCACGGTCACGCTTTCGGGCACCGCCTGCGGATCCACGGTGATGACCATCGCAACCGTCGCCCGCCCCATCACCACCGGCAGCCTGCTCCGCCACGGCTCGTTCTACGCCACCTGGCTCCCCATTGGAGGCCTGAGTTTGGCCGGACTGGGCATTGGCGTCAGCCGCAAGCGCCGCCGCTGGCTGATCGCAGCCATCCTCTGTCTGATCGCGGGCATCATCGTGTTGCAGCCCGGTTGCGGATCAGCCAGCAACACCGCCACCACCTCCGGCGGAACGCAGCCTGGAAACTACATCATCACTGTTTCCGGCGCCGCCGCCACCGGAGCATCGCACAACATCCCGGTGACATTGCAGGTGAATTAGACCAGCTCGCTTAGCGCTCAACCTTCTTCCGTTCAAGCCTCCGCTTCGGCGGGGGCTTTTTCTTTTGGCCGCTTCCGCCACTCCCGGAAAGCTGTGCGTAAGTCCATGGAAACAAGCTGAATCCAGTTCTTGACAATATTCCATATTGCGATATTATTATCGCGATTTGGCATATATGACGCTGGGAGAAAAAATTCGCTACCTCCGCGAAGTCGAGGGCTCCCTCCGCGGCTTGAATCGCCCGCTCACCCAGCAGGAGCTGATGAAGGGCATTCGGGCCGAGACCGGCAAGGCCATCAGCCAGTCCTATCTCTCGCAGATCGAGAGTGGCAAGCGTCCGCATATGACGCAGTCGTCGCGCACGCTGCTGGCGCGCTTTTTCAAGGTGCATCCGGGCTTTCTGGTCGACGACCCCGAGGGCTATCACACCGAACTGGTGAGCGACCTGCGCACCACCGAAGGCCAGCTCGACGTCTGGCTGCTGCAAGGCTCGGAGCGTTTCGCCAGCGACCCCGAAGTCAGCGAAGTCCTGATCAAGGTCGCGCGCGACAAGGACACACGGCGCTGCCTGCTGCTGCTCGGCGAAATTCTGAACACGCCCGGCCTCGCCGACCGCCTGTTCGAAGCGCTGCGGCCGGAAGGTGGGCGCACTAGCGGCTCCGCACCCGCCGCAACCAGGAGGCGAAACTTATGACATGGGCTGATTTTTATCTGATCTGTTTCGCCGTCGGATTCTTGCTGAGCGCGATTTCGTTCATCGCCGGCGGATTGCGCTGGCATATCCACCTGCCGCACTTCCCGCATGGCGGCGGCCATGTCGGCGCGGGACATGTTGGCGCGGGACACGCTCCGGTGGCGCATGGAAGCACGGGCAGCAGCGCGACTGCGCATACAACGCAGCAATCGCCGGTCTCGCCGTTCAACTTCGTTACGCTGACCGCATTTCTCGCCTGGTTTGGTGGAACCGGCTTTCTGATTACGCGCTTCTCGAGCATTTGGTTCGCGCTCGGCTTGCTGATCTCGCTCGCAGCCGGACTGTTCGGCGCCGCCATCGTCTTCCTGTTTCTCTCGCGCGTGCTGATCTCGCACGAGGAAAACATGGACTCCGCCGACTACGAGATGGTTGGCGTCCTGGGGCGAACTTCGATGCCCATCCGCCAAAACGGCACGGGCGAAATCATCTACTCGCAGGCCGGGACAAGACGTACCTGCGGCGCGCGCAGCGAAGACGGCGGCGCGATCGAAAAGGGCGCGGAGGTTGTGGTGACGCGCTACGACAAAGGCATTGCCTATGTACGGCTGTGGGAAGAGATGAACGGCGAAGAGCAAGCGACCCAGTGCTGAATTAAGAGCCGAATTATGACCGACGCATTTCAGGACGATGTATTAGCGGAAGAATCACACGCCGGCCGGGTCTGGACTCTGCCGCTTCTGCTGGCGCTGATCGGCCCAGCGATCTCATTGTCGCAGCCGCGGACGCGGACGACAGTGGTCGTCTGGGCGGCGATCCTGGTCGGCCTCATCGCTCTGGGCGTCGGCGCCATGGCGTGGAGCGGGTTCCAGTATCGCTTCCTGCGCCACGGAGTCGAGGTCTGTATGCTCGGCTTCTGCCTGCGCTCGATTCCGAGGCAATCGATCGTAAGTTATTCGATCGAACCTTGGGCCTTTATTCGCGGCTACGGCATTCGCGGCATTGGCAGCACCAGAGCTTACGTCTGGTGCAACCAGGTCGTCCACATCAAGACGTCGAACGGAGACATTTTTCTCGGGCACAACGATCCGCAACGCATCGTGCACGATCTCGACCGGGTCATGGGCCACTAGCTGAGGGTGGCTGGGAAGGGCACGACTTCAGTCGTGCCGCAAGAGTTTTGATTACAGGCGGCTTTAGCCGCTGAGGGCAACAAGTTTTTCAGGAGGCGATATGTTCGGCATAGCAATAGAAATCTGGGTCATCGCGGGGCTGGTCGTATTGGCGACCTTGTTCCTGATGAGCATGCTGGCCCGCTTATACCGCAAAGCGGGACCACATGAAGCGCTGATTGTTTATGGCTTTCGCGGAACCCGCGTGGTCCAGGGACATGGCACGGTCATCTTTCCGATGGTCGAAAACTGCCGCGACCTTTCGCTCGAACTGATGTCGTTCGACGTGGCCCCACAGCAGGATCTCTACACCAAGCAGGGCGTCGCCGTCACCGTCGAGGCCGTCGCTCAAATCAAGGTGAAGTCCGACAAGGAGTCGATCCTCACCGCGGCCGAACAATTCCTCACCAAAAGCGATCAGGAGCGCGAGAGCCTGATCCGGCTGGTGATGGAAGGCCATCTGCGCGGCATCATCGGACAACTCACCGTGGAAGAAATCGTGAAGCAGCCCGAGATGGTCGGCGATCGCATGCGCGGCACCTGCGCCGACGACATGAACAAGATGGGCCTCGAAGTCATTTCGTTCACCATCAAAGAGGTTCGCGACAAGAACGAATACATCACCAACATGGGCAAGCCCGACGTTGCCCGCATCAAGCGCGACGCCGACGTAGCCACCGCTGAAGCCGAGCGCGATACGGCCATCAAGCGCGCCCAGGCAACGCGCGAAGCGGCGATCGCCAAGGCGCAGGCCGATCAGGAACGCGTGTTGGCCGAGACGCTCTCCCAAGCCAAGCAGGCCGAATCGACACGCGATCTCGAGGTCAAGAAAGCGCAGTACCTCGAGGTCACGAAGAAGCAGCAGGCGCAGGCCGACAAGTCGTACGACATTCAAACCGCCGTCATGCAGCAGCAGGTGACCACCGAAACCGTTAAGGTGCAGCAAGTCGAAAAAGAAGGACAGGTCAAGGTTCAGGATGCCGAAATCAATCGCCGCGAGAAAGAACTGATCGCGACCGTACTGAAAGGCGCGGAGATCGAGCGCCAGCGCATTGAAACCCTGGCCGCCGCCGAAAAGCAGCGCCTGATCGCGGAAGCCGAAGGCCACGCATCGGCGATTCGTGCCCAAGGAGAAGCTGAGGCCGAAATCATCTTCAAGAAAGGTGAGGCCGAAGCCAAAGCCATGAACGTAAAAGCCGCGGCATTCCAGGAGTACAACCAGGCCGCCGTCCTCGACAAGCTGCTTACCGGCTTGCCGGAAGTCGTAAAAGCGCTGGCCGCGCCGCTCGCCAACGTGGACAAGATCACCATTGTTTCCACCGGCAACGGCGACACCGCCGGACTGAACAAGATCACCGGGGACATCACAAAAATGGCGGCGCAGGTGCCGGCGCTGTTCGAAACGCTCAGCGGCATGCCGTTAGGAGAGCTGTTAGGCAAAGTCCGCCAGATCGGCGACAAAGCACCGAAGCCGGAGGAGAAGCAGTAAGACAGTCGTTGGTCGTTCGTCGATAGTCGTAAGGAACGCCGGTGCGACCTGTAACTCGCGAACGACCAACGACCATCGACCAACGACTGATTTAGGAGGTATCCGTGTCAGAAGAACTTCACCACGCCAGATCACTCGGCCTGTCCGTCGCCCTGGGAGCCGCCATGGGAGCGGCCCTGGGCGCCGCTACCGGCCACATGGGCGTCTGGGTCGCCGTCGGAATCGCGGCCTATATTGCGATCTCGCTCGTCGGCGGCGCCTGGAGCAAAAGACCGAACGACCAACGACGAACGACCAACAACTGAAGTAAAGGAGTCCCTTATGGCATTACTCGAGCGTGTTTCCACCTTAGTCCGGGCAAACCTAAACGACCTGATCGACAAAGCCGAAGAGCCCGAAAAGATGATCAAGCAAGTCATCCTCGACATGAACAACCAGCTCTTGCAGGTCAAGACGCAGGTCGCCATCGCCATCGCCGACCAGCATCTGCTGGAAAAAAAGAAACTCGAAAACGACGACAAAATTCAGGAATGGATGCACAAGGCCGAGCTCGCCGTCGACAAGAAACAAGACGACCTGGCCCGCGCCGCGCTGCTCCGCGTGGAAAGTTATCGCGACCTGAGCGCGAACTTCGCTCAACAGCTCGAAGATCAGAAGGCGCAGGTCGAGAATCTGAAGTCTGCCCTGCGGAATCTCGATCAGAAACTGGCCGAAGCCAATGCCAAAGCCGATCTGCTGATCGCGCAGCACCGCCGCGCCCGCGCCGCATCAAAAGCCACCGACGCGCAGTCCGGCATGGACGCCAACAGCAAGTCCGCCACCTTCGACCGCATGAAAAAGAAAGTGGCGCGCGAAGAAGCCATCGGCGAAGCCAAAGCCCAACTCCTGGCCGACGACGTGGAAAATCGCCTCGCCGCCCTGGAAAAAGAAGACCGCATCGAGCAGTTGCTGGCGGATTTGAAGACTAAGCGGGGAGCATAGAAAGTCTTGTAGTGACGGACGCATTCGTCCGTCCAGCGGGGTAATTCCCGGCATCGACGATCACGACTGACGGCAGCAAGTGAGGTTAGAATCCTAGCGGGGCTCTTATGCGCAAGATTTTCCATTTCGACTCGCCCGCCGGTCCCTACGTCGCCGATGCTGCCGTGCTCTGCTGCTTCGATCACCGCATCAGTACGGCGGTGCGGAAGTTTCTCAAGAAGCAGGGCGTCGAGCGCGCCGACATGATCGTCGTTGCCGGGGGAGCCAAGACTCTGGCCTCGCCGCGCAACGACTTTGAACAGGACTTCATCCTTGAGCAGGTGCGCATGTCCATCCGCCTGCATCAGACACGTCGCGTCATGGTCATGAGCCACTCCGACTGCGCCACGTACGGCGGCCTCGCTCATTTCAAAGGAGACCACGAGGCCGAAGCCGCCCATCACCGCAGCGAACTTCTCCGCGCCGGCGAAATTCTCACCACGAATTTCCCCGGCATCTCGGTTGAACCCTATTTCGTAAAGTTCGACGGCGTCTGGGAAGTAAAGGGCGCGGACCACCTGAAATCCGCAAATCAAGCTCAAGAAATCGCATAATAGCCTGGTATGAAAATTCTCTTCATCGGTGGAACCGGAATCATCAGCACCGCCAGCACGGCGCTCGCCGCCAAGCGCGGGCTCGATCTCACGCTGCTAACGCGCGGCCAGCATGTGACGCAGCTTCCGGCAGGCGTCAAAACGCTGATCGCGGACGTAAACGATCCCACCCTGATCGAGAAGCTTGCCCACGAATCTTTTGATGCAGTCGTCGACTGGGTTGCATTCACGCCCGCCGACATCGAACGCGACATCAAGCTGTTCCGCGGCCGCACGCGGCAATTCATCTTCATCAGTTCCGCCAGCGCTTATCAGAAGCCGCAGACGCATTACCTGATGACCGAGTCCACTCCGCTCGCCAATCCGTATTGGGACTATTCAAGAAACAAGATCGCCTGCGAAGAACGCCTGATGCAGGCCTATCGCGAGGAAGGCTTCCCCGTCACCATCGTGCGGCCGTCGCTCACCTATGGCGAAACGCTGATTCCGCTCGTACTGAATAGCTGGCAGAAATCGTATACCGCCGTCGACAGAATGATCCGAGGACAAAAGCTGGTCGTGCCCGGAGACGGCACTTCCCTCTGGGTGCTCACGCATAACACCGATTTCGCCAAAGGACTCGTCGGCCTGCTCGGCCACCAGCAGGCCATTGGGCACGCGTTTCACATCACGTCCGATGAAGTGCTGACCTGGGATCAGCTATTTCGCACCGTGGGCGCCGCCGTCGGCGTGGAACCGAAGTTGGTGCATATTCCATCCGACTTCATTGCCGCCTGCCTGCCCGATAAGAAAGGGACATTGCTGGGCGATAAATCCGTGAGCGTGGTCTTCGACAACTCCAAGATCAAGCGCTTTGTGCCCGAATACTCCGCTACGACCAGCTTTGCTGAAGGCATTCAACAATCGCTCGCGTGGTTCAACGCCAATCCGTCGCGCAAGGAAATCGACCACGAGGCGAATTTCACCACGGATAAGCTGCTTGCAACTTACGAAAAAGGCATGAGCGAAGCGATACGCAGCTTCGCGTAAGACGGGAGGACGCAGTTCAGCCTTTACTCCAATCCTCCCAGTCGAGCCCTTTGACACGGCCGAATTCCCTTCCGTTGGCGGTGACCAACGTCCATTGATGACGCAACGACTGCCCAGCAATCAACAAGTCGTAAGCTCCGATTGGTTTTCCTGCGGCTTCCAGCACCGCTCGTACCCGGCCTGCAACCTTCGCGTCTTCAGGATCAAAGGGCATCAGGTTCACCGGGCCCGCGAAGAACGCTTCCACTAGCCTGGCGTTATCTTCCAGACGCGCACTCTTTGCTACGCCATACCAAAGCTCAAACGCGACGACCGAAGAAACCCATGCTTTGGCGTCCGCGGCCAACGCCTTCTGCAGGCGGGTCCGAACCAACGGCGGCTTGCCGTTGATCAGAGCAATGCAGACGTTGGTATCGAGCAGGTAATTCACTTGAAGATCTCGCGGCGCGGCACGAGCGGCTGATTGCGCTTTTTGCCCTTGCCCATGAAGTCTTCCACGCGAGCCTTGTCCAGTTCCGCGAACCACTCGGCAGCATTGGAGATAAGCGGCTCCAAGAGCACCCCGCCGGCGAACCGGCGCACGCGCACCTGGCTTCCCTCAAAGCGGAACTCACGCGGCAGCCGAACGGCCTGGCTGCGTCCATTGCGAAACAGCTTGGCGATTCCCATCTCTGACATTGGATGGCCCCCTCCGTCCCAAGTATATACCATAGGTCATTATCATGAACATGATCACGGATATATACCGTCTTCTTCTTGGAAAACACTTAAACGACACGCCGCAGATTTCTACGCGCTGGCCTTGTCGAGCAGCGGCAGCGGCTTTTCGGCGGGTGCGGCAGTCTCCAACTCCAGCTGCTCCTGTCCGCTGAGCGCGGTTACTTTCCCCCGATAGTTCTTCAGGTGCCGCTGCGCAGTCTCGAAGGCTTCCTGCGCCTTGTTTAGGTTCTTACCAACGTTCTCGAACTGGTTCTGGAAAAAGTCGAACGATTTTTGGGCTTTAGCCAGCTCAGCGCGGCTCTTCTCGAAACGAGTGGCAACCTCATACCACTTGTGGACCAATGAAATCGTGTGCAGCGTCATCAGCAAGGTGTTGGGCGAAACCGGAAACACATGCTGCTCATTCATCCAGTCGCCCAATTCGCGGTTGCGGATGACCTCCATATACAAGGTTTCGCTTGGCAGATACATGAGCGCAATTTCCGTCGTGCCATTTTCCGGCTGGATGTACTGCTGAATGCGCTTCGCTTCCGCCTTCATCACGCGCACTAGCGCAACCCGCGCCGCATCAATCTCCGCCTTATCGTTGCTCTCGAAAAGCGCAATCACCTGCTCACGCGGAAACTTGGCATCGATCGGCAACGTGCGATCGGGGAAATAGATGACGGCGTCGGCGCGTCCTCCGCCCTCACCGGGCTGCGACTGTAGCGCGAACATGTGCGCCGGCAGAAAGTCCGCCAGCAGGCGCTCCAGGCTCGCTTCGCCGAACTGGCCGCGCAGATGCGGAAGCTTAAGCAGGTTATTCAGATCGTTGATCGAGTGGCCGAGCGCGCCCACTTCGCGGAGTTGCTCTTCCGCGGCCTTCAAGTGCTGCTGAACTTTTTCGAACTGCGCAAATCCTTCCTTGATGTTCTGGTCGAGCTTTACCTGCACCTGCTCGGTGATGGCCATCAGCTTCGAATCCACGCGATCGCGAATCGAATCGAGGCTTTGCGCGGTCTGCTGATTCAGACTCTGAAATTCGCTCTTCAGCTGCTGCGTGGTGAGCAGTAGAGAGCTGGTCATCTCGCTGCGACCGTCACTCAGGCTGCGGTTTTGTTCTTCCCGCCCCGCGGCGAGTTGCTGCTCGACCGAACTCCGAATCTCTGAAAACCCTTGCTGGATGCGGTCTGCGACCTGCTGCCGGAGGTCCCCTTTAGTCTGCTCCAGCCGACTGGCCATATCGGCAGTGCTGACACTGATCTTCTGGCCAAGGGTGGTATTGAACCTTTCGAGCTGATCCGCAACTTCCGCCTTTACATCCACTTGCGCGGCGGCGGAAAGGCGGCGCAGCAGAACGGCCGAAACCCCAAGCAGGGCAAGGGTTCCGGCGAGAACGGTAACCAGCAGTATGGTCTCCATGGTAAGTGGCTGAGTTGAATTCTAGAAGCTAGCGTGAGAGTTGGAAAGCGGAACTTTAGCGGCGATCCCCGCGCCGAGACGCTGACCCATCCATCATGCTCCGGGCCCTGATCGTTGCATTCGCGATGCTGGCGGTAAGTGTGGCCCCCTGCTTGTCTCAGAAAGCTCCCCAAGCTTCCGATTCCAGCGCCCAGCACGGCATTCACAACGAAGTGGGCAACGGGCAGTCCATCCCCCAGACGGACTCGGCCGGCGGATCATCCTCGGGCTTGAACGAGGACTCCGCCGCCGAGAACGAACTTCTGGAAGCGGCCAACAAAAGCCGCGAACTCGCCGGCGCGCCGCCGTTGCGCATGGAAGAAAGTTTGCGCGAAGCAGCGCGAGCGCACGCACGCCTGATGGTTGCGAATGAGCGTCTGGAGCATCAACTGCCCGGCGAGCCCTCCCTGCTGGAGAGAATCGCCCAGGTCAGTCCGCTGAAGATGGATCGCACCGGCGAGAACATCGCCAACGCCAGCTGCGCGCTGGGCGCGAATGATGTACTGATGCGTTCGGCTCCGCACCGGCAAAATTTGCTCGATCGCGGTTTCAATGTCGCGGGCATCGCGGCTATCTGGAGCAAAGGCCGGTTGTACGTGGTACAGGATTTCGCGCACGAGGTTCCCTCATATTCGGCGCAAGAGGCCGCGGGCCTCGTGGGCCAGGCTGTCGAGGAAATGCGGCAACAGGCGGGGCTTTCAGAAGCAGTACAACTAACGCCGCCGAACCTCGACGAGGCCGCGTGCTCGCTGGCGAAAGAAGACCGTCCGAACGCACACCTGTTGGCGGCCGCTTACAACAATCGAAGAATCATCACCTACACGCAGAGCCGTCCTGAGATTCTGCCGGCCGGCGCGTTGCGTCTGCTGCGCGACCCGGGCGTCCGGCAGTTTGCGGTCGGCTCATGCTACGCGCGGAATGCGGCGTATCCGACCGGGACTTACTGGATCACGATTCTGCTCTACTAGCGCGCCATCGCGAGATTGTCACCTGCCGTCGCTCCACCTCACGGCGTGGTAAACGACCTGATCAGCCCGTAGTGGTAGCTGTTGTCGTTCGTATCCAGAAACACCATCTGGAAGTAGTAGGTTGTGTTGCCGGTCAGCCCGGTGAGCGGCGCGCTGAACGACTGAGGCATCGCATTGACCGCTGCCTGCGGACAATTGGCTCCGAAGGAGCAGCTAAGGGTGTAGACGCTCATCGTCGGATCGGTTCCCCAGTAAAACGCCGCATTGCCCGGCGCAGACTCCGGATTGACGGTCCCCTTCAGCATCGCTCCGCTGGCCGTGACCGAGCCCGCGGCCGCGGTCGTTACCACGGGGCTCTCGGTCTCGAAAGACTTGATCAGTCCGTAGTGGTAGCTGTTGTCGTTCGTGTCCAGAAACACCATCTGGAAGTAGTAAGTGGTGCCGGGGGCCAGCCCGGTAAGAGGATCGTGGAACGACTGCGTCGTGGCATTGGCCGTCACCGTCGGGCAATCCGTTCCAAAGGTGCAACTGGCGGTGTAGATGCCTAATGTCGGGTCGGTTCCCCAGTAGAAACCGGCATTGCCCGACGCATACTCTGGATTGATGTTCCCCTTCAACAGCGCTCCGCCGGCGGTGATCGAACTCGCGGCCGAGGTCGTTACCGTGGACTTTTCGGTCTTGAAAGACTTGATGAGCCCGTAATGATAGGTGTTGTTGTCGGTGTTCAGAAACACCATCTGGAAATAGTAAGTTGTGCCGCCGTCCAGTCCACTCAGAGATGCGGAGAACGACTGCGTCGTGGCGTTAACTGCCACCTGCGGACAGTTCACTCCAAAGGTGCAACTGGGGGTGTAGCTCGTTAGTGTCGGATCAGTGCCCCAGTAGAAACCTGCGGCGCCCGGCGCATGCTGAGGATTGACCGATCCCTTCAACAAAGCTCCGTCAGCTGTGATCGAAGTCGCGGACAACGTCGTCAACGTGGGATTTACGGCTTTGATAGCACTCTCGGTGACAATTGCGGAGATTTGGCTGACTTGATTCAAGGAGTAGGTCGCCGTGATCGGATGCGTCCCCGCCTTCGAATACGTGGTGCTATAGCTTGCCTGATTGGAGTTCACCGGGACCGTAGCCAATACTGTAGTACCATCCCGGAACGTGATGTTGCCGTTCGGGCCGCCGCCAGGGTTGCCAGGGCCGCTGGTCACGGCGGCGCTGTAGGTGACCGGCAGGCCGGTTGGCACCGGGTTCAGCGAGGCGGTTAGCGTGGTAGTTAGTCCGTTAACGGAATTGAGAAAGACCGCTACGTTGCCGCCACAAAGGTAGTCGATGTTTCCGCTGTCACAAGTATTTGTCACTACCAGGTCGGGGTTGCCATCGCCATTCCGGTTCAAGACGCCCAGTCCCATCGCTTCCACCGAGGCGCCGCCCGAATCGTAAGTCAACGCGGTCTGATAGTTCCCGCCACCTTCACCCAACAGCACCATCACTCCGCTGTCGTTGCCATCGTCGCAAGCCGGACAATATCCCAGCCCGAACAACAGGTCGTTGATGCCGTCTCCATTTACGTCCTGCACCGCGACGGAGAACACCTGGCCGGTTATGCCCGGGACGCTCTGGTAGGCGGCGAAATTTCCTCCACCCATGCCCAGCAGAAGCACGGCGCCACTGCTGCCGCAGCCCGCAACCACGTCAAGTACGCCGTCACCGTTCACATCTCCGACCGCGATAGAACTCGCCGGTCCATCCGTTGCATTGGTGCCGAGCAGAGAGAAGCCGCCATTGCCGTTGTTCAGCAGCACCGCAACTCCACCTTGCTGTTGCGGACAGTTGTTAACGCCAAAACAGTAGTTCGCCACCAGAAGATCGGGACGCCCGTCCCCGTTCACATCGGCCAAGGTAATCGCGGTTGCATCGACGCCCCCGGAGTCATAAGTGGCCGCCAGTTGGAACGTGCCGGGCGGATTGCCGCTGATGCCGTTCAACAACACGCTCACCGAGCCGTCGTCGCCAACCGGTCCCTGGTTCGCCACCACGATGTCAGGAAGGCCGTCGCCGTTCACGTCGATCACGAAGACCGCATTCGCGACCGTGTCACCTGAGTCGTAAATTGCAGCCAGCTGGAATGTCCCCGGAGGGTTGCCATTGACACCATTCAGCAACACACTCACCGAACCATCCCCTTTGCTCCCGCCGCTCTGATTCGTCACCACGATGTCGGGAAGGCCATCGCCGTTTACGTCGATCACGAAGACGGAGTCCGCCAGACCGCCGCCGGAGTCATAAATCGCAGGCGTCTGAAGGGTCCCGTCACCATTGCCGAGGAACACGCTCACCGCACCATTTCCGCTGACTTGATCTTGATTGGCCACCACGACGTCAAGCTTGCCGTCGCCATTCACGTCCGCCAGAAACACCGACGTCGGGAAGTTATCGCCCGGCTGATAGTTCACAGCCTGGGAATAGAAAAATGCCGTGCGGGGTTCGTTGGCCGGGCGGCTGTGGTGGGACGAAGAAGAAGCAAATGCGAATTGGCAACAACCGGAAAGTAAGGCCACGATGAGGCAACGCTTGAAACCCTTCATTTCCGGTAACTCCCTGCAGTTTATAGTTCTCGGCCGACTCTACGATTGACCTCGAGAATCGGCGCAGAGCATACCCGTTCACGCCCGTGGTGGCACTGTGCAAGGGATTTCATCTAAAGCGCACCTGAATCCGAGACCAGCCCATCCCATGGCTGTTGCGGCGCACCCTAAAGAGGCTCCTCATAAAGCACCGCCGGCACGCTGCCCCCACGGCAGAGGCCGGAGCCGGTGCTGAAAACAAGCCAATTATCAAAATCCCGAAGCGTCTCGCCTCCAATGAGCCGAATGCGCCATCGGATTTTCAGGCAGCCAATCCAGGCGCGTCATGGCGCGAATCGCACTTGCCCCAAGGCTGCCGGACGATATGCTAACCTGCCAGCATCTGATCTGCCAAACATCTGGTCGCCTGCGCTGGTGAAACACTATCCCGAATTGAAGGCGCTGGTTCAGACTGAATACGGGAGTGGGAGTTACTCGCTTCCCCTCTGAATCGGGTGTGTTTTCTCCGGTGAAAAAGTCCAAAGAGGCGTATCTTGGATGCCAGCGAAGCTTAGACTGTTTCTCAGGGTTCCTCTGACGTGCTTAGCACTGAGAAATGGTGGCGTCCGCTGGAATTCATCTGGCCAAAGGTAGTTCTCTGAAGATTCCAAGCGGCTCGCTTGCGGGGTGAGCCATGGCGTTAGACCCTGGGGAACGAAAGCGCCACGTACCGGAAGGATTGCCAGTCGCGTGGGACCCGATCCGGCGGGTTCTGGAAGAAAACCAAGACTGGTACCGCGATCTGGTCGAGCACAGTCAGGATCTGCTGTGCATCCACGACCTTGACGGCCGATTCCTGTCGGTCAATCCTGCCCCGGCGCGTCTGCTGGGCTACAGCGTAGAGGAACTGATCCGGAAGCCGATGCGGGATTTTGTCGATCCACAATTCCGCGGTCGGTTCGATGCCTATCTGCGCGAGATCGCGCGTACCGGCGAATCTCGCGGCCGATTGGCGGTACTGACTCGATCAGGAGAGCAGAGGATATGGGAGTACCACAACACGTTGCGCACCGAAGGGGTGGAGAAACCGATTGTGCGGGGGGTAGCACACGACGTCACGGAACGGGTGCGGGCGGAGAAAGCTCTGCGGGAAAGCGAGCTGCTGTTCCGGGCTGTCTATGAGCGGTCTCCGGTGGGCATCGCTTTGGTCGATTCGCTGACCGGCCGCTACCTGCAAGTCAATCCGAAGTTCTGCGAAATCACTGGACGCGGGGAAGAAGAACTGCTTCGGATCGACGTGGAGAGCATCACCCACCCCGACGACATTGCCCACGACCACGAACGCCTGCACCAGATGGCCGAGGAAAAGCTGGCCAATTACGAAGTCGAGAAACGATATGTTCGCCCGGATGGGTCGGTCCGCTGGGTAAGGATTCAGGTGGTCCCGATGTGGAGCAAGGGAGAAACGGGCCGTTGGCAAATGGGGCTGGTCGAGGACATTTCCGAGCGCAAAGAGGCGGAAGACGCCTTGCGGCAAAGCGAGGAAAGATTCCGGGTAGCACTGAAGAATTCTCCGATTGCGGTGTTCAACCAGGATCGGGATTTGCGCTATACCTGGATGTACAACCCGCAGCTTCCGACGCCGGCGGGCGAAGTGTTGGGAAAAACTGTCGACGAAATTTTCGAACCTGCGGAGGCGGCGCGCATCGCGGAAATCCGCCGGCGCGTGCTGGAAACCGGGGTGGGAGTGCGCGATGAAATACAAGTCACTTTCGGCGGCCGGAGGCGTTACCTCGATGCTACGATCGAACCGGTTTTGGACTCGAAGGGCGCCGTAATTGGACTCACCGGCGCCAATATGGACGTAACCGAACTCCGGGAAGCCACCGAGGCGCTTCGCGAAGCCAAGAAGAAGCTCACGGAAGAAAAGCTCTATCTGGAAAACGAAATCGACACGGAACTAGGTTTCGGCGAAATCATCGGACGCAGCAAGGCCCTGCAGTCCGTCATGCAGAAAGTGGGCAAAGTGGCGGCCAGCGACGCCACCGTGCTACTGGTGGGCGAAACCGGAACGGGTAAGGAATTGGTGGCGCGGGCCATCCACCGCTTGAGCCAGCGCGCCGGCAAGAGTTTCATCAAGATGAATTGCGCGGCGATTCCATCAGGGCTGCTGGAGAGCGAACTGTTCGGCAATGAAAAGGGCGCCTTCACCGGCGCCGTGGGCAAGAAAATTGGACGCCTCGAACTGGCCGACAAAGGCACCTTGTTTCTGGACGAAATCGGCGAGATTTCCCTGGCGCTGCAGCCAAAACTCCTGCGGGTTTTGCAGGACCAGGAGTTCGAGCGGCTGGGTGGAACGCAGACCTTAAAGGTCGACTTTCGCTTGATCGCGGCCACCAACCGCGACTTGGCCAATGCGGTTGAACAAAACGAGTTTCGCAGCGATTTATATTACCGCCTCAATGTGTTTCCGATCCGTGTGCCGCCATTACGGGAACGGCGCGAGGATATCCAACTGCTGGTGGAACATTTTGTACAGAAGTTTGCCCGGCGGATGAACAAATCAATCGCCAGTATTCCGAAAAGGACCATGGATGCGTTGATGGGGTGGGAGTGGCCCGGAAATGTACGCGAGTTGGAGAATTTTATCGAGCGCTCGGTGATTCTCACCAACGGGTCAGTGTTGGTGTCGCCGTTAAGCGAACTGGAGCGGAGCACCCTCGGAAAGCAAACCGTGGATGAAACTCTGGAGTCGATCGAGCGCGAGCATATTCTGCGCGCTCTGCGCGAGAGCCATGGGCGGATTGGCGGCAGCCAGGGGGCAGCCATGCGGCTGGGGTTAAAGCGAACCACGTTGCAATCAAAGCTGAGACAATTAGGAATTAATCCGCGACCCGGCCCGACGGCTTAGAGAGGCTCTGAATAGCCCCGGGCACTCTGTTCCCTCTGTACCCCGAGGTGTGCGCTTTTTGCCCGCACTCAATCAGATGTCCGCCTCAGGGCAAGATGCCGAAGGCCAACCAGTTCGGTTACAATCCTCGCTCACATGAACCGCGAATATAACAAACAATACAGCCACGAATTAGGCCGCGACATGGAGTCGCTGGTATTCGGGCATGCCGGCCAGCCGATCCTCGTTTTTCCCACGTCGATGGGACGTTTTTTTGAATATGAAGATTCGGGGATGATCCGCGCGCTGGCCGGCAAACTGGAAGCGGGCGCGATCCAGGTGTTCTGCGTGGAGGGCGTCGACGGCGAGAGCTGGTACAACAAGGGCGTGCATCCCGGGTCGCGCATCTGGCGTCATGTGCAGTACGAGCGTTACGTGATGCATGAGTTTCTGCCCTATTTGAAGTGGAAAAATTGGGCCCCGCAGATCGCCGTGACCGGATGCAGTTTCGGCGGCTACCACGCACTGAATTTTGCCATGCGGCATCCGGACCTGGTGTCGGCTTGCGTCACCATGAGCGGATCGTTCGACATCAAGAGCTTCCTCGACGGCTATTACGACGACAATGTCTACTTCAATAATCCGCCGGATTACTTGCCCCGTACCGGCGATAACTGGTTCCTGAGCCGTTACCGGCAGATGAAGATTGTGTTGGGATCCTCAGATTGGGATATGTGCCTCGACGCAAACGTAAAGATGTCGGCGATCTTGAACAGCAAGGGAATTCCGCATTGGCTGGATATCTACGGCGATAACAGCAAGCACGATTGGCCGCTATGGCAGCGGATGGCGCAGAAGTATTTTTGAGCGACAGCAAGATTGAGAAGAGGATTTGATTATGGCTGACAAGAAAATCGCAATTCTTTTTGGAATGGAAAATACTTTTCCCCCGGCTTTGGTCGAGAAGATCAACGCGATGAAGCTCGCGGGCATCAGCGCCGAGTTTGTAAAGATTGGCGGCATCCGCATGGATGAGCCCAAGAAGTACGACGTCATCATTGACAGAATCTCGCAGGACATCCCTTTCTACCGCGCGTATTTGAAGAACGCCGTGCTGCAGGGGACGATTGTGATCAACAATCCGTTCTGGTGGACCGCGGACGATAAGTTTTTCAACTATGCACTGGCGCACAAGATGGGCGTGGCGATTCCTCCCACAGTGATCTTGCCGCATCACACGCATCCGCCGGATACGACCGATAAATCGATGCGAAACTTGATGTATCCACTGAATTGGGAAGAAGTATTCGCCTACGTCGGATTCCCGTCATTTTTGAAGCCTTACGCGGGCGGTGGCTGGAAGCACGTTTATAAGGTGCATTCTCCGGAGGAGTTCTTTCAGTTTTATAACCAGACCGGCGACCTTTGCATGACGCTGCAACACGGCGTCGAGTTTGAGGATTACTACCGCTGCTACGTGGTGGGGCAGGAAAAGGTGCACATCATGAAATACGATCCCAAAGCTCCGCATCATGAGCGCTACGTGAAAGGAAACCCGCAGCCGGGCGCGGCGTTAAAGGCGCGGATTGAGAAAGATGCACTGGCATTGTGCCGCGCCCTGGGCTACGACCTGAATACGGTCGAGTTTGCGGTGGAAGGCGGTGTCCCCTATGCGATTGACTTCATGAATCCAGCGCCGGATGCGGAAGTTACGTCTGTGGGACAACAGAACTTTGACTGGATCGTGGACGCAGTAGCCGAGATGGCGATAAAGAAGGCGCTCAGCGGGGAGAATCCGGCACAGGAGTTACGCTGGGCGGCGTTCTTGAATGGGCAGGAGTTAGCGGGCCCCGCGGCGGCAACACGTAAGAAGGCGTAAATACGCGTGTGGCGGCGGGCTACGCCCCGCCAGGACTTCTCAGAACCCGTCCCCGCACAACCATCCCATTAGGTATACTAGTTGGACTTCTGCCAGCGTGCCTTCCTGCCTGGCAGCTCTGGGTGCCGCGATGAAGCCTACTTTCACGCTTGGAATCGAAGAGGAGTATCAGACCGTCGATCCGGTTACGCGGGATCTGCGGTCGCATATCCACGCCGAGATCATCGAGAAGGGCAAATTGCTCCTGCAGGAGCGGGTCAAGACCGAGATGCATCAATCGGTGGTCGAGGTGGGAACATCGGTCTGCGCCAACATCAAGGAAGCCCGTGAAGAGCTGAAGAGCCTGCGCCATCACATCATCCGACTGGCCCGCGAGAATGGACTGCGGCTGGCATCGGCGGCGACGCACCCCTTTGCCGACTGGCGTGTGCAGGAACTCACCGAAGGCGAGCGCTACAAGAATATTGTGCAGGATATGCAACTGGTAGCCCGCGCCAACCTGATCTTCGGACTGCATGTGCACGTCGGCATCGAGGATCGCGAAGTTCTGATCCACTTGATGAATCATGCACGCTACTTCATTCCCCACCTGCTTGCGCTGTCGTCGAATTCGCCTTTCTGGCTCGGGATGGACACGGGGCTGCACTCTTACCGCTGCAAGGTGTTCGACAAGTTTCCACGGACGAACCTGCCGGATTATTTCCCGAGCTGGGGCGAGTATGAGAATTACGTCAAGCTGCTGGTGAAGACCAATTCGATCGATAACGCGAAAAAAATCTGGTGGGACATGCGGCCGCATCCGTTCTTCAACACACTCGAGTTCCGCGTGTGCGACCTGCCCATGCGTCTCGATGAGACCATTGCGCTGGCGGCGCTCATCCAGGCGACGGTGGTCAAACTCTACAAGCTGCACTCGCAGAACCAGGGCTTCCGGCTCTATCGCAAGTCGCTGCTCATGGAGAACAAGTGGCGCGCGGCGCGCTACGGCATCAACGGAAAGCTGATCGACTTCGGCAAGCAGATGGAAGTCCCCGAGCGCGATCTGATCGAAGAGTATCTGGAGTTCGTGGATGACGTGCTCGACGAACTGGATTGCCGGGAAGAAGTGGAATACATCCGCGAGATCATGAAGATGGGCACGGGCGCGGACCGGCAGCTCGAAGTGTTCCGCAGGACCGGCGACATGAAGGCCGTCGTGGATTACATCATTAAGGAGACCGAGGTAGGCGTGGACGAAGCGGACAGTATGCCAACCGCACGCGCCGTCTGATACGTTTGATGAAGACATTGATGAATACCGCAGAACCAACCAACCGGCAACTCAACCAAATGCCTTTTGATCCGCAGCTGACGCCAGGGGCGCGGAATGCAGTACGCGTGTGCCTGCGCATTCAGCCTTCGGAAAAAGTCACGGTCATCACCGATGAAGCGAACCTCGAGATCGCGGCCGCGATGGTCCACGAACTGGAAGAACTGGGCTGCCGCTACCAGACGTGGATACTGGAGGATGTGGCGACACGTCCGCTGACGGATTTGCCGCTCGCCATCGCCGAAGATCTGGAGACAAGCCAGGTCAGCATTTTTGCCGTGCAGGCGCAGACCAACGAACTGAAGTCGCGCATGCAAATGACGGATGTAGTAAACCGCAACAAGATCCGGCACGCGCACATGGTCAACATCAAGAAGCGGATCATGCTCGAAGGAATGCGCGCGGACTATCTGAAGGTCGACCGGTTGAGCGTGAAGGTCTTGGAAACCGTGAGCCATGCGAAACAGATCCGGGCAAAGACGGCTTCCGGGACGGACTTGGTCGCGGACTTGAATCCGAATTATCGCTGGGTGAAAACCAGCGGAATTATCAGTACGGCAAAATGGGGAAATCTGCCGGGCGGCGAGGTCTTCACGACACCGGGCGAGGTGAACGGCACCTTTGTGATTGACGGCGTGGTAGGCGACTATCTGTGCGAGAAATTCGGCGATTTGAAGGCCAATCCCCTGACCATTCAGGTGAAGGGAAATCGCTTGATCGAAGCGCACTCAGCAAACAAGGAATTGAAGGACGATTTCTGGGCCTACACGCATACCGATGAGAACAGCAACCGCGTCGGCGAGTTCGCCATCGGAACCAACATCGAATTGAAAGATGTGATCGGCGAAATTCTGCAGGATGAAAAATATCCGGGCGTCCACATAGCGTTTGGAAATCCCTATGGCGCACACACCGGAGCGGAGTGGTATTCCTCGACGCACATCGATGTGGTGGGACGGAATTTCGATATCTGGGTCGACGGCGAGCAGATCATGCGGGGCGGGCAGTTCTTGATCGAGGCGTAGAGCATTTCACCGCCGAGACGCAAAGATCAAAGATCGCTGAGAAAATCCGGACGTGGCCTCGCTTCGACGGGGCCAAGCCTCGCCACCACGCGAGTTACTATGATCCCTTCCAACCGGCACGATTTCAACTCGCGATTCACTCCCGAAAAATACGAGCAGTTTCGCCGCGAGATGACTTCGCGATGCGGGATGGACGTTCCCTTCGCGCTGTGCGAGACTCCCTGCTTCTTTCCGAATGCTCTGGTCACGCGCATGGGGGAGTATGGCACAGCGTTGATCCGGCAGTTGGTGGAAAATCCGGAATATCGCGCCCGATCGGAGGCTTCGATTCCGGCGGAGTTTCGCGTGCCGAATGAAGCGCCGCATCCCATGTTTATTCAAGTGGACTTCGGACTGGTGCGCGATTCTGCCGGCGAGTTACAG
>CAVZUP010000120.1:0-6884 GCA_963778255.1 uncultured Acidobacteriaceae bacterium
GACCTCGACTTCGATTGTTCTCTCGACGCTGGTCAGAAACCGGGATTTCACGCGGCGCGCATCGAACTTCCGCAAGAAATAGCCCCTAACGAATTTCAATCGAAACCAGTTCGCCCGCGTTCTTCCCCACCGCACGATAATTTACCGACACCAGCCGATTCTTCCACTCGCAGGAAAACTGGTCTTGGCCGATCACGACCAACGATTTGTAATCCGAAGCATGAAACGTATACGTCGTCATCCCGCTCAAAACTGTAACCGTTGCTTCGGGAGCCTTCGAACAATCGCTGCTCACGATCTTGCCTTTAAGAAATTGCACCGGGCCGGTCGTCCCCGGCTTCGGGGGCGCTGGTTTCGGTGTCTCGTCGCTCTCTTCATCTTGACTTTGCGCCGCACTTGCGGCTTTCACCGGCGCGCTCGCCCCCGCTGCGGGAGTGCTGGCCGCGCCCGCGGGCGTCTCGGTTCCCCCTGCGTGTTGCGGCCGCACGCCATACTTCTGTAGCGTGTCCAAATCTTCCAACTGCTGCTTCGCCGCCGCAGCTGCGGCCCGATCCGGTCCCGCTTTCAGCCGCGTAAACACTTCCCGCGCCAGTTCCCACTTCTTGGCTGCAACATAAATCTGCCCCAGGTTGAACTGGTACTCCACATTTCTCGGCGACAAAGCGATTGCCTGCCGTTGGGCCTCCAGAGCCGAGTTGACGCCTCCGCCCTCCACTCGCGCCACGCCGAGCATGTTGTATGCGTCGGCCATATCGGGATACCAATCCGTAACCGACCGCAGATCCTGCATCATGTTCGCCAGGCCCTGCATCTCCTGCCGGGTCGCTTGCGCCTTTCGATATTTCATCACCGACCGGTAATACCAGATCCAAGGGTCGCGTGGATTCAACTCCGTCGCTTTCTCCAATTCGTCGGCGGCCGCGTCGAATTTCTTTTGCCGAATGTCGTCCCAGGCCAGCCCGCGATGCGCCGCCTCGTTGTCTTTTGGATCGGCCGTCAGCGCCTGCAAATCATGCAACGCCTGATCGCGATGCTCCGGAATACGCGCCATCACGTCGGCAATCATGGCGCGCGCGTCCTCATCCTTCACGGGATTCACGGCCATGCCGATTTCGTCCGCGGCAAAGGGAATCGGAAAATGATCCGGCTGCTGCATGTCCACCTGCGCAACCGGTTTCTTCGATTGATCGAGCGCAACGCCCAGGCCGCTGAGCGTATTGAAATACGTCTTGACCGCTTCTTCCATTTGCGCCGGCGACATGTCGAACGCTTGTACCATCGCCTTCTCCACCGGCACCTTCTGGTTCACTACCAGATCGAAGTACGTCCCTGCCTCGGGCATCTTGTTCTTGTTCACCAGATAGTGGACGACCATCCAGGCCTGGGCGTAGTAGATCGTATTGTGCGTACCCTCGTGCGCGCCGGACCCGTCATGCTTCATGGTGAACAGATCGACCATGGACAGCCATACCGGAGAACTCACCAGTTGTGTCAGTGACTGCGGCAGCTTCGGGTCGCGCCGCATTCCGGCCAAATCATCGAAGGCATCCTCGTGCCATTCCGGCAACAATTCCGGATCGCCTCCGATATTCACTTCCTTGCCGATATCGATCGACCCAAAGTATTCGGCGAGCCCTTCGTCAAACCAACCTTGCGTGGGAGGATAGTTGTAATTCAGGAGATAATGCGCCAGCGGATGCGCCACCGCCCGCCAGGGATCGGGCTCAAACAGGTTCAGCACGACATAAACGCGGTCCGGACCCGGCACATAAAATCCAAACGCACTGCTCTGTTTCGAGGGAGCCGCCTGTCCATACTGCTTGTCGCTCTTGAGTGCGATGATGGTGATGGGCACTGACATCTTCAACTTGTCTTTCAGGATCAATTGCCCAAACACGGCGCGCATCTGCTCCATGCGCAAAGCGACTTCGCGCCCGCGTTTGTCGCCCGCATCGGTAATCACCGAAAAGTGCGCGGAGTGCACCTCGATCCACTTGGGCTCGTCTTTGGCGAATGCCGGCCGCGAGAAACATAGCGTGAGCAGCAGACTCAAAGCGAACGTACCCACGGAGAACCAGCGCTTCACAATCGAATCCCTTCCCAATCACGACCTCTATCTTTAATCTTTATGACCGCAACTCTTCCACGCGGTCTCCTCGTCCGATGAGCGCGACGCTTGCCAGTCCGATGAACAGGCCGTGTTCGACGACGCCCGGCGTGTTGTTCAAGGCAACGGCCAGCGCGGGCGGATCGACGATCTTTCCAAAGCTGCAGTCGAGAATGGGATTGCCGTTGTCGGTCAGGTAGGGACTGCCGTCGGGCTTGGTGCGCAATTTCGGCGAAGCGCCGAGCGACACGATTTTCTTCTCGATCACGGTTCGCGCAAATGCAATGATCTCGACCGGCAAGGGAAACTTGCCTAGCACCGGAACAGACTTGCCTGAGTCCGCGACTACGATCATTTTCTTCGATGCGGAAGCGACTACCTTTTCGCGCAGCAGCGCGCCACCGCCGCCCTTGATCAGGCGCAACTGCGGATCGACCTCATCGGCGCCGTCGATGGTGATATCGATTACAGGATTTTCGTCCAGCGTGGTCAGGCGGATGCCGACTGCACGCGCCAGATCGGCCGTCTGCAGCGAAGTTGGGATTCCGATGATTCTTAGCCCCGCTTTCACGCGTTCACCGAGAGCGACCACCGTGAAGTAGGCGGTTGAGCCTGTGCCTAACCCAACGACGTCGCCATCGCAAACCAGTTTCGCGGCCGCGCGCCCGGCAGCTTCTTTTTCGTTTTCATTCGCCATAGATTACCTGTTCACCTCTGCAAACCTCTTCTACTCAACGGCCTTTTGAATCAGCCCGCCGATGCCCGCGATGTTCTTCAGAAGCTCTGGGGGAAAGCCGTGCCGCTGCTGAAGGTATTCTGGCGAATTGTACGAGAGCCAGACTTGGCCTTGCTCGTCCTGCCATGCGAGCGCCTTCAGCGGAAGATCGATGGCAAGCCTTGGCGCCGCGACCATCAACGGCGTACCAGCCTTCGGGCTGCCGAAAATCAGCAACTGGGTCGGCCGCATGGAGAGACCGGCGTTCAGGGCTTCACCGCTGTGGTCAATCAGGGCGAACACTGTAACGCCTTTTTCCGTGAGAACAGACTGCAACCGCTCCAGCGTTTCGGGCACGGAGTAACGACTGGGCACATCAATAACGCCGCTGGCCATCGAGAGCCCTCCAATTTCGATGAGACATCATAACCTCGTTGTCTGAGCAGCGACGCAGGATCGTGCTCTTTGCCGGCGCAGAAGAAAGCAGGTCCTTCCCTTTCGGCTGCGCTCGGGGGCAGGATGACAACTTAAACTGAATTTCGCGCGCCTCCCGAAAAAACTTTACTTTAAAATCATCATTCCCAGAATCTCTTTGAGAAGTTTCGCGGCGACCGTGGCCGTGATTTGCGTGGTGTCTTGCGCGGGATTGAATTCCACGATGTCGGCGCCCGCAATTTTTCCGGTGATGGCCTGAATGTGGGCCAGGGCTTCCCGCACCGACATTCCTCCGGGCTCGCGATGCGAAATGCCGGGGGCAAAGGCTGGATCGAGCGCGTCCATATCAAACGAGATGTAGATGGGGCCATCGACTTTCATGCGGTCGAGCGCGGGCAGGTGGCGCATCTCAATCACTTCGACGCCAAATTTGCTGGCTTGCTCGCGCTGATGCCCGGTCATGGTCCGAATGCCGATCTGGATCAGCCGTTTGGCCGCGCCCTCCTCCATGATGCGTGCGAATGGGCAGGCGTGCGACAGGCGGTTGCCTTCGAGTTCGTCGTAGAGATCGGGGTGCGCGTCGAAGTGGAGAATCGTCAGTCCGGGGACGTGCTTGCCGAAGGCGCGGACGATCGGCAGCGTGATGGAGTGGTCGCCGCCCAGGCAAACTGGACGGAGACCTTGATCCAGCAGTTCGCCAACTTTCTTTTCGATCGCCGCGAACGGCTCTTCAAAGGTAAATTTCAAATCGCCGGCGTCGCAGCAGACGCCTTCGACGCCGAGGTCGACGCCGGTTTCGGTCCACGAGTTCGCCGAAATGGAATTGAAGGCCACGCGGATGATGGGCGGCGCTCCGGCTGGGCCTCGTAACCAGGAAGAATTTGCGTCGAAGGGAATGCCGAGAATGACGGGAGTTCCGGGCTTGGCTGCGTTAGGACGGAGCGACATAGAAGTATCCTCCTGGATTCAGAATAGCCGCGGACGGCAGGCGTTGCTGTGACCGGCGGCACAGCTTAAAGTCGTTCGGGAGACGCACGTCTCTCCGGAGCCTGACTTCGTCCACGAGCGTCGGCCACGCGAGCGGCTCATCCGTTATTCTATAGAAGACCTTTTATGGCTACTTCAACTCGTACCACCGGCGGGAGCGCAGTTCCCGCGAGCATTTCTGACTACGAACGCGAGCGCGTCTTTGGTCTGTTCCGGCAATTCGGATATCTGGAGGCCGAACTCAATCCGCTGGGCCTACTGCCTCCGCAACCGCATCCCGACCTCAAATTGGACAACGAGTGGGCGCGCGAGGCGCGGCGTATTTATTGTGGCTGCGTGGGCGTGGAGTTCATGCATATCGCCGACCCCGAGCGCCGCCGCTGGATTCAGGAACACATCGAAGTCACGCCATCCGCCGTTGCCAGCGACCAGGCCCGTGCTCTCGACCTGCTCGTGCGCGCCGACTTGTTTGAGCAGACGCTGCAGCAGCGCTATCTCGGCAATAAACGATTTTCGCTCGAAGGCAATACGTCGTTGTTGCCCGCCGTCGACGAGATTCTGGATGTGGCTGGCGAGCGCGGGGCGGTCGAGCTGGTCATGGGCATGAGCCATCGCGGGCGGCTGAACGTTATTATCCACTTAGCCAAGCGTCCGCCAGAGCAGGTGTTTGCCGAGTTTGAGGATGTGGACCCGCGCAGCGTGTTGGGCTCCGGCGACGTGAAATATCACATGGGCGCGACGGGCGAGTATGTAACCAAGAGCGGAAAAAAGATCCACATCCACCTGGCGTCGAATCCCAGCCACCTCGAAGCTGTCGACCCCGTCACTGTGGGACGCACGCGCGCCAAGCAGGACCGCGCCGGCGAAGGCGGCAAGGCAAAATATCTGCCGGTGCTGGTGCATGGCGATGCCGCGTTCGCCGGGCAAGGCATTACGGCGGAGACGATGAATTATGCCGACCTGGCCGGCTACACCGTGGGTGGGACGATCCACATCATTGTCAACAACCTGATCGGATTTACTACCAATGCCCGCGAAGAGCATTCCTCGCGCTTCTCGGCGCAACTGGCGCGGCGGCAGGCGATTCCCATTTTTCACGTGAATGGCGAAGATGTGGATGCCGTGATGCGCATCGCGCGCATCGCCACCGAATACCGTTACACATTCGGCACCGACGTGGTCGTCGACCTGATCGGCTATCGCCGCCATGGACACAGCGAAGTGGACGATCCGACGGTGACCCAGCCGCTGATGTATAAGGCGATCAAGGAGCATCCGCCCCTGTACCAGATTTACGCCAAGCAAATTGGAGTTGAAAATGTTGCGGAGCAATCCGCGACGGTCAAAGGCGAGTACGAGGCCGCGCAGAAGTCCGCGACAACATTCACCAAGAAGCCGCTGATGCGCGACCTTCCCAACTATTGGGATCACTATTTCGGCGGACGGTACAAAGCGGAGTTCGAAGAGCCCACCGGCATTGCGACCGAGGAACTGGCGGCGCTCACCGCGCGTTTGACCACGTATCCCGAGGGATTCCACGTCCATCCCAAGGTGAAGAAGTTGCTTGAACAGCGCGCGGAAATGGGCACGGGCAAGAAGCCGCTCGACTACGGCATGGCCGAGGCGCTGGCGTTTGCGAGTTTGGTGAAGCAGGGCATTCCGGTGCGGCTGAGCGGACAGGACGCGCGGCGGGCAACTTTCAATCAGCGGCACTCGGTGCTGCTCGATATTCAGGACGAGACGGAATATGTTCCGCTGCGCCACATTGCTCCTAGCCAAGCGCCGTGCGATATCTACAACTCGACGCTCTCGGAAGCGGGCGTGATGGGATTCGAATACGGTTATAGCCGCGATTATCCCGAGGCGCTGGTTTTGTGGGAAGCGCAGTTTGGCGATTTCGCCAACGTAGCGCAGGCCGTGATCGACCAGTTCGTGTGCGCGGGCGAGGACAAGTGGAATCTGCTGTCAGGCCTGGTGCTGCTGCTGCCTCACGGCTACGAAGGCCAGGGCCCGGAACATTCGAGCGCGCGCATCGAGCGCTTTTTGCAATTGGCGGCGCGCGACAACATCCAGATTTGCCAGCCTTCGAATGCGGCGCAATATTTCCATCTGCTGCGCCGACAGGCGCTGCGCAAGTGGAGGAAGCCGCTGGTGGTCTTCACGCCGAAAAGCATGTTGCGGCATCCCGATGCATTGTCTCCGCTGGAAGATCTGACGCATCAGAAATTTCTGCCCGTGATCCCCGACACGGAAGCGCAGGACGTGAAGCGCATACTGCTCTGCACCGGCAAGATCGGCCACGAACTGCGCACCGAACGGCAGAAGCGCAAAGACCTGAGCACCGCCATTGTCTTCCTGGAGCAGATGTATCCATTCCCCGAGGTGGAACTAACCGCCGAACTGGAACGCCATGGCACGGCGCGAGACATTGTCTGGGTGCAGGAAGAACCGGCCAACATGGGTGCCCTTTCATACATGCTGCCGCGGTTGAAGCACATTGCCGATGACCGGCCGTTGCATTCGGTGAAGCGCTCGGGCAGTGCAAGTCCGGCAACGGGGTCGGCCAAAGCGCACGAGGTGGAGCAGAAGACGTTGCTGGCGCTGGCCTTCACCGCCATGGATTGAAGACTGAAGAAGCGG
>CAVZUP010000121.1:0-18378 GCA_963778255.1 uncultured Acidobacteriaceae bacterium
ATTCCGGTGGAAACGAAAAAGCGGATTTTCGGGCAGGCATTTACTGTGTATGCGCTGGCTGAATATGCGTCCGCGAGCGCGGAAAACGAACCGCTGCGAAAGGCCATTGCGCTGCACCGCGCGATTGAAGACGCCAGCCATGATGGAAAAAACGGCGGATACTTTGAGACCTACGAGCGCGACTGGAAACTGGCGGAGGACCAGCGGTTGAGCGCAGTGGACATGGATGAACGGAAATCCATGAATACGCACCTGCACATGCTGGAAGCGTACGCAAACCTCCTGCGCATATGGGGTGACGACACGCTGCGAAGACGCCTGCGGGAATTGCTTCGCATTTTTCTCGATCGCATTATCGACCCCGAGACGCACCATCTCCGTATGTTCTTCAACGAAGTGTGGCACGACCACTCGGACCGTTTCTCCTTTGGGCATGATATTGAGGGGAGTTGGCTGATCTGCGATGCGGCGGAAGTACTGGGCGATCCGACGATTCTGGAGGAAACGCGAATCGCCGCGGTAACCATGGCGCGGGCGGTGTACGAACAGGCGGTGGACACGGACGGCGGTCTGTTCTACGAAGGCAGACGCGAAGAAATCATCGACACGGGCAAGCAGTGGTGGCCGCAGGCGGAAGCGGTAGTAGGGTTTTTGAACGCCTACGATCTTTGCGGGAAAGATTATTTTCTGAACGCGTCGGTAAAGAGCTGGGAGTTCATCGAGAAGTACATCGTGGATCGCGAACGCGGCGAGTGGTTCGCAAAGGTTTCGCGCGACGGCACACCCAGCCGCGATAAGTACAAAGTGGATACATGGAAGTGTCCGTACCACAACAGTCGGACCTGCTTTGAAGTGATGGAACGGCTCGGCAAGCTGGCCAAGAGGAGTGAGAGAACCAACGACTCGGCAGAGCTTAACGCAACGTCGCCTTAACCAATACCCTTCCAGTTCCCGGCGCGGGCAGAGGCACGAGGTTGCCCTCGATGGGCACGCCATTCACTTCGAGAAAAACCTGATTGCCGTCACCGGTGCGCTGCACCGCGATTTCATAGGTCACGCCGCGGAACTTGCGGGTGGCGTTGAAGCCGCGCCAGTTTTTCGGGATCACCGGCGCGATCAGCAAGCCATCGTAAGATGTGTGGATGCCCAGAATCCATTGCGTGATGGCGTAGTAGTTCCAGGCCGCCGTGCCCGTAAGCCATGAATTCTTGGCTTCCCCGTGCGTCGGAGCGTCGCGGCCTGCGATCATCTGGGAGTAGACATAAGGCTCGCAGCGATGGACCTCGCTGATTTCCTCGCGTGCGGAAGGATTGATGCGGGTGTAATAGTCGTGGGCGCCGTCTCCATTGCCCACGCGCGTTTCGGCGATGATGACCCACGGATTGTTGTGGCAAAAAATACCGGCGTTTTCCTTGTAGCCCGGCGGATAAGACGAAATCTCCCCAAGTTCGATGTAGTACTTCGAGTAGGCAGGCTGTTGCAGGACGATTCCATGTTTAGTGGCAAGCATCCGGCGCGTGGATTCGAGGGCTCGAGCCGCGAGGCCGTCCTCAATGCCAACACCGGCGAGCGGGCAGAAGCCCTGGGTTTCAATGAATATTTTCCCCTCGGCATTTTCCTGGGAGCCAACCTTGTGGCCAAAATCGTCGTACGCGCGAACGAACCACTCGCCATCCCATCCATGCTGGCGGATCGTGGCCTCCATCTTGGCTACTTCGGCAAGGTATGAAGTCGCCTCGCAATCACGTCCGCGATGCCGTGCAATCTCCGCCAGTTCGCGGCCAGCGAGAACAAACAGGGCGGCGATGAAAACGGATTCCGCGACCTTGCCGTCTTTGTTGGTCGTGGTCTGAAAGGATTGCCCCGGCGAATCGGAGAAGCAATTCAGGTTGAGGCAATCGTTCCAATCGGCGCGGCCTATCAGCGGCAAACCATGTGGACCCAGCCGGTCGAGCGTATAACGGAAACTGCGCTGGAGATGCTCGTAGAGTGGCGTTTCGGAACCGAGCACATTGTCATAAGGCACAGGCTGATCCAGAATGCTCCAATCGCCGGTTTCTTTGAGATAGGCTCCGACGCCAATGATCAGCCAGTGCGGATCGTCGTTGAAGCCGCTGCCCACGTCGTTATTGCCGCGCTTGGTGAGCGGTTGGTATTGGTGATATGCGCCGCCAGAGGGAAGTTGCGTGGAGGCGAGATCGAGGATGCGCTCACGGGCGCGAGCCGGCACCATGTGGACAAAGCCGAGCAGATCCTGGTTCGAATCGCGGAAGCCGAGGCCACGGCCGATCCCCGATTCGTAGAATGACGCCGAGCGCGACATGTTGAACGTTGCCATGCACTGGTACGCGTTCCAGATGTTCACCATGCGATTGGTGTGCACGTCGGGCGTCTCGACTTGGCAGCGGCCGAGTAATTCATCCCAGTAGATGCGCAGCTTTTCGAACGCAGCATCGGCGTTCGCCGCAACCAGGTACTTGCCAACCACAGCTTTCGCCGCCTTCTTGTTGATGATTTGCGAGTCAGGCGGGTCGAATTTCTGGTCTTGTGGGTTCTCATGATAACCGAGAACGAAGACAATTTGCCGCGATTCGCCGGGCTTGAGCGAGAGCTTGACGTGATGTGAGCCGATGGGAGCCCAACCGTGGGCGACGGAATTCGACGACTGGCCGCGCTCGACGGCAGAGGGATCGTCCCAACCGCGATAAGGGCCGAGAAAGGCCTCCCGCTGCGTGTCGTAGCCGGCGATCTTTTCAGAGCAAGCGAAAAACGCGAAGTGGTCGCGGCGCTCGCGGTATTCGGTCTTGTGGTAGATTACGCCGTCCTCGATTTCGACTTGCCCAATGTTGAAATTGCGCTGAAAGTTCGTGGAATCATCCTGCGCATCCCACAGGCAAAACTCGATGGCGGAGAACACGGAGAGTTCGGCGGCCTGCGGGCGATGATTGGTGACCGTCAGCTGCCAGATCTCCAGATTCTCGTCGAGAGGCACGAAGTATCGAGTGCTCGCTGCAATGCCGCTGTATTGCGAGCCGATAATGGTGTAGCCCATGCCGTGACGGCAGAAATACTGTTCCAGTTTGTGCCGCGTGGGTTGCCACGAGGGAGACCAGAATTCGCCAGATGTATCGCCGCCAGATCTATCGTCACGAAGATAAATGTAGCGTCCGCCGAGATCGAACGGGGCGTTGTTGTACCGGTAGCGTGTAAGGCGGCGCAGGCGCGCGTCACGATAAAAAGAATAGCCGCCGGCAGTGTTGGAGATGATTCCGAAATAGGCCTGGCATCCGAGGTAGTTGATCCAAGGCAGAGGCGTATCCGGCTGCGTGATTACGTATTCCCGCTTCTGATCGTCGAAGTACCCGAATTTCATGATGGCGGCTTTCTGGATGGAAGCTTCCATGCTGGCAAGAATATCTAGTATAACGATTTTCTAGTGGCGTTGAACACATTTGAGGTGTAGATATTTATCGTGCCTGCGAGAATATAGTCGGGAGCACGTCTCCATAGAGTGTGCGGGAAGTCACGTCCTCGTGTGAGGGCAATTGGGGTGTCCATGCATCTGCATTTCATAGATATTGCCATTATCGTCGCGTACCTGGTGCTATCGGTGCTGATCGGCTACTGGGTTTCCCATCGCGCGTCGCGTGATATGCGGGCATACTTTCTGGGCGGCAACGTCATGCCTTGGTACGTCCTTGGGATTTCCAACGCTTCTGGGATGTTCGACATCAGCGGCACGATGCTGCTGGTCTATTGGATGTTTGTCTATGGCGTCAAGAGCGTCTGGATCCCCTGGCTCTGGCCGACCTTCAACCAGGTGTTCCTGATGGTGTATATGTCCACCTGGCTGCGGCGGTCGAATGTGATGACCGGTGCGGAGTGGATTCAGACGCGATTCGGCAAGGGCCGCGGCGCACAACTCGCTCACATCATCGTCGTAATTTACGCCTTCATCAGTATCATCGGATTTTTCACCTATGGCTTCAAGGGCATCGGCAAATTCGCCGCCACTTTCCTGCCCTGGCATCTCAGCGTGAACCAATATGCCCTCCTGCTCATTGCCATCACCGCCATTTACGTGATCAAGGGCGGGATGTTCAGCGTAGTGATCACGGAAGTGTTGCAGTTCTGCATCCTTTCGGTCGCGTCGTTCGCGGTGGGGATCATCGCGATGATCAAGGTCGCGCCCGGAACGCTTCAGCGGTTCATCCCCGCCGGTTGGGACAACGTCTTCTTTGGCTGGCATCTGAATCTCGATTGGTCCACTCTGCTGCCGTCGGCCAACACGCGTGTGGCGCAGGACGGCTACGGGCTGTTCGGATTCTTCGTGATGATGCTCCTCTTTAAAGGCATCCTGATTAGCGCCGCCGGCCCCGCCCCCAACTACGACATGCAGCGCGTTCTTTCCTGCAAGAATCCGCGCGAAGCTTCCATGATGAGCGGATGGGTGAACGTTGTGCTCACATTTCCGCGCTACTTCTTGATCACAGGACTCACTGTGCTCTCGCTGGTGTTCTTCAGCGGGCAAATTCGCGAAATGGGTACGAACATGGATTTCGAGCGGATTCTTCCCTCCGCGCTCGCGCTGTTTGTTCCGGCTGGCTTGCTCGGCGTGCTGATCGCCGGCCTGCTGGCGGCGTATATGTCTAACTTCGCCGCGACCGTAAACGCAGCGCCGCCCTACTTCGTCAACGATATTTACAAACGCTTCATCAATCCTCACGCCAGCGCGAAGACCTATGTGCGGTTGAGCTACCTGAGTTCGTTCGTTGTGGTTCTTCTGGGCATCGTGCTCGGCTGGTACGTGACCAGCGTCAATAACGTGGTGATTTGGATCGTGACCGCGCTCTGGGGCGGCTACACCGCTTCGAATGTGCTCAAGTGGTATTGGTGGCGCTTCAATGGCTACGGCTATTTCTGGGGAATGGTGGCGGGGATTTCTTCCGCTTTGACTATTCCAGCACTGCTCGCAAAGATCGAGCCGTTGCAGAACTTCGCTCATGCCCATTCGCTGAACCTGGAAGTCTCCGTGGGCTTTGGCATTGTGTTTCTGCTATCGCTCATCGGCTGCTTCGCGGGTACATGGCTGACAGCGCCGGAAGACGAAGAGGTTCTGAAGGAGTTCTACCGGCGGGTGCGGCCCTGGGGTTTCTGGGGACCGATTCTCAAGAAGGTGCAGCAAGAAGACCCGTCGTTTCAAAAGAACGAAGACTTCTTTCGCGACATGTTCAACATCGTGGTTGGCGTCGTCTGGCAGATCGCCCTGGTAGCCCTCCCCATCTACATCGTGACCTGGAGATTGCGGACCGCGGCGATTACGTTTGGCGTTATCGCGATTGCTTCGATCACCTTGAAGTTCACCTGGTACAACCATCTCACGGAACTCGAACACATCAACCAGTACAGCAGCCCGGCCAACGCCACGACAGAAACAACACCTGCATAAGTGCGTGCGGCGGATTTTGTCTCTCCGCTTCAGCGCACGAGGTCAGCGCAATTGAAAATACCTCGAAGATATTTTTTCATCGCGGTACTCCTTCTTGTTCTCATGGCGTTGCTTGCGGGTGGGGCAGCGAGACGTGAGTCCGTGACCATCGATGAAGTCGCGCATATCGGCGCTGGTGTGAGCTATCTCCAGAAGTTGGACATGCGGATGAACGAAGAGCATCCGCCGTTGGCAAAAGTGGCGGCCGCATTGCCGCTGGTGCTGCGGGGAGTGCATGCCGACTATTCCCATCTCTCCTGGACCTTCAGCGGCAAGCTGTTCCACCAGTTCCTGGGTGAGTGGGTCTTCGGACATTTTCTCCTGATGCAGTGGAACGATCCTTACTCCACGCTGCTTTGGGCTCGAGCGACCATGCTGCTGATGACTCTGTTATTGGGCCTCATTCTCTACATTTGTGGCTCGCAGCTCGGCGGCGCATGGGGAGGGTTGCTTTGTCTCTCCGCTTTTGTGACCATGCCGGCGTTTATCGCCTTCGGACCGCTCGTGATTACCGATATCGCGGTCACACTGTTCTGGGTGTTGACGGTTTGGCAGCTCCCGGAAATGTGGCATTCTCCCACGCGAGGAACGGTGGTCAAGTTTGGCTTGGCGCTGGCCGGAGCTTTGCTCTCGAAGTTTTCTGCGGGACTTTTGTTCTTCGTTTTCGTTGTCTTTGCTCTAAGTTTGCGATGGAAGCCACTGCCCGAGCAACCGCCCGAGCAACCGATGGATAAAGCAGAACTGCACGGCTGGCGCCGGCAGGCGTGGCGCAACCTGGCGCAAGGGACGCTCTGGGCCGCCGGTTTCGTTTACCTCGCGTATTTCGTTCTCTCCTGGAAGCAACCGACCGATACGTTCACGATCATCCCGCATTTTCCTGCTTCGCTGGTCCTGCGGCGGCTACTCATGCCGTTGTGGCTCTACCTGCGTGGTCTGGTTTTCTTCGCCCTTAGTGCAGGCAGCCGGTCCACTTACATCCTCGGTCATCCTTATCCGCACGGAGTCTGGTTCTATTTCCCCGTGCTTTTTTTCTTGAAATCACAGTTGACCTTCCTTTTGCTCCTCCTGCTTGCGGCGGTTGCGGCCTTGGCCGTGAAGCGGCGGCGGTCCTCTGCGCAATCGACAATACCCGCTGGATTGGCGTCGCATTGGCGGAGCCTCTGGATTTCGCTGGTGGTCTTCGTGGCTGCCTGCATGTTGAACCGATTGGACCTCAGCATCCGCCATTTCACGGTGGCGCTGGCGCTGGCTGCCTTGCTGCTTGCGCCCCTCCCGCGTGCGCTGGAATTGCTGCGCGATTCGCATCCGCAAGCGGCGCGTATTGGTAACTGGCTCACCATTGCGCTCGTGCTGATGTCTCTCGTCACAGCGATACGCGTCTACCCCAACTATTTTCCTTATCTGAACATTCTCCGCATGGGACGGCCGGGCTACATCTTGGTCAACGACTCGAATCTCGACTGGAACCAGGCTCTTCCCGAAGTGGAGAGTTTCGTGCGCCAGCGTGGGCTGAAACAGGTCCTGCTCGATGAGTACGGCTTCTCAGAGCCCACGGTTTACATTCCCCAGGCGCTGCTTTGGGATTGCCAGCAACCCGGCGTTCACGACGGCAGTCAATGGGCTGTAGTCTCCGCCAACTATATGGAGGACGCCGGCAACTGCATTTGGCTCATGCAGTATCCCCACCAAGTGCTCGCCGGGGGCAGCATGTACGCAGTTCAACTACCGGAGATTATTCCTGCGGCCGGCCAGCCCGGCGGGCCGCCTCAGCCCGCAGCTTACCGGACCTTCGGAGGCATGGGAGGCCTCGACCCGCGCTCGGTCTTTTTGGATTGCATTCGCGATCCGCGGCAACTGCAGCCGACCATGGACCGGTTTGAGGCGATGATGCAAGACTACCGTAAGAAGAAATGAGCAACGTTGCGGCAGTGAACCTTATTACAAACTTCCTTCCGTCTCCCGGTTCCGTAGCTCCGTCTGCCATTCCGCCGGCGCGCCCTTCTTCGTTCTCGCCAAGTCATACGGCTCGAGGGGATGCCCGTAACCCTATGGTAAAATCCATTTTTCGTGCAGGCACGTTCACCGCACAATCCATGGATACTCCTGAAATCGCGCGAAAAACGAACGCTTCCACCGCTTCTTATCCAGAACAGTTGATCGCATTCCCAGGGTTTTTCCTCGATCGGCCGAATGGTGCCGCAAGGTGTTCGACGAACTTGGTTATTTCCCTACACGCAGCGCAAGGTTCAGATAAAGAAGACAAAAATAACAAACCTTAAGGATAAGCAATGACGCTACTGTTCGCGACCGAAGTGCCGACCCATCTGGTGCGTCTCACTCCCATCGATATAGTCATTGTGATCTTTTATTTTGCCCTGGTGCTCTCCATCGGCTGGTATTTAAAGGGCCGCTCCAACACTGGCGAAGACTTTTTCATGGCGGGACGCGAGATGACGGCGTGGGTCGCCGGTCTCAGTTTTCTCTCCGCCAATCTGGGCGCGCTCGAACTGATGGGCTGGGCTGGATCGGCCTACCAGTACGGCATTCTGGCGACCCACTGGTACTGGATCGGCGCTATTCCGGCGATGCTGTTTCTGGCGCTGGTGATGATGCCGTTCTACTACATTTCCAAGACGCATTCGGTGCCGGGATATCTGAAGCTGCGTTTCGGCGAGCCTAGCCGCGCCCTGTCTGCGGTTTCGTTCGCCTTCATGACCGTGCTCATGAGCGGTGTCAATATGTTTGCCATGGCCAAGGTCATGCAGATCGTGTTGGGATGGGACATTAACTTCAGTATCTGGGTTTCGTCGCTGACCGTCGCCATCTATGTAACTCTGGGCGGATTGCGCTCCGCCATCTTTAATGAAGTATTACAGTTCTTCCTGATCTGGGCGGGAGCGCTGCTGATTCCAATCCTCGGATTGTATGAAGCCGGGGGCTGGGGCAACCTCAAGCTCCAGATCGCGCAGCGGGCCTCGGCGCAGTACGTGCATCTCTGGTCGGGCCTGGGCTCATTTACCACCAACCCCATGGGGATTCACTGGACCGGCATCGTGTTCGGCTTGGGCGCGATTATCTCGATGGGATACTGGACCACCGACTTCCTGGTGGTGCAGCGAATTCTCGCGGCGAAAGATATTCGCAGCGCGGAAATGGCGCCCATCATTGGTGCGGGATTCAAGATGATGGTGCCGTTCATCGTGATTCTTCCCGGGCTGCTCGGTCTGGCCGTGCTTCCCGTGAAGTTGGTTCCGGAGTCTGTAGCGGCCGTCACCGGTGGTCATAGTTACAACGACGTTCTGCCGCTGATGCTGGCGCGTTACTGCGGTCCCGGACTGCTCGGCCTCGGGGTTACAGCTTTGATTGCCGGTTTTATGTCGGGCATGGCTGGGAATGTAAGTGCATTTACCACGGTATGGACCTACGACATCTATCGGCCGCTGATCAACAGCAAGGGCAGCGATCATCATTACGTGAACATGGGGCGCTGGACCACGATCGTTGGCGTACTGATCAGCGTGGGCACGGCGTATCTGGTGATGCAATTCGCAAGTATCATGGATTACGTGCAAGCGTTGTTCAGCTTCTTCATTGCTCCGCTGTTCGGCACCGTCGTGCTCGGCATGCTCTGGAAGCGGGCGACCGGCGCGGGCGGATTCTGGGGATTGCTGTGTGGGACCCTTTCTTCCATCAGCATGTGGACCTGGGTAAAGCTCGATCCTTCCGCGCTGCGCTATGTGGCGCTCTCGCCGAACGCCAAGGGCCTGGCGCAAGATATGTATCAGGCGCTCTGGTCGTTCATCGTTTGTGTGACCGTGACCGTGGTAGTAAGTATGGCGACGCGGCCGATGGAGGATCACCAATTGACAGGGCTGGTCTATGGGTTGACGGAAGTTCCCGCCATCGGAGACGTTCCGCTGTATCAGAAGCCGCTGTTCTGGGCTGGAGTCGTGACGGTCGTCTTCTTTGCACTTAACATCATTTTCTGGTAAGTCGGATTGTCATGTCGGAAGCTAGTTAGTAAGTGGAGGCGCGCGTGGTTTCGATCTGGTTCTTTATCGGCATTTCACTGGCAGTTAATGGCGGGCTGATCCTGGCCGCGGGAATCTACGAGTTGGTCTATCCTCCAGCAAATCCCAGCATCGTCCTGTTCAACTTGCATGCCAATGTCTGGTGGGGAGCGGCGTTGCTACTGTTCGGCCTCATTTATTGTTTTAAGTTCGCTCCACGACGCTAATGGGACCGAACCTCTGACTCCTTCCGCTTGACCGTAGGGCATTCTGCCACCGCGGCAGGGGCAAACTGACGGTCGATTCCCTGACTCCGGTGCGCCTAAAGGGCGTTGAACAAGAATAATGGTGAAAAAATGACAGCACAAAGCGCGCAATCGCAGGGTGTGTCAGTATCCTCGCCGGCCGGAGACTACCGCCGCCCGCTGACCGTTGTGACGACGCTGTTTTTCATGTGGGGCTTTCTGACCTGCTTGAATGACATTCTGGTCCCGCACCTGAAGTCGATCTTCGAACTGGGCTACGCCCAGGTCATGCTGGTTCAATTCGCCTTCTTTTCGGCCTATTTTTTCTTCTCGATCCCCGCAGCGAAGATCGTGGACTGGATTGGCTACCAGCGGACCATGGTTGTGGGCCTGCTCGTCATGGGCGTGGGAGCATTCCTGTTTGTTCCGGCAGCCATTGCGCCTTCGTATCCGCTTTTTCTGACGGCACTCATTGTCCTGGCGGCCGGGATCACAGCCCTGCAGGTGTCGGCCAATCCCTACGTGATTGTGCTCGGCAAACCTGAAACTGCTTCCAGCCGCCTCAACCTGACGCAAGCGTTCAATTCGCTGGGCACGACTATCGCTCCCAAAATCGGCGGCCTGCTCATTCTCGGTAGCGCACCGTTCGCCATGGAAGAAATCCACAAGCTCTCGCCCGCCGCTCTACAGGCCTACCGCATTCAGGAAGCAGCCTCGGTCAAGTTGCCGTACATCATCATCGGCGTCGCCCTCGTGCTATTGGCCATTGTGATCGGCATCTCCAGACTGCCGAAAATCGAATCTGCCCAGCGCCACCTCGGGCAAGAAATCGGCGATTCGATTTGGAAGCACCCTAATCTCGTTCTCGGCGCAGTCGGCATCTTCACCTATGTCGGAGCCGAAGTCTCGATCGGCAGCTTTCTGGTGAACTATTTTAGCCAGCCCGAAATCGCCGGCCTGGCACCAAAAGTCGCCGCTGGATACGTCTCCTTCTACTGGGGCGGCGCGATGGTGGGCCGGTTCATTGGATCGGCGCTTTTGCGGAGAGTCCGTACCGGCCACTTGCTGGGCGTCTGCGCGATTGGCACGGCGAGTCTGGTTACGATCTCCATGCTCACGGGCGGGCAGGTCGCCGTGTGGAGCATTCTCGCGGTCGGCTTTTTCAACTCCATCATGTTCCCTAGCATTTTCACGCTGGGGGTCGCGGAATTAGGACCGCTGACCGGTGACGGCTCAGGGCTTCTCAATATGGCCATTGTCGGCGGAGCCATTGTCCCCGAGTTGCAAGGACTGATTGCCGATCACATCGGCATTCACCACGCGTTTTTCCTGCCGGTGATTTGCTATCTGTACATCCTTTATTATGCGCTGATTGGCTCCAAGCCCAACAGCGAACGCGCTTCGCGCCACTAACGGTTGTGCATGCGTTCGCCCGTCTCGACGGGCGTTATTGGCTGCTCTCCGACACGAATAAGCTCGATACTTGGTAGTAGCCTGTGTACGCGTACGATCGCTGGTCGTCAGTGATGAAGATCTCGCGCATGGATAGAAGTCCGGTGCGGTCGGCCGGCGCAATCTCTTTGAAGAGCGTTCGGCGTCCGGTCGCGAGATCAACGCGCTCGATGCGGCAGGGAATCTCGGCTCGGCGATAAACCAACACTGATCGGCCGTCCGTGCTCCACTGCGCAAGAATGTCAGCATCCGTGAGCTCCGGAACCGGTTGTGGCTCTCCTCCCGCGATCGGGTACTGGGAGTATTTCCCATCTGGTCCGCGCGCCAGAACGAGTTTCCCATCCGGAGAGAGCCGCCCATCGCGGGTACCCTCCGGAGTCACCGGCCGCGCCGCGCTCCCGCCGAGCGCCTGTACATAGAAACGCGTACCCTTTCCGGGTTCGTTGCCGTTGATGAGGACATTCTTGCCGTCCCGGAACCACTGGGCGGTTGCATAGTTTTCAATCTCGCCCCGTTTGAGTTGCTGCGTCTCGCCGGCTCCCGTGGGATAAATCACGAGCTGCGGCGGACGGGATTGGACCACCGCGAGCACGAACTTGCCGTCAGCGGACAGGGCTGCGGGCCATCCCTCCCCGAGGCGCACGACCGGCGAGCCATCCGTCTTCCTGATGCACACGGCGTAGTTAGTTCCGAGCCCCGTCTCGGCAAACAGAAGTGTATTTCCATCCTGGGAGAGAGCGCGTACATGCGATGTGTTGAGCCACGAGAGATCTCGGTCGTTATCCCGATCTCCGTCTCGACCCGCGCTATTGCTGGGAGTGTGAACCATCGCCGCATAGCGGTAGTCCAAGCGTGTCGCGAGCCACCGTCCGTCGCGAGCCACGTCCTGGATCGTGAGCCCGCCGGGTGCCTGGTAGGCGACGCGCCTCCTGCCGGATACCGTCACCGCGTAGACCGTGAAGCTGCCGCCGCTTTGGCTCGCGGAAAACAGTAGGTTGCCAGGAAATGCCAAGGCCAAATACTCCGGGTGTTGCATCTTCGGTTTCAGCGGGGTTGGGGCTCTTCAGCAGGGGGCTGTGTTTGAACTCAGAGTGTGATCACCATTTGCGGGTACTACCGAAAATCAAACGTATGTGTTTGACCCACACTCCTTTAAGGCAACGCGAGAGGAGAGCGGAAAGCTCGTTGAAGTGTCACCTACTTTCGTGACCCGAGTCACGGCGAGGTTTGTTGCCTGAGGCCGATACTGAACTCGGTATCCAAATTGAAAGCGTGTGTTGGTATTCACACGTGCCAATGGTTTTTAGGTCGTAGCAAAGAGTGCTGGTTCTGCGAAAGGAGTGCCATGCACGCACCGTCTCAGGAACGTCTTAGCGCAGGAGAACGGGCTTTCATCGATCAGGTCGTCACTAGCCGGATGGGCCGTCCAGGAGCTTTGCTCGGCATTCTGGAATCGGTTCAGGACCACCACCCCCACAAATATCTTCCTCCCGAAACGCTCGAGTACATTGCGGCACAGACAAGAATCCCACTGTCGAGCATCTACAGCGTGGTCACCTTCTACGCTCTGTTCAATCTGCAACCGCAGGGCGACAACACCATCTGCATTTGTCGTGGAACGGCCTGTCATACGCGTGGTTCGCGCAACTTGCTGCAGAGCGTCCGTCTGGAACTTGGGTTGGGACTGGAGGATGCGAGCGAGAGCAGCGAGGCCGACAAAACTCTGCTGACGACTCCCGACCACAAATTCACGGTTCGCACCGTGGCCTGCTTCGGGCAATGCGCATTGGCGCCGGTAGTCGAGGTAAACCACCGGATTTGCAGCCATGTGAACGAACGCACTCTGCAACGAGAGATTCGCAACGTTGAGCGGGAGAATTAGGAATGCCTCGAATTCAGGACATTGGCGCTTTCAGTGCTGTGCGAGAAGCGGGGTTGGCGAAGCTGGTTCCAGCCGTGCCCCGAATCGCGATTGGGATGGGCACCTGTGGCCGGGGCAATGGTGCGGAGGGCCTCTATCACGCATTCGCCGAAGCCATCGACCGTAGCGGCGTCAACGTGGTTCTGGCGGGCGTGGGATGCTTTGGCGCTTGTTTTCAGGAACCGCTGGCAAACATACGGCTGCCGGGCTTACCGCTGGTGATCTTGCATCGCGTACAAGCTAACGATGCCGGCCGAATCCTGCATGACATCACTAGCGGGAATCTTTCGCCGGATCTCATTTTCTGCAAAATCGAAGAGTGGGATCACATCACGGCATCGGTGAAGTACGGGCATGCCTATCCGGAAATTCCGCTGTGGAACGATCTGCCTTTCTTCAAAGGCCAGAAGAAGATCGTTCTGCGAAATTGCGGCTTCATCAATCCCGACGACATTGAAGAATACATCGCAATCGGCGGATACCAGGCGCTCTACCGAGTGCTGATCGATGGCCGGCCCGACTTCGTCATCGAGCAGATCAAGGCCTCCAAACTGCGCGGACGCGGTGGAGCAGGGTACCTGACCGGCAACAAATGGGAGTTCATGGCCAAGGCCAAGGCCGATCACAAATACATTATTTGCAACGCAGATGAAGGCGATCCCGGCGCGTACATGAACCGCAACGAGATTGAAAGCGATCCTCATTCGTTGTTGGAGGGCATGATCATTGGCGGTTATGTGATGGGCGCAAGTGAAGGGATCGTCTATATACGCGCCGAATATCCGTTGGCCGTGCACCGCCTGAACCGCGCCATCGAGCAGGCTCGCGAATACGGATTGCTGGGAGAAAATATTCTCGGCCGCGGATTCAAGTTTGATATTGAAGTGGTGGAAGGCGCAGGCGCATTTGTGTGTGGCGAAGAGACTGCGCTCATCGCTTCGCTCGAAGGCCACGCGGGACGTCCACGTCCGCGTCCGCCGTTCCCCGCGCAGAAAGGCTTGTGGGGCTATCCCACCAACATCAACAACGTCGAAACCTGGTACAACATCGCCCCCATTGTGACCAAGGGCCCGGCTTGGTTCAGCGAGACCGGGAGTCCGAAAAGCTCGGGCACAAAAGTATTTTCGCTGGTGGGGAAAGTCACCAGCACCGGCCTTGTCGAGATGCCGCTGGGTACGCCGCTCAAGACATTCATTTACGACATCGGCGAAGGCGGCATTGGTGGGCGTCAGATCAAGGCCGTGCAAACCGGTGGGCCATCGGGCGGATGTATTCCGCACGAAATGTTCGATACGCCGGTCGACTACGAGAGCCTGACCCAGTTGGGCTCGATCATGGGCTCGGGCGGCATGGTGGTCATGGACGAAGACAACTGCATGGTCGATGTGGCCAGGTACTTCGTCGAGTTCACGCACTCCGAATCATGCGGCAAATGCATTCCATGCCGTGTGGGGTTGAACAAATGTCTGAGGATTCTGAATCGTGTAACCGAGGGTGCGGGCACCATGCACCACCTGGAGTTGCTCGATGAACTAAGTCGCTACATACGCGAGTGCTCGCTGTGTGGCTTGGGGCAAACTGGGCCGAATCCGGTGCTGACGGCGCTCCGCCACTTCCGCACCGAGTTCGAGGACCATATTGTGGCTCGGCGATGCCAGGCCGGCGTGTGCGAGGAACTGGCGCTGTCACCCTGCGAGAACAGTTGTCCGCTACACATGAACATCCCGCGCTTCCTGCAGTTGTACAAGGAACACCGGCTGGACGACGCCTTTGAGGCCGTGATCATGGATAATCCTCTGCCTTCATCCACGGGCAGGGTATGTCAGCATCCTTGCGACAGTCGCTGCCGCCGGCTGACGGTGGATGAGCCTGTGAACATGCGTGAAGTCCACCGGTTTATTTCTGATTCGATACTTCTCTCCGACCGGTACGAAGAAATGCTCAAGCGCGTCCTGGCCCGCCAGTTGGAACACACGGGACGGAAGATTGCGATTGCCGGCGCTGGTCCGGCTGGTCTGACGGCCGCGTTCTATTTGGCCATGCTCGGCCACGACGTCACGGTATACGACGCCAAGCCCGAGGCCGGAGGCATGCTACGTTTCGCCTTGCCAGAATATCGCCTGCCCAAGAACGCGCTGCAGCGCGAAATAGATCTGATCGAACGGCTGGGTGTGAAATTCATCTTCAACACGCGCATTGGCCCCGATATTCCGCTGAATGATCTCGATGACCGCTTCGACGCGGTCTTGATCACCATCGGAACGTGGAAAGAATCATGGGTGTACCAGCCGGGCACGGAACTCAAGGGGGTGTATCCGGCGTTGATCTTCCTCGAAGCGATTGCACGGGGTGAAGACGTGCCGATTGGCGGCAAGGTGGCGATTATTGGCGGAGGCAACGCGGCCATCGACTCGGCGCGCACAGCACTGCGTAAGGGGGCGGACGTCACGGTCTTTTACCGCCGCGAGCGCAAAGACATGCCGGCGATCGAAGAAGAAACAAAAGCGGCTCAGGACGAAGGCGCTAAATTCATATTCCTGGCCGCACCTCACCGGGTGATTGGCGACGCGGCGGGAAAGGTGAAATCGATTGAGATCGTGAAGACACGGCTCGGCGAATACGATGCGTCGGGACGCAGAAGACCGATTGCGACCGACGACATCCGGCGCTACGAGTGCGATTCCGTCATCTTCGCCGTCGGTGAGAGTGTGGATTTGGACTTTGTCCGCGCCTCGGGATTAAGCCTGAAGGAAAACGGGACGATCGAAGTCAATCGCTTCACGCTCGAAACCAGCCGTCCACGATTCTATGCCGGCGGGGACGTCATCACGGGCGCGTCGAACGTTTCGAACGCCATGGCGTATGGCAAACAGGCAGCCCGCAACATCGATCTACAGCTGATGGAGACCAACCGCTGGGGCAGGATCTTTCCTGAGATCGAGTACGGGAAGGAAGTGCCCGAAGAACCGAGCCCGAATCATCGTCATGACGGCCACATCCTCGCTGCAAGTGCGCGGGTGCGGTCGAATGCCGAGGTATTCACCGGATTCACTCATGAGGAAGCGCTGGATGAGTCTTGTCGTTGTCTGCGCTGCGATATCAAGGTTGCGAACGTGAGCTAGGAAGGAGCGAGTCCTTGCCGCCAAAAAAATTATCAATCCGAATCGATGGCGAACTGATCAGCGCCGTGGAGGGCCAGACCATCCTGCAGGCAGCGAAGGCGAATGGCAAATACATTCCCACGCTTTGCGATCTGGAAGGGCTGACGCCAGTTGGGGCGTGCCGCCTTTGCATTGTGGAGGTCTCGGGAACCGACCGGCTTCTCCCCGCATGTACCACGCCGATTCAAGACGGCATGTCGGTCACGACCACTTCTGCCCGGCTCACGCACAACCGCCGCATTTCTCTTGAATTGTTGTTTGTGGAGCGCAACCACGTGTGCGCCGTCTGCGTCTCGAACGGCCATTGCGAATTGCAGGCGCTGGCCAGCTCGATGGGAATCAGCACAGTGCGTTTCGCCTACAACTATCCCAAGCTGGGAGTCGATCTCTCTCATCCGCGCTTTGTGCTCGACCATAACCGCTGTGTCCTCTGTACACGCTGCGTACGTGTGTGTGCGGACCTCGAGGGAGCGCACGTGTGGGAAATCGCCTCGCGAGGCATCCACTCTAGAATTCTGAGCGACCTCAACCAGAAGTGGGGCGACTCCCGTAGCTGCACCAGCTGTGGAAAATGCGTGCAGGCCTGCCCAACCGGAGCGCTCGCCGAAAAAGGCTGTGCCGTCGAAGAGATGGTTAAGAGGACCGGCAACATCAGTTCGCTCGTACACCGCAGAGAGGTGCAGGTATGAAGAAAGTGAAGGTGGCGACGGTTTGGCTGGACGGCTGCTCCGGTTGCCATATGTCGCTGCTCGACATGGATGCTGCCATCATCTCCCTGGCGCAGAAGATCGACCTGGTCTATGGGCCACTGGTTGACGCGCAGGAGTTTCCCGAAGATGTGGATGTGACCCTGGTGGAAGGCGCGGTGAGTTCGCAGGACGACCTCAACAAGCTCCAGAAGATCCGGCAGCGAACGCACCTGCTCGTCGCACTCGGCGATTGCGCGGTCACGGGCAACGTGCCCGCCATGCGGAATTCCATCCCGGTCAACAAACTGTTGCAGCGGATTTACGTCGAAGGAGTGCAAGAGGGCAAAGTGGTCCCGACGGATGGGGTGCCTCCGCTCTTGAAACAAGCGCGGCCGCTGCGGGAATTTGTAAAGGTGGATCTGAGCCTGCCCGGATGCCCACCGCCCGCAAAGACAATCGCCGCCGTGATTTCCGATCTGGTGGACGGGAAAAAACGCGAGCCTGCGCTCGCGGTGAAATTCGGATAGGCAGCGTTGGACAAGAGATCCGATAAGAAGTGCCGGACGAGAAGTGCTGGACGAGGAGCGTCGCATGAAACGCATCACGATCGATCCCGTGACACGTATCGAAGGACACGCGAAGATCACCATTCAGCTGGATGACAGCGGCCGAGTGGCCGGCACCGAGTTTCACGTCACCCAGGTGCGAGGATTCGAGAAGTTCACGGAGGGACGTCCGTATTACGAGATGCCCGGCATCACTTCGCGCATATGCGGAATCTGTCCGATCAGCCATCTGCTGGCTTCCTCTAAAGCTTGCGATGCGATCATGGCGGTGCGCATCCCGCCCGCGGCCAAAAAGCTGCGCGAATTGGTGCACTGCGCTCAAATCGTGCAATCCCACGCCTTGAGCTTCTTCTATCTATCGTCGCCAGATCTACTTTTGGGTATGGATTCCGAAATGGCGAGCCGGAACGTGCTCGGGGTGATTGCCACGCATCCGGAGATGGCGCGCGATGGCATCGAATTGCGCAAGTTCGGACTACAGATCATCGAGGGCCTGGCCCAGGAAAGAGTGCACCCTGCATGGATCGTGCCCGGAGGAGTGGCGAGTCCGCTATCGAGTCCCATACGCGACCGCATTCTCTTCGACCTGGCTTCCGCCAAGGCGATTGCCGACCGTACCCTGCGGTTCTTTAAGAATGCGCTGGACAACCATAACTATAAGGATGAGATCGAATCGTTCGGTTCCGCGCCCACCATGCACGCCGGACTCGTTGACCGAAAAGGAAATTTGCAGTTTTACGACGGCGGGCTGCGTTTCCGCGGCCGCAATGGAGAAATCGTTGAGGATCAAATCGCCGCCGAGGAGTATCTGGATTGGATCGGCGAAGCCAGTCTACGCGACTCTTA
>CAVZUP010000122.1:0-22884 GCA_963778255.1 uncultured Acidobacteriaceae bacterium
TATGTCTGGTACCTGGTTCAGTTGGTATTGCTTGTCGGATCCCGCAAAGGCTCGGGCATATCAAACCATCGTCGCAGACGCCAGATTCGGAAGCGCGACTGCCGCTCGATGCCAACCCTCGGTCCAGGCCACAGGCCACGCCGAAGCAAAGTGATTTCCGCCGTCCACGGCCAAAGCCGGATATGTGCGACACTGGCGGAGGTTGATCCTCCTGAGATCGACTCCGGCTGCTCAAGCGTCAGCCGCTGAGGGTCGCTTTTTACCCGGAATGCGGTTTCGCAATCCTTTGTTGACGGCATGATCGCAGCGCGGATGTCGTTGCGCAGCCAGCGCCGTACGGAGCCAGTGAGCGCAAACGGAACCTGGATGGTCTGCCCCTCGCATCCTCGAAGGCCTTTCTCCTGCCGCAGGAGAACCGGTGCACATTCTTCGCGGGTGAGCCAGAGGGCGAAGGCGTCATAACACGCAAGCAACGCGACAGGAGTGGCGATGAGCCTGAACCATAACCATCCGTGAGCGAACCATGGCACAATGCACGCCCATACGCCGAGCACTCCTATGATCCACACAAGCAATCCCTGCGGACTGAAGAGCGATCCCGCTGGGCGAAGCGCGATTCGCTGCGAAGTCTTGCCACCCAAAAGCGGGTTGGGGCGTGCTGGTTCTGCAGTGGCTTCGACGGTGGCCGTGACTGCCACGCCCTGCCCAACAACGCCCGCTGAAGTCGTGTTTCCAGCCGTCATGATTACACTTGCTTCGATGTTGTCGCCCGTCGTTTACTACGCAAGCGGTTATCGCGGTACTTCGACCGCCTCCAGGACCGCGTTGATTACCTCGCGAATCTCGACGCCTTCCATCTCAAAATCCGGCCGCAGCAGCATGCGGTGCTCCAGTACAGGAGCTGCCAGCGCCTTTACGTCCTCGGGCGCCACGAAATCGCGCTCCTCAAGAGCGGCGAGCGCCCGCGACGCCGACAACAACGCGAGTGTGGCTCGCGGCCCAGCGCCAATCCAGACTGCAGGGTGCTGCCGGGTTTGTCGAGCCAGGCTGACGATGTAACCGCTGATGGCCTCGCTGACGCGCACATGCGCTGTAGCGGCTCGCAGATGTTCGAGTTCGCCGGATTGCAAAACCGGCACGCGCAGGTCCTCGGCCAACCGTCGCTCCGGTGAATCGCCTCCTGCCACGAGTCTCGCCAGTTCGTTTTCGTCTTCCGCCGCCGGGTAGTCCATGCGAATTTTTACGAGAAAGCGATCCTTCTGGGCCTCCGGGAGCGGATACGTGCCCTGATGTTCGATTGGATTTTGCGTTGCAAAGACGACGAAGACCGGGGATAGCGCGCAGGTCTCGCGATCGATCGTCACCTGGCGCTCTTGCATGGCCTCCAGCAGCGCCGATTGTGTTTTCGCAGGTGCACGATTGATTTCGTCTGCCAGCAGGAAATTTGTGAAAATGGGCCCCCGCACGAGCCGGAATTCCTGCGTCCTCAAATCGAAAACGCTTGTGCCCGTGACGTCTGCCGGCATCAGGTCCGGCGTGAATTGAATGCGCTGGAAGTCGCCCGCGACCGCGCGCGCCAGCGCTTTCACCAGCAGCGTTTTCCCCACGCCGGGCACACCTTCGATGAGCGCGTGTCCGCCAGCAAGTAGCGTTACCAGCGCGAGATCGATCGCTTCGTTTTGGCCGACGATCACGCGGCTGAGGGCTTCTCGCACGCGCCGCGCTCCGCTCGTAATCATCGCCAGCGACTCTGACGATTGCATTGCCGCTCCTCCAGACTGTGCCTGCCCGTCCGAACCCACTACCGGCTTCTCGTTCATGCGGTCTGCGCCTCCAAGGAAATCATCATCGGTTAAGCGTGGAATTATCATGCACATCGCGGTCGACATGAGCCAGACCCTTTGCGGATGCGCGGCGTTCGGCTATCAGCTGGCTTAGTTCTTTATATCCCGCTAGAGGAGGCTGCGCCAGCGCGGTTCGCAGCCGCACGCCCCAAAGTGGATCTGCGGAAATGGCCTGCGCATCCTGCGGCGAGCAGCGGCGGAACTGTTCCCAGCACTCTGCCACTACGCGTTCTTTCGCGATGCTCCGTTGAAGTAGGCGTCGCGCCGCCACCCCAGCGACTTCGCCATGACGTACGATCTGCGCACCAGGGTCGTGCGCCGGGCGTCGCACTAAATCGCCACTCATACTCCAAAGCAACGCCAGCAGAGTCGCCCAGAAGAGCAGCAGAGCAGCTTGCAGGCGGTATCGTTGCACTAGCCAAAGCACACCCTCATCCTGGTGCAATCCGTGCAACGTCTCATCGACCCAGATTACCGGCCGGCCGCCCGCAAGAAAATCTAACAGCACCGGGTTGGGATGCGTCTTGATGGCTTCGTTCAATAAGAACGATTCTTGACTCGCGGCGATGAGTTCGCCATTTCCGGCTCGCCGCATTGCCATATAGACACGCGCAGATGTGTCAGCCTCGGCATTGGTTCCCACACCTCCGCTGTACAGCACGGTCCACTGCGCATCTGTTTGGAGCCACGGGCCATCGGCGGCGAGATACATCATCTCGCTGTCCACCGGCATCGCACGGAGATCAGGCGCGACCCAGGGTGGAGTGTGCTCGTGCGCAGTTCGGTCCCACTTGTTCCCGACTTCCCAGCCTTGAGACTTGGATTTTAGTTCCCAACGGGGCTCGACCAGAACGACGCGGCCGCCGCGTGCCAGGAACTTTTCCAGCCGCCCGCGAAACTTTGCCCCTGCCTGGAATTTTCCATCGTTCGTTGTCCAATCGTTAGGGGAGTAGCCCCCTATAAAGAACGCGGCCGTTCTCGACGCATCCTGATCGGATAGGGAGCCCTCATCCTGGCCGCGCTTTACTTGGTACCCAGCGCGCCCATAGGAATCGAACAATAGGCTGGCGCCGTAAGGGTCCTCGCGCAAGCTGGATCCCATGTCGCTCGTTCTCGACTCATTCTGATGTGCCATGACCAGCAGAACCGCGAACACCGCCGCAAAAATACCAGCAGCCAGCAGCGGACCCCGCCAATTGAGCGCGATACTCTTGCCCGGTGTATTGTCAGACATGGTCGAGTAACTCCCGCTGATCTTGGCGGTACGCAGCCACTGCCGCTGGCGTCAGCACATGGGAACCATACCAAACGCGATCGAACTGCCGCAGGCTGCCGCGCAGTTTCTCAGGAATTTCTGCCCGCGACTGAACGGCCGCTTGGGGACGCCTCCGCCATCGGCGCGTAAACTCATCGAGATATTCGCGATTCGTGCGATCGCGGCGGATCGTCAGCCATTCGCGTTGACCCAATCCAGCAAGCAGACCGAGATACGCCGCGCGCAGGGCGAAGCGCAATTCTCCCTCCCCTTCCAGCCGTCCTGCCAAGGCGAACCATTCGTCCTCGGAACGCACGCTTGCTAACACACCCTCGCTCAAATCGGGAAGCGGCGCGATTGCCTGCGGGATGGATAGCGATGCCGTCTCCCTTCGCCGCCGCAACCAAAAGAGCACCCCTCCTGCCACAAGGGTCAAAATCGCGATTAGCCACAGCCACATTCGAAGGTCCTTCAACTGCCAGGGGAAGCCCTTCTCGTTTCCGGGCGAGAGATTCAACCCGCGGGGCCACAGTTTGCGGAGAAAATCCCAGAACGCATTCCAAGCGCGCTCTATCCCGAGCCCAATCTTCGCCAGCAGCCTATCAAACCAGTTGGGCGGACTCGGGTGTTCGGCGTCGTGCCAGCGATAGATCGCGCGCCGCGACTCTACATCCAAGGCTTGCCGCAAATGTTGAATCCGTGCCTGGCGCGCGGAGTCGGTGAGAGTCTCTGCTCTCTTTAGCGCTGGCGGCGCCTGCTCTGCGCGCGCGGCCTGGGAAACGCCGGCGAGAATCACAACCAGCGCCACCAATGCGCCGATCGGCCTGCTCCCAGCCATGGATGCAATCATCTGAGCCTTCTTCTCTTGCTCGTGTGGCAGGCTCGCCAGCAAGCCACGCAAGTCGTCGCCTTCGCGCCTCGATCGCAGATGCTGATAAACAACGATGAATGAACACTTGACGATGGGATCAAGTGCCAGCCATGCACCCGCCAGCAACGAAAGCCAGAACGCAGAACTGCGGACCAGCGCAAATATCCCTACGGGTGTAGATAGGAGGGTATTTACGCCAAAAATCGAGTGCAGGAGCTGCGGAACCAGAATCGCAATAATCAGACCATTCAGCCACACGGTGATCCAGAAAGGAAAGAGCATCAAGAATAGGAGCACGCTGCCGGCGAACCATTGACTCGCAATTGCCAGGCAGCCGCGCATAGAGTGCCTTTCGGCACCGTCCTCTCGCCCCTCGAGACTGGCAAATTGGCATGCGCTGTAAAACCACGGCGTCCCGGCGAAGGTTACTAACGCGGCTAACGCACCCGCGCTTAGGGTGATCTTCCACGCAAGCAGACGCCCCATGGCTGCCGCTCGCGCGGTTGCTCCTACCGGTTTCGATGTGGGCGTGCCAAACGCTCGCTCGCGAACGCGCTGCATGTAACTGGCAACCATGTACACGCGAAGAAGATAGCCCGCGGCGAGTAACGCCGCCTCTAACAACACAACACCATCGGATAGCCGTATCTGGCCATTCACTACCCATATCGGAATAAAGCAAAAGACGAGAGGCGCACTGCCTGCGTAATAACGCCACGCCTCGCGCACAAATGTTGATCTGAACAGTGCGAATCCGCGCTCCAATGCTTCGAGCGAGTTCAGCCGGTTCCGGCGACCGCGCACGGCTAGCGTGCGTGGCCGTAGCGAAGGGGCCGGAACTGGTGCTGCTTCACTCATGGTTTTTGCCCGGGCAGCCGGTCACCGGCGACTCGGCCGAGATTCAGATGTTCCTCCGGCGTATTCACCCGCCACCGCAGCATCGCGAAGAAGAGCGCCATGAGCGAGGCAAGCGCGGTAAGTCCAGCGAGGACCTGCCGGAAGCGGCGCGTCAGTGACGGCTTTGGTGCGGGCGGACGCGCCATCCGGCGCAGACAGGGCGGGCAGGCGAGCTTGCCCTCTTCGTCCGTCACGCATTCACGGCAGAATGTTCCTCCACAATGCGGACACCGGGCTGCCGCTTCACGCAGCGGGTGAAAGAGGCAGCGCGCATGGCGCAGACTCGTCGTGGGCGCGGCTGGCGTGTCAGAAGCCATTCGTCTGTGAGGCATCCGCGATGGTAGGGGCCGCAGACGCTGCTTCGGAGTTCGTTTGGACGGAGACCCCAGCCGGTTGCATGGTGACGTCGCGAGAGGCGCGAACCGCCGCATCGATTGCTTTAAGGACCTTGCGAGCGCGCCGTGTTCGCTTCACCAACGGCAGGTCAACGCTTACCCCCGTGGTGCGAACACGCGACCCCGCCGTCGGCCCGAGCGCCAGTTCCAGCACTACCCATGCGAGACCGATGCCAGTGAAAATCGCGCCAGAGGTGGAATTTACCCACTGCCACAAGGAAGCGCCGAGAGCTACAAACAACACCCCTGGAATAATCAGGCGGAACCGCCACGAACGATTGGGCCAGACCACAATCCATTCCAAATCGCGCAAATAAAACCGGCGGTACTCGACCACGTACATCATGCGCTTAGCCGCAAGCAAACAGTCCTTACTGAGATACCACTTCGTCCCACCGGTGATGCTACTAACACTCGATATTTTCTGGAAAGCACCTTTCAATCAATGCCTCCCCGCCATCCAACGTGCGAAGAACGGGATCGCGAATAATAGGGGAAGCCACACGAGCCCCGCGTAAGCCGCCCAGAAACGCCACCCTGACCGTGGAATTAAGTACGACCGCGGTGCCTTCCGATACTTCACGTGCAAGAAAATCACGGTCGGGATCGCGGCTACAATTACGGGCCAAAAGAGAATCCAACCCCACCCGACTGTCAACGCAATGGAATCATAGAGCACCTCGCGATACCGCCATTCCGCCTTGCTAGCCTCCACACCGGAATCGGCGCGCCCGTGCTCGAAGCACGCGGGGCAAACGTGCTCCGCTCCCAACTGCAAATCACACAGCGCGCACACGAATCGGCCGCACCGTTGGCAGCAAGCCTGAAACGCCTTGTCGGGATGAAAAAAGCATGTCGCTTGGTCCGAAAGAGCGACCGCTGCATTGGTGTTCTGGCGAACCACTGGCCAGACGAGGATCTGCAGCCACTTCTGGCAGTAGGGACAACTTTGCCATCCTGAATCAGCCGGTATGTCCACTAAACAGTGTGGACAGGTTACTGCCGCAGGTCCAATAGGCGATGACGCCGGGTCATCGCGTGCGGAAGAGCCCGTCGGGCCGGAGACGGTAGTGAAGGGATTGATACTAAGGTTCACGCTACGCCCTGCTTATAGATCACCCTCGTGTCGCACACACGGTCATGCAAAGCTCGCTTCTCGTTGTCAAACGCAACCATGATGTACCCGATGAGCAGAATGATGCCGCTGACGATTTGCATGAAGTACCGACCGACGGAGACGCCCCATCCAAGCGAGTCGCCATTGCTTCGAACCACCTTGAGTCCCAACGCCATTTTCCCTAGCGTCGCTCCTCGATAATGCAGGAAAGCCGCCTCGTACACCATAGCAATCGCATAGGCAAGGAATTGAAAGCCCAGCCGATGACCGATGGACATGGATCGCGTCACGCTCGGTAAGAACTGCGCTCCAAACCTGCCAAAAAACATCCACGCGATACACGATTGCGCGGTGGCAAGAATAATCCCATCACTGAAACGCGCGCCGACGCGGATCCAGAATCCACCGTAATGCCAGCCCAGTGGCGATGCTTCCGCGGCGCCACTCGCCAGCACCCGGCTCAGAAACGCTGGCTTGCAATCGGCGCAGACCCAGTTTCCCGCGATCTGCACCAGATCCGAGTGCCCGAATGCCCGTCCGCATTGCGAACACACCAAAACTGTTTGGACCGGAGTTTCCTCACTCATTGAGTATCCTCTCGCGTGCAAAACTCGCGTTAAGCTTAACCCAACAGTCGCGCCGTAACCGGTAGTGAAGGGATTGATACTAAGGTTCACGCGACGCTCTGTTTATAGATCACCCTCGTGTCACAGACCCGGTCATGCAAGGCTCGCTTCTCGTCGTCTACCCCCAACATGATCCCGCTAACCAGCATGAGAACGGAATTTATGTAGGGAATGCCGCTGGTAACAACATTCCACATGAAGAAGCGCCCGAAGCATACGCCCCAACTCAAGCTGCGGCCGTCGGATCGGACGACCTTGAGCCCGCACGCCATCTTCCCGAGGGTTGCACTGCGATACTTGAGCATCAGAATCTCGTAGCAACCTCCCACGAGGAAAGAAACTACAAAGAAGGTAATAAGGCCGAAGGCTGCGAACATAGGGTTGGGTGCGCTCACCGGGTTAGGCGCTTGACGTCCTGCGCGGATCAGATTTGGTATGAGCACAGCGGCGAAGATCAAGATGGGCACCGTGAAAATAAGACCATCAATCATGCGCGCGCCGAAACGGATCCAGAATCCACCATAGCGCCAAGCAAGTGGCGATGCCCCAGCGGCGCCGCTCGCCATCACCCGGCTCAGGAATGCGGGCTTGCAATCGGCACACACCCAGTTTCCGGCGATATGCACCAAGTCAGACTGCGTGAGCGCCCGTCCGCATTGGGAACACGCCAAGACTGTTGGGACTGGGGCTTCTTGAGTCATTGGGTATCCTCCTCGTGTGCAAAAGTCTCACTAAGCCTAGCGCAAGCGGCTTCCCGCGCCAAGTACTACTATTTAGCCGCGAAGTCATAACCTTCGCGATGCCCCTGGATACCGTTCAGACCATAAATAGCTCTCTGGAGCCTCACGTTCTAGTCGGGGGACCACGCTCAAGTTGTCATTCGGCGCATTCGAATAGTGTTGAGATACAGACCGAACGGGGTCGAACCTTATTCGACCTCGTGCGAATAACATCCGAATCAGCGCGGGCACCACGCCGACTTACGCCGAAGGCTTAGAAATGGTCTCTGTCGCTACGCGTACGTCTCTCTATCCCGTTCTGCAGGTGCTGCGAACTTAGCCACAGATGATATTGTGCGGTGCTATAGACCTCGCCGGCACGTCGGATGCACTTGCGTTGGACGACACCGGTCGATGAACGTAAAAGGCGGTTTGTCGTCAACCTAGGCTGACAACTCTTCGTTGGGCACCGATATGCAGCTATTTGAGGGAATCTTCTATGGTTCTTTCCATCGCAACCCCGCGAAAAGCCTGCGAAGGCCGGATGAGGCCGCCATAAACTGCGACTATGACGGCTGTAACAAGCCAGCCCGTTTTCAGCCATCTCCTCTGACTTGCCAATAACGCGTGCCAGTGGATCTTCATAATCTGCCTCTACTACTAACCTTAGAGCTGCCGGGTGGTCATTTTGTTCCCGGCATTTCGGCGGCGAGATACAAAGTAAATGGCTGAGAGTCTTGCCGGAACACTTGGAGTCAGTGTTTTCTTGGTGAGTGAAAAATCAGGCCCGAGTTGCCGAAGTCCTCTGTACAAGGAGCCGGTCAGGGAGTCCAAACGGTCTCGCGTTGCTGCGGAAAAGAATCGACGACTGTGTGGATGCTGACGATGGCGCTGTTCGGGTAGTAGCGGCTGAGAATCTGGCGGAAGTCAGCTCCGTCGGCGGCCATGGCTTTGGCTCCCGACTGGCATAGGCCAATGCCGTGGCCCTGTCCGGTCCCTTCCACCAGGACGTGACCATTTTCCTTCTTCACGATGAAGTCGTTGCTGGGAATCGTGTTCCATCCGAGGTGGCGTGCGGCGCGAAGGCGAGCGGGCTCGTTGGAACTGCGGAGCGTTGCCGCATCTTCGGCAGAGATTCGACTCGACCAGCGCACAGGATGCGCGCGGCAATACTTGCATTCGACAGGGTAATAAGGATATGTGGCAGCGGGGAGACCCAATTCCGTGGGCGTGTGCGTGCGTCCGGCGCAGCTCCGCGTGTACATGGCGGCGAACGGCTCGGATTCGTAGGCAAGAACCATGTCACGCGTGGCCTCGACAGCTTGCGCGACGGCTGTGCCCGGTGCAGGCGGCTCGCGCAGGAATTGGCAATGGGTGGTGTCGCAGAAATCGAAATCGCGGTGGCGTCCGCGGCTGGCGGCCAAGTACGAGCGAGTCGCGACAGCCTGCGCTTTGAGTGCCTCGATTGGCGTCTCGGGCGTGCTCTCGGCGACGACGATGGAGGCGACGGCAGTTTCACGGTCCATCGTAACGATGGCGAGCAGATGTCCGGCTGACCGGCTAATTTCGAGGGTGCCGCGATAATGGCGAACGATTTTCCTTGGAATGGCGAGAACGAAGTCAGAGGTTTCGTTCTTGCGTCCCGCCACCGTGAGAGCCGATGCGCGCACAGTCCGAGTTCCCGATTGCAGAATAATCTCGCTTCCTGAGAGCCGGACGCTTGCGGTATGCACGCCGGAGCTGCGCTCCAGCACAATGCGTTCCTCGCCAGCGCGCACAACGAGCGCTTGCCCCTGAGGCGCGCTGACCGTGAGTTGGCGCGGATGAAAAAGAACTAGAACTCCGATGCGGACGTTGGCAACCGCCGAGCTAGGAGGCGCAGTATGGGAGAAACCGAGTGAGCAAGACGAGATGAAAACGAGGGCGGTGACGAAAGCGAGGACAGGCTCGCGAAATCCGCGTGGAGCTGATTCGAGAGTGGGATTGACGGCGGTCTTCATGCGTATCCAGCGATCATTGCTCATTCCTTGAACCTGCCTTCGATCCGGCGCAGCATCTGGCCGGCAGTTTTCGCCGCCTGCGCCCCGGGAACTCCGTGGACCCGGACCATCAGCAGTATCTGGGGCTGATCGGCGGGAGTGAGGACGATCGCAAAACCGTCGCCAGGCGCACGCGGCGAGTGCGTACAGGGCGCAGTACCGGTCTTTACGAGCGCATCAGGGAACGGAAGAGCGCGGTCAACTTCGGCGCCGGTTCCGTGCTGTGCCGATTGCGCCATGCCGGCGAGGATCTCGCGTACGCCGGGCTGTTCGCGGCGCCGAATGAGTTCAAGGTAGGCCCGCGCCATCCGAGATGGAGAGATTTGCCAGCGGCTGCCGATTCCCATTAGGGCGGGGCCGCTGGCATCACGGCCCGGAGACTCGATTCCAAAGCGTGCCGCAATCGGCGCAACATCCGCACCCGTCAGGCTTGCGGTGAGCATGCGGAAATAGGAGTTGCAGGAGTAGGCGATCGCCGAGGTAAGGCCGATTTCGCCGTGCCCGTGAGGCAGCCAGCATCCGGTGGCAGTGCCACGACAGATATGGGCGGGATAGTGGAAATGGTGCTGTTCGCCGTAGGCCAGCGCCGTAAAAGGCTTCACGAGCGAGCCCAACGGAATGGGCGAGTCGAGTCGCTCCCAGCGCGACGTGAGCACGCGGCCGGTGCGAGCGTCGAGCAGGAGGAAAGAAATGTCGCGGCTGGGGAAATCACGGTTCAGCGTTTCTGCCGCGGATTGCGCAAACAGGCTCGACTCCGCCTCTTGGGCGCGATCAGGCGCAGCGGGCCCAGCGCGCCCGCTTGACGGAAGCAGCGCCAGCAGCACCGCACACGCGAGCAGCGCGATATGCCTTATTGAGCCCATTCGTAAATCACGGTCTGCCGTTCATTGTTTCCTTCGGAGCGGACCTCGATCGTCTCGCCCGAAACTGCGGCTAACGTTGAGCTGAGGCTGGCCATGTTATTGGAGAAGAACTGCGGCTCGCCTCTGCGGTTTTCAGCGTCGGCGACGGTGGCACTGGGCCGGTCGACAACATTGGAGAAGCGCACAAAGTCGGCGCGTTCCTGCTGGTGATTGAATCCGGCGAGCAGATCGGCTGGCTTGCGATCGGACTTACGGCCGAAATTCGCGAGGATGGCTTCCGCCAACCCTGGGTCGTCGCTGACTAATAAGTACTTGCCGCGGACCGAGGCTACGAGCGGCCAAAGGCCATCGAGTTCGTGGTATCCGGATTTTTGTTGCCAGCCGACGCCGAACTGGCTGGCCGTGAGACCCGGACGAACGAAATCCGTGAGCGCGGACTGGACCGCGTCCTGGTTCCACTCTGATCCCGCGAGCAGGACCACGGCGGAGTGGATCCGGACGAACACACCATCCTGATCGGGCGCGGTGGATTGCACATGGAGCGACGCCAGCAGAGAAGTTTTGTCGAGGAGTTCTTTCAGTGCCGAAACCGATTGCTGAGCGACAGGGTGGTTGACGGGAGTCTGGTCGATGCGTGTTTCGAGATCGGAGCCGCCGCCTTGTTCGCCCGAAGTCAGCTGTACCGGCGGCGCGATCTGCGACGGCGGCACCGGGCCCAAATGTGGCGCCAGCAGCTTGGTTTCAAGCAGAGCCAAGCTGGCATCGGAAGTGGGGTTTGCTTCAGCCTGATACACACCCGCCTCGCCGGGCACGAGGCGCGCAACTTCGGCTGCCGCCACCGGGCCATCGGGCAAAGACGCTTGTTTCGGTTCGCCTTTCTTGATCAAGACGCGCTCTTCCCGATATTGCTTGCCGGAGCGGAACAGGTCGGAAGCCGACGCCGAGTATTGTTTCAGGTCGGTGATATTCTGCTGCACCCAGTAAGTGCGGAAGTAGCCGTTCGGTACAAGTTCTTCGAGGTTGAGTACCATGCGGAGATCGCCGGCTTGTCCGGCCGCAGAGGTCGATTGCGCCCACCACTGTTCGCCCTCGACGGTGCGGTCCTGCTTGCCGGCCATCAGTTGCAGTGCGCCGGCCATCAGATCTTCCCGCGTCGAGAGCAGTAAGTAATCACCCGAGACTGCGAACGCGACTTCGCGGTGCGACTGGGGATCTCGTCGCAGATAGAAGTCCACGCCTCCGGCGCTGCGCGGCTCAAATTTCGACCGCGTTTGCCACAACATCGTCTGCATGGACTTGGCCGACGGCAGGTATGTGATGTACAGGAACTGGAGGTTGCCGATGTCGTAGAGCGCGAAAGCGCTGCGTTCGCCGGCAACTTGGGAGAGGAAGTTCATGTCAGGTGGAAGTCCGGCAGCGGCGGCGAACTGGTCGCTGGCGCCTTTCAGTCGCAGGAAGAGGCGCGAACGTGAAAAGACTTCGTAGTTGTCGCTCGTCAGCCACTGTTTCTTCTGAGGAGAAGAATTCCAATCGCTGAGGAGCGTCGAAAAGTCCTTCGCCTCCAGATAGAGGAGCGGTCCCGCCGGCACATATTTCGAGAGCAGCGGGGGCGCAGGCGCGGCGGCGAGATACGTGATCCAGCCAATTGCGGCGCAGGCCAGGGCGATACCCGAGAAGATGAAGAAGCGCTTCATTGCTTCGCGCCTCCTTTCGAGGTTGTAGCTTTCGGCACGGGAGTGACGCGTGCGATGAGTTGAGGCCGGACGACGCGGTCCTGCTCCAGCGGTTCATGCAGGATTGGCTGGCGCGCCGCGTTTTGCTGCTGAATGCGCATCGACGCTTTTGCGTCGGTAATCTTGCCGTGGAGCGTTTTGCGGGCAGCGGGTGCGATTTCAAATTGCCGAGCCGTCTGATAGTAGGAGACGGCATCCGCGAGGCGATCTAGGCGGACCATCGTGTCCCCGATCATCTGCGCGACCTGCGCTTGCTGCGCGCGCGACAGTTTCACGGCGGCGGTTGCCGGCGCGCTGGACTCGTTGCTCGCATCTTCGTCCTCGCCCGAGCTGACAATCTGTTCTTCTTCGGCGCCAGCAGCTCCGCCCTCGGGCGTATAAGTACGCAAGAACTGCGCCTGAAACAGAGGTTCCATGACTCCCAGCGCGTATTCGTTGGACTGCGCGGCAGCCGCAGCCTGGAACAACGGGATGCGAGCTTCGTCGCGGCGCGGGAAATCGATGACGCAGTGACTGAGCAGCTGAATCTCGGTTTTCGTGTCACCGAGATTTTGTGCCGCACGGATACGCGCGTCATAGAAATAGAATTTGTCGGCTGCGGCGGTGGTGATTGCGGCAGCGGGACCGGCAAGTAGGTTGAGCTCGCCGCTGCCGAGATCGGAATGCGAACGGCCAGCGAGCGCGACTGCGGCCTTGAGGCGAACGTCGTACGGAGTGGATGGACCGGAGGCGATAGCCGCGAGAGACTCTTGCGCCTGAGCTGAAGCTTGGGCGGCCTCAGCGTCCTTGGCCGCAAGTTTCGCCTTAGCAAGGCGCAGGCGATACGAAGGCTCCCAGGGCGCCGACTTCACAAGCTGGTCGAGGAATTCGACGGCCTCTGCGTTGTGGCCGGTTTTCTCGAGCAGGGCGGCCGCCGGGTCGAGGTTTTCAAACGGATTGCCGACAACGACGACCAGGCGGCGCAACAGATCGAGCGTGCCGGCCGTGTCGCCCGCCGCAAGGCGGATTTCGGCAAGGCCCAAGAAGTTGGTGGCAACCAGGTTGTGGCCCTCGATCTCGCGGGCAAAGACGAGTTCGAGAATCTTGCGCGCCGATTGCTTATCGCCAGCCTCAAACAGCTGACGGGCCGCATTGCGCAGTACTTCCGGCGCGGGCGCGGCCTGCGGCTCCGCACGATAGGCGGTCAGCATCGAGTCAAGCGTTCCAAGCTGCGCGGCGACTCGAAGATCGAGCGGAACCAGCGTGGCTGCTTGCGCATCGCGGGTCTCTTTGGGGAGTGCAGCAATGGCGGTCGCGGCAGCTTGGTACTGCTTGGTGCGTATCAGGTAGCGAATCCAGCGCACCTGCCACGAAGCCAGATCCTCTTCGGCATATTGGCGTTCGAAGCCGGCAAGCTTGCTTACCCCATCTTCCTTCAGTTGCAGCACGCGCTGATAGATTGCAGCGCGCTGCGCCAGCGGAATCCAGGAAGCATCGGCAACATCACCCAGGACGCGTGCCGGATCCTGCGCTGAGGAGGCGACGTCGAGCAACCAGGCTGTCGCAGGCGCTGGGTCCCCAACGGCAGCGTAGGCTGGCTGCAGCATGGCGTTCGATCGCCATGTTCCATTGCGGCGGAGATAAGTACGAACGATCGCATCCGCATCAGGCTTGAATTCCGCGAAGAGATGTCGGGTGCGAAGTTGATCGCAGGTGCGTCCGAAGTCTCGCCAGAAACTCTCAGGAACCCGCTTGCTGTCGAGCTGCTTCGACAGTGTGGCAAACGCCAGCTTCCATTGCGCGAGAGCCGCGGCGCGGTCGCCTTGCTTGTAGTACGCAACGGCCAGGCTTTCATGCACGTCGGGGCGGTTGGGGGAAAGTTCGAGCGTGTGCTCGTACTCTGCGATCGCGTGCCTGGTGTCACCCGCGCTGACGTAGTAGTCGGCGAGGGTCATGTATCCGGAAGCGCTCGCCGGGCTTGCTTCGAGAATCGCTGGCAAGAAATCGTCGGGGTTGCCGAGCTTCGACATGCCGAGATATTCGCCATAGCGCGAGCCGTAGTAATACCAGGTATTGCCGGCAAGCTGTTGTGCGCGATCGACAGGCTTGGCGAGACGCACGCCGATTGGATCGTCACCCAGCGCGGCGAGGAATGCGTTGTTGACTTCCGGCGTGGGCTCGGCGAAGTAAAGACCGACAAGCGCGTTGTAGGATTTGGTCCAGACAGCTGGGCGCGCTTGTCCGCGCATCTGCACGACGGTGTGCGCGAGTTGGGCGCTGCCGTGCGCGACGACGTAATCGGCGGCCTGCTGGCTATAGGGGCTGCGCCAATTGGTTGCGCAACGGACGAGTTCCTGTGGCTGGCGCGCCAGCAGCAACTGGAAGTAGCGCTGCAAGCGAGTGACGTCGAGGCCACCGTTGGAGAAATTGGACAGGATGCGGAGTTCGTTCTGCTCGTCGCCGGCGGAACGATAGGCGTCGGCAGCGTCGAGCAGCGGAGTGCTTCGCTGCGTCGGCGGAACGGCTCGCGCGAACTGTTCCATCTGCGACGCCAGTTCGGCGAATCGGCCGCGGCGGCGCTGCAGGTCAACGAAAGGACGCACGTTGCTGTAGAAATTCGGCATCCCGGCCTGCAGCATGATCAGATCAAAACGCCAATGTGCTTCCTGATCGGCAAGGGCGGCGCTCTCGGCGAGCGGGATGGCGAATTTTTCGAGATCGGCAACATTCATGCCCGCGCGTTTCGACTCGGCAAAATGCGCGAAGGTGAACCGCTCCTCGGGAGTGAAATAGTTGTTTACAGCGCTGCCCAATTCCTGCAACGCACCGGTCATCCCGTTGCGCGCGGTTTCCATGCGGAGAAGCCGCTGATGCTCGCGCCACTGGGCATCGGTGAGGCCCGTGACTCCCTCTTTTTCGATCTGTTCCTTCAGAACGGGCAAGGTAGCAGTGGAGTCGGCGATCGCCTTCTGGAGTGTGGCATATGCCTGTTCGTGCTGACGCAGGCGCGTCATGATGCGGACGTAGATGCGAGCCCCGGCGTGGTGTTCGGCACTGGCGAGCAGGTCAGCTCCGGCCTTGTTCACGCCCTGTTCGGCAAAACTGCGCGCCTGGTCCAGCATGCCCCAGTTCTCCAAGCGGCGCGCGACTTCGAAGTAATTACCGGCGTTTTCTGGACGGCCTTCGATCAGCGCCGCTTGCAACGCAGCGACTGCTTCCTTCGTCTTGCCCTGCCGCGCCCGGACGGTGGCTACCTTCTCCATCCATTGCGGATCTTTGTAGGCGAGTTCATAGATGCGCTCGTAGTCGGCGGCAGCTTCGTCGAAGCGCATCAAGCGTTCTTCGAGTCCGGCGCGCGCCGTATAGAGATCGGCGCGGTCCGGGCGGATGGCGATCGACTTCGCGTACGTTTCGATAGCGGCAGGATAGTTTTCGAGATTCGTCTGTGTGTGGGCCAGGACCATCGACCAGCGATAGTCGCGCGGAGACTGGGCAACGGTCTTGGCGTAGAAGTCCGTAAGCTGTTGCTGGCGCTGATAACGCAGCGCATAAAGCGCGGCCTCGGTCACCAGCGTGTCGTCTTCCGGAAAATTGTTGATGAGTTCGATATATTGATCAACCGCGCCCGAATAGTTATTCATGCGTGTAAGCGCGGGGATCAGTCCGCGTCGCAAGGTGGCGATCTGCGCTCTGCGCGCGTCGGCGGGAAGCGGCGCATTGCGGAAGAGCGCGATCTTGACCTGATAGAACTGCTCAAGGCCCTTGTCGTCGCCAGCCTGCGCGTAAGTGTCGGCCATGGCGGCGAGATACTCGCCGTTGTAAGGGGAGTCTTGCAGCAATCCGGCCAGCAAATCGCGGGCCTGCTGGAACTGTTTCGCGTCGGTTTCCTTGCGCGCCGCTTCATAGGTGAACTGCGTACCGAGCGTTGGATAGGCGTCCTTCGCGGCTTGCAGCAGCACCGCGATCGCTTGCGGCTGCATTTTCATGCGCCAGTAGAAATCGACGGTCGAGCGCACGACTCCGAGAATCTTCGGATTGTCGTGGTAAAGAGCCTCGACATTCTTCTGGGCGGCGGTGAAATCCTTGCGGCTTTCGTAGAGCCGTATGAGCTGATAGCGCAGTTGCAGGCGAGTTACCGGATCGGTTGTCAGCGAGGCTTGCTTTTCGAGCGCATGCTGGCGAACGTGTTCGAGCGATTTCTGCTGCGCCAGCGTTTCGATGTCCCCAGCCTGCTCAATGGAAGTGGTGGCGTTGGCGATGGAGTCAAGGAAGGCCGCCATCTCGTCCTTGCGATTCTGCGCCTCAAGAACTTTTACGCGCAGATAGACCGCAGGCATGGGTGGATTCGGCGGCGGAGCCAGCTTGGCTGTGCTCCGATCAACCAGGTCGCGGAATTTCGGCCGGCGCGCCAATTCGAGCAACCGAAGCTCCGCCGACGATTCGGCAGCGCCACCGAGGGCACCCTTCACGTATTCGTCGATCGCGTGCGGATAGTCGCGCTGGTTTTCGTAGATAGCTCCAGCTTCGTAGGCGTACAGGCTTGGGTTGGCGAGGCGGTCGCGCCCCTTACCGAGCAGGCGCATGGCGTTATCGAAATCGAAATAGTCCCAATAAATGGTGGCGGCTTCGAGGTAGCCTCCCGACTGGCCGGGCGCAACCTGCGGGATGCGCTCCCAGTATGGCGCAGCCTGCGCGAACTGTTCGCGGTCGGCATAGATGTCGCCGATGCGCGCCATGATTTCGGTGTCGGTGGGGTTAGCCTGCAGCAGGTTGTCTTCGATCTTGGCGGCAATTGCAGTGTCCGCCGCTTCAAAGTAAGCGAGCGAGCGGAAGACCGACGATGCGGTGTGCCCGATCTCCGCCTCCGCCGGATACTGTGCGGCGAGCGACTTCAGTACCGGCGCGCTTTCTTCGAAATGTGAGCGCCACAGGTTCGCGTATGCAAGAAAGTCGGCGGCTGCCGGATTCTTCTCCCAACTGGCGGCGTCGGGCGCGCTCCGGCGAGTGGCTCCGAGTTCGGACTCGAGCTTGCCGGTACGCGATAGATACTCGAAAAACTCGTTTCGGAGAGTGGACTCCTCAAACCAGTGCTGGCGCAGCAGGGCTTCCCATGCGGCGGGATCGCGGGTGGATGGCGCTTCATACGCAGAGAGCAGATTGCGCACGAATATTGGGTTGTGCGGGAAACGCTGGTGTGCGTACTGGTTCAGGCGCAGGAAGAGCGCAGGACTGCCATAGACCACGTTGTAGAAGTACTGTTCCAGTTCGCTTCCCTGAAAACTCTTGATGGCGTTTTGCGTCAATTGCTCAAACTCGGAATCGCGCTTGTAGCGCAGGTAATAGCGGGCCAGCTTGTGGTACCACGACTTGTCGGAGAAGCGGGCGATGGCACGGCGATAGACCTCCGCTTGCTCGGTACCCAGGCGGTTCTGATCGAGGAAAACCGCGAGACGCTCGTAGAGGCCGGGATCGTCGGGATTGCGATCGATTTCGCGGCGCAGCACGCCGAGCGCAGGCGGGATTTGTTTCATTTCCACCAGGCGCGCCAGATAACGCTCCAGCACGCGCGCGTATTCGGGCGAACGCGCGCCAGTTGCCTGCGTGGGTTTGGCAGTTGTGCCCACCTGGAACGACTCGCTGGCCCGATGGCGTGGAACTGCGTTCTGCTCGGCGTTTTCGGCCCCCTCACCTTCCTCGCCTTGACCTCCTTCTGCGCCTTCGTCTCCTGTCGATTCGGGCGCGTTCATCTCGTTTGTGTTGGCAGCTGGCGGCGTAGAGTTGTTGGCCGAATCCCAGGCTCCTTCCGCCGACCCGAGTGGGACATTCTGTGATTTCGCTGCGAGTTCCTGCAGAACTGAATCGTATATCGCAAATTCGCTCTTCGTGTCACCTTTGCGCGCATAGGCGTCGGCCATGAGCAGCGCGACGGTCGTGCGTTCGGAGGCATTGGGAAAGCTGGCGAGGAAGTCGCGTCCGCCCCGGATAACGGCATCGCTCTCACCGGAAGTAGCGTAGTAATCGAGCAATTGCGCGTGCAGCACCGGACGCTGCGTTGAGTTCGGGAACTTACGATCGAGCAGGGCCAGCAACTCCGCGGCGCGCGAGCGGTGAAAGTACGGCACGGCGCGCTGCTCTTCCTCGGAGTACCGAGAGGCTGGCTGAGTAGTATTCAGGATTAACGACAAAATGCCGTTCAGGTAGCCTGGGCCTTGATCCATGGTGGCGATATCGCGATACATGGAAAGCTCGCCAGAACCGAGACGGATAGGTGTTTCGGGCGCGGTGAGCAGAAGACTGGTGAGACCGGCGATGGCTTTCTCCTGCGCGTCGGGCATGCCATTGCTGTTGTAGAGAGCGAAGTAATACCGTGCCGACTCTGGGTACGAATGAATGTCTTCGAGCAGGCGCGCGCAGACATAGAGTTCCTGCGACGTCCACGGAGACTTTGCGCCTTCCTTGTGCAAGCGGAAATCGGCAATCGCCTGCTGCGCGGCGTCGGTCTTGCCCTGCTGCTGGTAGTAGTAGAAAGTGCGGGCGGTGGCGTTCAAGTCCTCAGGGTTGGCCAGGAGCGCGGCGTGGGCATCGTCGCGAAACTTGCGCAGGTTCTGTGTGTCGCGTAGGAGATCAAAGTAACTCTTGACGAGCTGCGGATCCCACAGCGGCTGGAAATTCTGCTCGTAGACCGAGAGACCTTCGCGCACCGAGCCGCGACGGTACTCGACCATCGCCTTTGCTTTCACCGGGAAGATCTTGTCGTTGGGAAATTGCTGGCGATAGCTGGCGATGACGTCTCCAGCGGCGGAATATTCTTTTTCAGAGACAAGGAACTGCAGGATTCGCGCGTAGAGCGAGGGTTCGTCGGGGTAGCGGGCGACCCATGCACGATATTGCGCGATGGAGGTATCTTTCGCCATGCCCTGCGTTTGAATCACACCAAAGATCCGCTCAAACGCCTGCCAAGAGTGCTGTTGCGCCGGAGCGGCAAGTTTCTCGGCTGCGATGGGCGCGGCGTTGGCCACGAGTGCGAGCGTTTTGATTTCGTCCGCGGGACGCAAGCGGCGGTGATAGAAATCGGCCAGCGCGAGTTGGGCGCTTATCTTGTCGGAAGAATTGTCGGCGTAAGCTTTCCAGTCGGACTCGGCGGCCGTGAAGTCGAGCTGCTGTTCGTCTTCGAGAGCGCGCAGAGAGTAAAGGTCCGCGTTGTGCGGTTGCGACTTGATTAGGTCCGCGAGCGCCGGACGGGTTTCACTCGGACTCCGGCGGAATGGCACGGCCCCGTTTGGCAGCGACATCATACGGAAGAAAACGCCTTCGAGTGCGGTGCTGGCGTCGATGTTGCGAATCCACGAGGGCAGTTCGCCGAGCGCTACGACAGTTGCGAAGATCGAGGCGACCAAGACGGAGAGAGCGGCAAATCGCAACCGCCGCGACGGCAATTCAAGGAAGTACTTCAATGGGCACCTCCTGCGTTCCAATGTTGTGGGCAATATCCTCGGCGGTCACGGTCAACTTGTAAGTGCCGGGAATGGCTTGCTCGGGAATGGTAAGTGCTCCGGTATTGGTGGCGGCCCTGGCATCCCAGTGCAGCGCGACCGGCGCGGTGCCGTCCATGCGAGCGATCAGGGTGCGCGTACTTTCCGAAGCGCTGACTTTCAACTCGACGGTCTGCCCGCGCTGGAAGCGCTTGCGATCGAGTTTGACCTGCACGACCGGCGGTTTGCTGGCGATGACAAACGTCTTCGACTCGCGGTAGGGATGGCCGACCTTGTCGCGCAGGATAAGGCGGACGGTGTAGGTGCCATCCTGCATGTCGGTGGGCGCCAGAAAGCGCGTCTGCCAGACATCTTCCGCTGAGAGATAGCGAAGCGGCTGCACCAAGCCGAACGGAAACAGCGCGACCACGGAGACGATGGATTCGTCGGTCTTTACGCGGAGAATCGGGTCGCCGGGGCGTATGACGCGCGGACGTAACAGTGCCCGCGGCACGGCCAGAAACGAAGTGTAGGGCGTGACGAATTTGTACTGGCGCGCGAGACGAATAATCTCGTCGACCGTAGCCTGGTCCTCGCCTTCCCGTTCGATCTTTTCGAGCAGGGCATCCACGCGGGCACGCGCCCACAGACGCGGCAACTGCGGGTGATCAAGAGATTCTTTCGGCAGATTGGTTGTGCCCGTCATCTGCAACGCGGCTCCTTCGCGCACCCCGTGAACCGTGAAGCTGATTTTCTCCTGCGGCTTCTGGTAACGGCCCACCCACGAGGCGAGCGATCCGGAGAACGTGGCAGCTTGCAGCGGGTAGACGGTGTCTACCGCGGACTCCGGTGACACGGAGAGTTCAAGCTGGCCGATGGGGCTGCGGCCGATCTTGGAGAGGAACGAATTCAATTTGAATTCCATCGGCTCGGTCGAGAGCACGTGTTCGAGCAGGCCATCCTGACGAGCGAGCATGCGGAAGAGCGGCAGGTTGGCGTCGTCGCCGACGGCGAGGATGTAAGTGCGCGGGCGTTGCGTGTCGGGAAGCTGCTTCCATGCGGACGCGTACCAGGCCGCGATTTTGCCATTCTGTATGGGACCGCGTGTCGCGCCGCCATCGCTCAGAATGACGAGATAGGCATTGCTCACACCCAGGCCTGAGGCCTGTTGCAGCCCAGTCTGCAGAGCGCGTTGCAGGTCGGTGCCGCCACGGAGTCGGCTGCCGCGAACTGCGTCAATGGCATGCTGAACGCTTGCGGCGTTGGCGGCGCTGACAGCCACGACTTGCGTCTCAGTGTTGAAAAGCACCAACCCGAAGTGATCAGCCGGGTGCAGTGTGTGCAGCAGAGTCTCAAGTGCCTGGTAGCTGCGTTCGAGTTTTTCCCACTGCATCGACAGCGATGTGTCAAAGAGCACAATCACCGTTTTCGGCGCGCCGCTCGCGTCGCCCGCGGACGGGGCACCCGCGGACCCAAAGCCCGACAGAGCCTCGGCTTCAAAAAAGCCCGGCTCGTTTGTGCTGCGGACAGGTGCCATTTCAGTCGGCGACGGCTGGCCACTGATGGGATTTCTGTAAGTCAGCAGTTGCAGCGTGTCAGACGCGGCGGGATCGAGATCGTAGGTAGCGACAAAGTCCTCGCCAAGGTTGACGTTTTCCCCTTCGAAGTGTCCCTGCACCAGATGGGGTGTGTTCTGGTCGAGTTGCAAGGGAAACGTCTTGGCGGGCGCCTGGAAGTTGCGAATCGCGTGCGCCGTGTGCAGTTCGAAATTGATTTTCAGATGCCGCGCCGCCTGCGCTTGATAAGCATCAGGCCGCAGCGGAATCGCGAAATACGACTTGAGATTCTCAACCGGGATGGACTCGTGATACTCGATTTCCAACCGCTTCGTTCCGTAGGCAGCAATGGGGACAATGCGCGCGCTGAAGACCGACGTGCGCTTGGCTTCGTCCGAGCCACGCTCACCCATCTGGAGAAGGCCGGGATCGATCGATTGCTGCTTGAGCTGGTTATAGATTTCTTCGGCGCGCTTGCGTTCGAGGATCACAGCAGGAAGGCGCACCGGTCCGTCCCAGGTGGCAAAGTCGGAAATGGTGGCGTGGCTGGGCAGCGCGAAGATGTAATTGCCTTCCTCGATCCTTGCAGTATGGTTGGCAAAGACCTGGCGCACGAAGATACGCGCATCACCGTTGTCGATGCGGACTGTGATCTCCATTTCTTCGAGCGAAAGGATGGCAGCGTCCGGCTGCTGCTTGTCGCGCGGAATGAGGATGCCTGCGTCACCGAAGAGCGGCACCGAAGCCGCGATCAAAATGACAATAATCCCAATAAAGACCGGCAAGAAAAGTTTTTTCATAAGTGCAGCTTTTGCTCTGGTATGCGGACCAGACCGTTATCCGTACCAACGTAGATGTAGCCGTTAGCGGCGGCGAGCGCGGTGACGTTCAACGACGGCAGACCGTTGCGAATCGGCGACCAGCGCGCAGATTGGCGATCGTAGAGATACAAACCCTGTCCTAGGGTGCCGGCGAGCACGTAGCTCGAGGTGACGAGCATCGCGTTAGGATTGACTTCAAACGGGCCGGAGCCGACTTCAAAGGAGTGGAAATGTCTGGAGCGGTCGAGGCCGAGAATGCCCGCGCCGTAAGTACCGACCATCCACTCGGCGCCGACCGGAACGACGGCGGTGATCCAGTTGTGCGTCAGGTTGGACGACGCGGTGGTGTAGTTGGCAGTGATATCTCCTTTGTTCAGTACTGACAGGCCGCCGAGCGTGCCAGCCATGAGTTCGTCGCCGGATACGCCGAGTGCGTACACGTGGTTATTCACCAATCCGTGAAACGCGTACATGCTGCGCGCTCCGCTGGCGTCGAGGAAGGTAAGGCCTGCGGGCGTGGCCAGGGCGAGGCCGTCGCGGTAAGCGACGACGTCAGTGACGTGGTCGGCAATCAGACCGTCAGCGCGCGTCAACACCTGCTGCTCGCTTCCGGAATTGTCGAAACGAACCAGGCCATTAGCCGGATCAGACTGGCCCGTTTTCGCGGAACACGTACTGGTTGAAGTAGAGGTAATAA
>CAVZUP010000123.1:0-7457 GCA_963778255.1 uncultured Acidobacteriaceae bacterium
GTGAATGGCGTTGCGCAAGGGGGAAATAAAAATAATTTTTGGGTGTATGCAATCATCAGGATTCTGGGGATAGCGATAATAGTAGTATAATGGTAGCATGAAGGAGAAGACTTCTATCACACTCTCGCAAGAGGTGCTTAAAAGCATCGATCGCATCGCTGGATCCAAGCAATCGCGTTCCGCCTTCATCGAGGCCGTGCTCACGCGATACCTGCGCCAACAGGCGCGGGCTCAGGTGGAAGCGCGCGATCTCGAACTCATCAATAAGGCTGCGCCGGAGCTGAATGCGGAGGTCGAGGACATTCTTCGCTATCAGGACCCGGAAGCCTAGGCAGCGGCCGAGATCGAGATGAGGAGATGAGACGAGGCGAAATTTATCGCGTACCTCAACCTGGCCACGATCGTCCTAACAACGATCCCAAGCTTTACCGGAGTTTCGTTGTCGTGAGCCGCCAAGTCCTGATCGATTCCAAATTTCCCACCGTCGTGTGCGCCCCGATCCTCACTCGCGGACACGGATTCTCGACCCAGGTTTCGGTCGGCGTCGACGAAGGCATGAAGCATGAAAGCTGGATTCTGTGCGACAACCTCGTAAGCCTCCGCAAGGCGCAACTGACCTTCTTCGTGGGATCTCTGAGTCGCTCCAAAGTCGAGGAATTGGATCGCGCGCTCAAAATGGCTCTTGCCCTGGAATAAGCTGACTGGGGAGCAGAGCCGGCGGGCGCTACACCGCGGGCCTATAATCTCAATCGCAACGTGATTTCCGTCGTCCAACTCGGCACGCTTGATTATGGCGAAGGGCTGCGCTTGCAGCGGAAGTTGGTCGATCTGCGCAAAGCAGAAAAGATCGGCGACGTGTTGCTGCTGCTCGAACATTCTCCGGTGATCACGCTCGGCCGCAATGCGAAGGCTGCGAATGTGCTGGCTTCGACGGAAGAGCTGGCGGCTCGCGGAGTTGAAGTGTTTGAGTGCGACCGCGGCGGAGACGTTACGTTTCATGGGCCGGGACAGTTGGTGGGGTATCCGATCATCGATCTGAGACAGCACGAGTTGCGCGGGTACAGTAGCTCTCAGCTCTCAGCTGTCAGCTCTCAGTTGCACCCTTTGCGCAAGACCCTGGGCGTGGTCGATTACATTCGACTGCTGGAAGAAGTTTTGATCCGCTGCTGCGGCGATTTTGGAATTCCCACCACGCGAATCGCCGGGCTTACGGGAGTGTGGACGGAGCCGGAGCCATCCGCCGCAAAGCCCGCAGCAGATTCCGCAGCCAAGATCGCCGCGCTCGGCGTGCATATTTCGCGGTCGGTCACTTCGCATGGGTTCGCTCTAAATGTGAATACGGATCTCAGCTACTTCAATCTGATTGTGCCTTGCGGAATTACTGCGAAGCCGGTGACTTCGATGAAGAAGGAACTGGGACGCGAACTCCACATGAACGACGTGGCGCAAGCTGTGTCGCGGAACTTCGGCAATGTGTTTGGGAGTCAGATGCTCTGGGTAGAGACGATTGAGGCGCTGCTTGGGAACAGCGTGGGAGTTCCGATGAGGGCGCCTGATGAGTTGCGGCAGCTGCGTGGCGAAGACGACTTGTTTTCCGCCTGAGACAGCCGCCCTTGCAAGGGAGCGAACGGATCACAGCCCGAACGCGGAGGGATAACGGACAGCGCCTCGAATTCCTGCCAGCGCGCCATCAGCGAGTTCCAGCGCCATGAATGCGTCGGGAGGAAACGGACTGGACAGGTTGCGGGCTTTCTCGGATGAGAAACCGAATCGAGGATAGTAGTGCTTGTGCCCGAGCACGAGAACGATACGTTCGCCTTGGTCGCAAAGCCGCTCCAGACCGTGACGAACCAGTTGGCTCCCAACCTTACGGCCTTGATGTTGCGGCAGAACAGCCATCGGGGCCAATGAAACGGCGGCAACGGGCCTCTCCGCCGTTTCCACCGTCATGCGACTGAACAGAATGTGGCCGATGATTTGGCCGTCTACTTCTGCGACCAGCGATAGCAAAACGGCTCCTTCTGCTCGCACCCTGTCGATAAGGTCGGCCTCATCGGAACGTCCGAAAGCAGCGACGTTCACTTTACGAATTTGCTCCCGGTCACCAGGCTGCTCATCTCTAGTCAGTGCGGGCGACTTTCGGTCCATCGTCAGCATTCTTCCATTTCGGCAGTCGACCCGCAACCGGCCGGGTTTCTTGAGGATTTTTTTCGCGGACAAGAGTGTCCGCGCCACGCCAGTGGTAGCATGTTCGCGGACTGATCCTTCATCATGGCGAAGAAGAAAAGCACTCGCACGGTGAAAACAAGCTCGCGGGTCCACGACAAGGGCCAGCGGCCTAGAGCTAACCGCCATGAGCCGTCCGGCGATCTTCGCACCTACACCATCCGCGATTACCGGCTGGAAAAGCCCAGCTTCACGCTCCGGCAGGTTCGCGTCGGGGATGAAGTCCGCTACGAAGTCGAGAGCGGCGATCTCTCTCGGCCAGCGCCGCCGATTCGCGAGTCGAAGTATTTAACCCGCGAGCAGGTGATCGAAATCTATCGCTGGATGCTGCTCAACCGGCGCATGGAAACAGCTCTCGAAAATCTCTACAAGCAGGGCCAGGTGGTGGGCGGCGTTTACTTTGGACTGGGGCAGGAGGCCTGTTCTTGCGCCTCCGCCTACGCTCTGCATAAAGACGAATGGCTCGGCCCCATGATTCGCAATCAGGGAGCGCTCCTCGTCCGCGGCTTTTCTCCGGCGGACATCATGATGCAGTACATGGCGAAAGCCGGGTCTCCGACTAAGGGACGCGACGCTTCTTCGCACTTTGGGGATATCGTCAATCGCAACGTGGTCGCGCCGATTTCTACTCTGGGGGATTTGATTCCGGTGCTGGCGGGCGTGGCGCTGGGGGCTCGGGTGCAGGGCAAGCACATTGCGGTGATGACTTACATCGGCGATGGTGGGCAATCGACCGGTGTCACTTATGAGGGGCTGAATTTTGCCGCGGTGCAGAATCTTGGGCTGGTGCTGATTGTCGAGAATAATCTTTGGGGATATTCAACTCCGGCGGACATGCAGTTCCGCGTGAAGGATCTGGCGGAGCGGGCGATTGCTTACGGAATTCCCGGCGTGATCGTCGATGGCACCGACGCCTGTCAGGTTTACGACGCTTGCTACGAGGCTTGCTTGCGGGCGCGGCGCGGCGAAGGTCCGACTTTGATTGAAGCGAAGATGATGCGCATGAAGGGGCATGCCATTCACGACGCAGCGGAGTATGTCCCGAAACCGCTGTTTGAGTATTGGAAGCGGCGTGATCCAATTTTGCGACTCGAAAATTATCTCGTGTCGAAGAAAAAATGGCTGACGGCCGCGCAGAACGAAGAACTGATCGCTGGTGTCGAGCGGCAGTTGGAGGCCGATCGGGGGATTGCAGTAAATTCTCCCATGCCAACGCCGGAGTCGGCCGCGGGCGGGGTCTATTGCGAAGCCGGATGCCACGAGATCAAGCCGAAATATGCGCTGCCGGCAGCGCGACCTGGAAAGTCATCCGGCCGGAAGCATTCGGAATCTGCGGTGCATCTGAAATAGATGACTCCTTATGTTTTCCGTGCAGAGCAATTCGCCCCGCGTCCGCTTGAGGAAGTATTTAACTTCTTCTCGAAGGCGGAGAATCTGCAACAGCTCACGCCGCCGTGGCTGCACTTTCGCATTCTGAGTGTCGAGCCCGCTCCGGTGCGCAAGGGGACGCTGATCCGATACGCGCTGCGCTGGAGAATCTTCCCGATCCGCTGGACAACCGAAATTATTGAATGGGAACCGCCTTATCGCTTTGTCGACGTGCAGCTGAAAGGTCCATACCAGCTGTGGCATCACGAGCACCGGTTCGCCGCCGAAGGGAACGGCACCCGCATCACGGATGAAGTGCAGTATCGGTTGCCGTTCGGCGTCTTCGGCTCGATTGCGCACAGATTGAAGGTGAAGCGGGACGTGGAGACCATCTTCGCTTACCGAACGGCTGCGGTGCGGCGGCTTTTCGCCTCGAAAACCGAATCTTAACCATAGAACATTTTGATTGGACTTGAGAGCGGCCGACCCCTAGAGTCTTGGAGTGCCGCATACCCGCACGCGAACTCGAAGCTTTATGAGACCCACGGCCTTGCCGGAGTCCGCCCGCGCTTTGTTCCGGCCTCCATTCCGGAACTATCAGTTCGATGGCGCCTACGATGAGATGTTTGAGGCTCCGGGGGTGCCGCGTCCGCACTATCAGGCGCTTTTCCAGACGCTGCTGGAGTTGCCTCCCGAACAAATGCGCAAGAGCCAGCAAGCGGCGGATTTGTCGTTTCTGCATCAGGGCATCACCTTCACGGTGTATGGCAACGACGAGGGTACGGAGCGCGTGTTTCCCAACGATCTTTTGCCGCGCATCATTCCTCACCAGGAATGGAAAAAGATCGAAAGCGGGCTGACGCAGAGAATCGCGGCGCTGAATCTGTTCTTGGAGGACATTTACCACCGCGGGCGCATTCTGGCGGATGGCATCGTGCCCCGCGAGCTGGTGTACAGCTGCAAGCACTTCCGGCGCGAGATGCGGAATCTGACGGTGCCGCGCGGGATTTACGTCAGCATCTGCGGTACCGACCTGGTGCGGCTTCCGGATGGCAGTTTTGCCGTTCTGGAAGATAATCTGCGGGTGCCGAGCGGCGTCAGCTACATGCTGGCGAACCGCAAGGTGCTGAAGAAAGTTTTCCCGACGCTGTTCCGCGACTACGGGGTTTGTCCGGTCGATCATTATGCGCAGGCGCTGCTGGGGACGCTGCGGGCGCTGAGTCCTGCGACTTCTTCTACCCGTCACGAGCCGACCGTGGTGCTGCTGACGCCTGGGGTGTTCAACTCGGCGTATTTTGAGCACACATTCCTCGCACAGCAGATGGGCATTGAGCTGGTCGAAGGCCGGGATTTGCTGGTGCACGACAACGTCGTGTACATGCGCACGACGGCGGGGCTGAAGCGCGTCGATGTGATCTACCGGCGAGTCGATGACGATTTTCTTGATCCACTCTGTTTCCGGCGTGATTCGAACCTCGGCGTACCGGGGTTGTTCAATGCGTATCGCGCCGGCAGTGTGGTCCTGGCAAACGCGGTGGGCACGGGCATTGCCGACGATAAGGCGGTGTACGCGTATGTGCCGGCGATCATCCGCTACTACCTGGGTGAAGAACCGATCCTGCCCAACGTCACTACCTATCTGATGACGGATCGCACGCAGCGCAATTATGTGCTGGAAAATCTGGATCAGCTGGTAGTGAAGGCCGTGGGGGAATCGGGCGGTTATGGGATGTTGATTGGTCCGCACAGCACGGCGGAGCAGCGGGAGGAATTCCGCCAGCGGATTCAGGCCGAGCCGCGGAATTATATTGCGCAGCCAACGCTGAGTCTTTCGCGGGCGCCGTGCTTCCTCGAGGGCGAAGCGCAGGCGCGGCACGTCGATCTGCGTCCGTATATTTTGTATGGCGAAAACGTCACGCTGGTTCCGGGAGGACTTACGCGGGTGGCATTGCGGCGGGGGTCGCTGGTGGTCAACTCGTCGCAAGGCGGCGGCAGCAAGGATACCTGGGTGCTGCGCGCATGAACGTTCGCCTGGGTGGTCGCCTTAACGAAAATCGGGAAACAACCATGCTCTCGCGCGTGGCCGACAGCTTGTACTGGATGAGCCGATATCTGGAGCGAGCCGAGCACACGGCACGCTTGATTGACGTCGACTTTGAGTTGCGGCTGGACCAGTCCTCCGAGGCGGAGTTGGGCCGCTGGCGGCGTCTGCTCGAAGCTCTGAACGCGCCCTTTCCGGCGGATGGCAAGCTGGACGCCACCACGCTCACTCACATTCTGACGCTCGACAGGAATAATTCCTCCTCCATTATTTCGTGCGTGGCGGCGGCGCGCGAGAATCTGCGGCAGGTGCGGGAGCAGTGCAGTTCGGCCATGTGGGAGCAGATGAACCGGCTTTATTTGCAGGTGAACAGCACGGCTTCAAGCGAAGCCTGGCTGCTGCACTCGTACGTATTTTTTCGCGCCGTGCGGGATGGAGCGCACCTGTTTCATGGCGTCACTGATTCCACCATGTCGCACGGCGAAGGCTGGCAATACATTCAGCTGGGTCGATTTGTGGAGCGGACGGACGCAGTGGCGCGGCTGATTGGCGCGCACTTGAGCTGCCTTCCGTACCTGCCGGACCAGTCGGTGGAGAACGAAGAGTATTTGGAGTGGGTGGGATTGCTGAAATCCTGCGCGGCGTTTGAGGCTTACTGCAAGAAGCACACGGCGGAACTGCGGCCGCTGCGAGTGGCGGAGTTTCTGCTGCTGAATCCGGAGTTTCCGCACTCGGTGCGCTTTTCGGTCGACAAGGTGCACGCTGCGTTGCTCGCGATTGCCGAGTTGACGGAGCGAAAGGCGGAACAACCGGTTCGCCTGGCGGGACGGCTGCGCGCGACACTCAGCTTCAGCCAGATCGACGAGGTCATGGCTTCGGGAGCAACTGCTTTTGTGGAAAACGTCTGCCAGCAATGCGCGCAGGCGCACAACGCGATTCACCAGATTTATTTTGATTATCCGGTGGAAGCGGAGATGAGTTATTAAAACATTGAGACATTGAATCAATGGGACATTGAGTCATTGAGGTATTGAGGTATTGAATCATTAGAAGGATTGCCCTAAATGATTCAATGTCTCAACTCAATGATTCAATGACTAAGTGATCCTATGATCTATTCAGTCCGGCACGTTACGACTTTCCGCTATGCGCCCGCGGTACGCGAGAGCGTGATGGAAGTTCGCATGCAGCCGCGGAGCGAAGGTCCGCAGCAGTGCCTGAGCTTCACTCTCGACGTAAGCCCCGCGACCAATATCACGCAGTACCGCGATCCCACCGGAAACACGGTGCATCATTTCGACATTGCGGGATCGCATACCGAGGTTAAGGTCACGGCGCAATCGACGGTGCAAGTGCAGGCCGTGTCAGCCCCGCGACGCTCCGAAGCGGGCGACTGGGCCGACCTGGACGCCATGACTGCGGCTGACGATTACTGGGAAATGATGCTGCCGAGCCAGTTTGCCTATTCCAGCGACGCCCTGGACCAGGTGGCGAAAGAACTGAAGGTGGAGCGCCGCGACGGTCCGCTCGAAGTGCTGAGCGAGATGAATGAAGGCATCTATCGATTGTTCGCCTATGTGCCGAACAGCACGAAGGTGGACTCTCCCATTGAGGAGGCGCTGCTCAGCCGCCAGGGAGTATGTCAGGATTTCGCGCACATCATGATTGCGCTGGCGCGGCCGCTGCGCATCCCCTGCCGCTACGTCAGCGGATATCTGTTTCACTGTGAAGAGAACGGGCATCAGGATCGGTCGCTGGAAGGAGCCTCGCACGCGTGGGTCGAGGCCTTAGCAATACGTATGAATGAAGCGGAAAAAAAAAG
>CAVZUP010000124.1:0-40096 GCA_963778255.1 uncultured Acidobacteriaceae bacterium
CTATCTGAAACAGGGCGTCGGATACCGGCTTCACTTGCATATAAAAGGCGTGGGACATCCGCGCGTATGGGCCTCTCTGCGGGGCGGGGGCGGCTTGATAAGCGGCCCCGTGCTTGTCGGCCGCGCGGAAGACGAATGGCGAAGTGCGGAAGTTCTGTTGCGCGCCAAACGAACGATTGCTAACGCTACGCTGACCATCGAGCTTGAAGGACCGGGCACGTTGAACCTTGACCGTGTTTACTTGATCGGCGAGGACGCCGTCCTGGGCTTGTGGAAGCCGGACGTAGTGCAGGCGCTGAAAGCCATGAACCCAGGCATCATACGTTTCGGCGGCAGCATGATCGAAGTGTATGAGTGGCAGAAGTCAATCGGGCCTTGGGACACGCGAGCTCCCTATGTCACTGGGCCCTGGGGTGGTCTGGAACCCAACTTTGTGGGGATCGAAGAATTCGTGCAACTCGCGCGCTACGTAGGCGCAGAGCCACTTATCTGCGTGAGATGGAGTGGCAAGACACCGCAAGATGCCGCCGATGAAGTCGAGTATATGAACGGCGGCGCGCAGACTCGGTGGGGAAAAGTCAGGGCGCAGAATGGCCACCCCGAGCCTTATCGGGTCAAGTATTGGCAAATTGGAAACGAAGTTCGTGGATCGGACTACGACGTTTCGGTTCGAGCAATCGCAGAAGCAATGCGCAAAGTCGATCCCGGCATCAAGATCCTATCGGCATTCCCATCCTTTGAGACGCTGAGCGATGCCGGTGGCTTTCTCGACTACCTTTGTCCCCACCATTACGAAGTGGCCGACTTGCCCACGGAAAAAGCCAGCTTTGACTTCCTGAAAAATCAGATTGCGCAGCACGCAGGCGGAAAGGACGTCCGAGCCGCGATTACCGAATGGAACACGACAGCGGGAGACATGGGATTGACGCGTGGTATGTTGCTCACGCTGGGGAATGCGCTGAGCGCTTCGCGCTATCAGAACCTGATGCATCGTTATGCGGATTTGGTTGAAATCGCGGCGCGGTCAAATCTTTCGGATAGCTTTGGTTCGGGGGTAATTCAACCGGGCCCTGGCTGGCTCTATCTGACTCCGACATACTATTCGCAGAAGCTTTATCAGCGCGCGGCGGGAACTTTTCCACTTGAGATCAACCGCTCTTCGAAACTTCCTTGGCAACTGGAAGAACCCGACCTGAGCGCCACGCTAAGTTCCGACGGAAAGATATTGCGCATTTTTGCCGTTAACTCGACGGACCAACCTGAGAACATGCAGTTTCACCTGGATGGCTTTCCTTCATCCGTAGTGGGAGGAACAGTTACAGTCCTGAAAGATCGAGATAACGCTCTTGACTCAGAAGCTATGAACTCTCAGAACGACCCGGAGCGCGTCACCACATCTTCTCGAGCCATAAGCTTAAGAGGTAGAAGGTTCCCCGTCTCGTTTGCGCCTTTCAGTGTGACGATGCTGGAGCTCAGGCTTCAACCTGAGAGTTCGCAGCCTTGAGGCAGTTGGTATACCTGCTGACGGAGCAACTTTACGTCTACTTCGTTTCTGCCACTGTTGGAATAGCCTGCACTCGCTTCAGCCACGCAGCTGCGTTCTTAGGACTCAGCAGGTACAACTGCATGCTGCCGCTGACCTTGTTGTGTGCCACACCTTCGTTGGGATCGTCGGAGCGGATCTCTCGGCCCTGGCCGTAGTTTTGCCACCATTCTCCCCAAGCCGTGGCACCGACACCGCCAAACCAATCATTGACATTTACCTCGATCAAACTGGCATCAACCGATGCGCGCAGATGTTGAGAGCCAACGGCTTCGATTCCGACGCCATACCCATCCTTATCGCTGAGTGCGGCGAAGACAAAGTTGCGCTTGCTGCTGCGGAAGTCGTTGGTCCCGATCGGAGTGTCGTCCAGCGCGAAAGGCTGGGTGGGAGGAACGGTTTGCGCGTTGGGCGCGTGCGCCATGGCGATGCCATCATTTCTACCGATGTGATCGTCAGGATAAACAGTCCATTCACCTCGCCGCCGCCATTGCAGTTTGTCACACCAGAGCGGGACACCGAACTGCAGGCCAACTTCACGCGCGCGGACGTCTGTTCCAGTGTAAGTGAAGTCATAACTCACCAGGAGACTGCCTTTGGGAGTTATTCTAAACCGCAGTTCCCCTGAGAAGTCGCGATAGGCACCGGTTTCGATGACTTCATAGTCGTCGCCTACGGGATGAATCTCCAGCGGCTTGGTGAGACGCCAAGTTTCAAAGATGGGGAACTCGTTGAGGGCAGCTTCGATCGGTAAAACGTGAAGTTTGGGTGTTCCATATAAAACGGAATGGCGATCGATGAGTGCCCGCCGAATGCGGCCATTCGCGCCATCGAATGCAATTTCGAAGCTATCGCCCTCAGAGTTTCCTATGAAGCGTTCCATCGGGCCACCTAACCAGAACGCTTCGTGCAGATAACGGAGGGGCTCTGTCTTAGTAGCCGTCGAGATCTGAACGGCGGCGAGTCCTAACTGCATGCGATGGGGAATTACTAACTGTTTCTTACTATCAAGGAAACGGAGTGATAAGACGTCGCCGGGCTTGGTCTGAGATCCGACGGGAATCACAACCTTCCCCGAGGTGTGAGGCGCGATGTCGGGATGAAGGACTCCATGCTGCGCGCCGATGGACCATTCCAAGCTCAACTGAGAGAGATTGGTAAATTCGTAGCGGTTGTCGACTGTGAACGTGACCGGTTCGCCGGGCTTCCACGCAGGCAAGTCGCGTTCCTGGAGATGCACCGGAGACATGAGCATCTTGATGTGCCAGAACTCCGGCTTCTTGCGACGCCACCCGTCCACGATGCCCCATGGAGCGTCGCCCACGATTCCACGTTGCGGCATATGGTAGATGCCATCCAAGAGGTGTTCGGGCTGCCCGATTCCACCGCGCCCATACTCGGAGTCGCGCCCGGGAACCAGAAATATATCGTCCACCCAAGCCCAGATCATGCTGCCCTGGACATTCTTGCTACTCTGCACAGCATCCCAAATATCAATCAACGGAGCGATGTAGTAATCGCGATCGCCGGGGTCAAGCCACATTTCGCGCGTATCACCCCAGAGGTCGCCTTGAAAAATACAAAAAGCTTTCGTCCCATAGGATAGGCACGGTTACGCTTTCACGCTCCTTCATGCGTGCTAGGGATATTGGATTGTGCATGGTGTCGAGCTCGAGGGTTGCGCTTTGGCCGGCACTCGCCGGACGCGTGAGATCCTGCTTTTTCACAAACTGGTGAGCAGCCTCGAAATCCGGCCCCGACGTGCTTTCGTTGCCGACTGACCAAATGATGATGCTGGGATGAGAACGCTCCCGGTCCAGTATCTCGGCAGTTCGTTGCACAAAGGTTGGCAGATAGCGAAGGTCAGAACTTTCGTCAACCCAGCAGAAGGGGCTTTCCGCCTCCACATAGAAACCCAACTCGTCGGCATCGTCGTACAGCTCTTCTAGAGGAAGAATCACCTCGGTTCGGAAGGCGTCGAGATTCGCTTCCTTCAGCATCTGCAGATCGCTGCGAGCGCGATCGGGCGTAATCGTGCGGCCGGTTAGAGGATCTGATTCAAAGTAGCCGGATCCGCGCAGCTTGACCGGGACGCCGTTAATCAGGAATTCGGTTCCGCGGATTTCCACCTGGCGGAAACCCACGCGCCGAGAGACAACTTCACTCGCACCCGCGGCGCCAGACAATTTGGCGGTCAACGTATAGAGACGGGGATGCTCGGCCTCCCAGTGTTCGGGGCTGGCCACGTGAAACTCCATGCGCTGTTCCAGGCGAGACCAGGGAGCGAGCTTCACATCGAGATGATCGTTGGCGAGGGGAACCAGATGACCGTCAGGATCCTTTAAGGAGAAGACCAAGGGAGCGCCATTGATCTCATGGCTCGATTCATTTTCGACGGACAGGTCCAGAGTAAGGGTCGCGTCTTTATAGCTCGCGCCTTGAGTGCTTGCATCGAAGACGGTCTGCACATGAAAACGCCGGACATGAGCTTCTGGCACGCTGAAGATCCGCACCTGACGGAAAATTCCCGCGAGCGGGAAGTTCGCGTAAGAGCTCATGTCATCGAGATGCGAGGAGAGAGTATTCTCGCGGACCAGCACTTCCAGAAGATTGTCTCCGCCAATACGCGCGACATTCGTAACGTCGAGTTCAAAGGGAGCAAATCCGCCCTCATGAGAACCTACGCGCTTGCCATTCAGCCAAACCTCGGCGCCACTGTATACGCCCTCGAAAAGCAGTTTGATGCGGCGGCTGCGAAAACTTGCAGGAATCTGCAGGCGCCTCCGATAACCGCCAATCCCACTCTTGCTGTCGAAGCCCTCCATCATCCAGTGCGCAGGGACTTTGATGTCTTTCCAATCGGAATCGGAGAAACTCGTCTGAAAGAACTCAGGCTCGGGATCAGGCTTGAAGCGCCACGTGCCGTTAAGATCGAGGGCTGCGGCGTTATCGTCAGGCAGGCTGAGTCCAGGAGTTAGATCGCCCGCTTGTACTGTGCACTTGGGCGAAACGCTGTTGCCAAGTTCGGAAGCAAGTCGCGAAGTAAGTTGCGCGGTGGCGGTTACCTCGCCTTCCATGCCCACTGGCATATCAACCTGAAAAATTCCATTTTCATCGGTGCGGGCGGAGGCACGCCACGGCGTTCCACCCGCTGTGCCTTCCAGTTGCACAGCGGCATCTGCAAATGGCTGGGTACCGAAGCCATCGGTAACGATGCCGAAAATATGATTTCGTAGATCGGAAGCAAGTACGACGACGGGCGGGTCGGTTCTGTCGTACACCTCAACTTCATTGAGGCTGACTGCGCCGGCAAAGCCGGACAGACGTAGTCCATTCGTATGTTGCGCGCCGAATTGCGCCAAGATGAGGCGCGGAAGAAGATGCTGCGAATCACCGATGGATTGCAGCAGATGCCACTCTCCGCTGGCATCGCGAATCTCAAGGTTAAGGTGTGAAAGCTTTCGGTCGCCTTCCTGCCGAATCACAACCTCCTGAAATTGCACCATACCTGGCCAGTTCAGCTCCACCCAAGTGTCAGCCGGATTGGTACCGTCTTTCGCAGTCCATTGTGTGTGGGCAATGTCGCCATCAGTGAGGTTCTCGGCCTTCGTGCCTTCGGACGCACTGGAGGCGGTTGCACGTGCGGCCAGGGCCAGGTTCCCACTCGGCTTCTCTTGTGCAGCAAGAGCATTTGCAAGAGCAGATAGAGTCAGCGCCGCGCACAGAATCTGAATTGGCAACGTCATGCACGGCTTGCTGAGGGGACGCTCTGCGTTCGTCATGCTAGAAACGAAGCCTCTCCAGATATTCATAACTTACTCGGACGCTCTCGATCGGCTTCTTGGGGCTGTCATGCTCGACGAAATAATGCTTGATCCCAGCTTGTTCTGAATGCGAGAGAATTCGTTTCCAATCGATCACTCCGCTCCCTGCTTCGGTGATCTCAGCCATCTCCGCTCCTGCAAACCTTCCTTCCCGAACCGTGGCGAGCGGCGGGACCTTTTTCAAATCCTTTACGTGCACCATGGGAAATCGCCCGGGGTAGCGAGCAAAATACTTGAGTGGATCCTGGCCGCCCACGGTGATCCAGCATAGGTCCATCTCCATCTTCACCAGGTCCTGATCGCATTCTTCCAACAAGATGTCATACGGAAGCCTTCCGTCTGCCGTGGGGATAAATTCGAGCCAGTGGTTGTGATATGCGAACTGGATGCCGGCTATCTTGCTGATTTCTCCGGCGCGATTGAAAGTTGCAGCCGCGCGCTTCCATCCATCGGGGCGGGCACGGATCTCATCGTCGATCCAGGGATTGACAATGTAAGTATGTCCAACGACCTTGGCGTCTTCAATTACCTTCGGCCATTGTTCCCCGAGGCTCGAATAAGGCACGTGGGTCGAGGGCGCGGTGAGGCCATGACGAATCAGGGCGTCCCGCAATGCCTTAGGAGGCATCTCGATGAAATCGCCGAGTTCCACCTCGCGATAGCCGATGGCGGCGACTTTGGCGAGCGTGCCATCGAAGTCTTTTTTTAGGACTTCCCGGACGGTATAAAGCTGCAAGCCGATGCTGCTGATTCGGTGTTCATCCGAGGCCCAAGCCAAACTGCGCCCCAGAATTGCTGCCGCGGAAATCGTTCCCAGGAAAGTTCGTCGATCCATGTTCCGTTCCTCCTGCCCGTCGGGCACAGCGTGCCGTTCATCAAAAACGCAGCCAAAGACACAAAGACACGCCGCGCTGGAATTCGTCGAAAAGTACTAGCCTCGGATTTTTCTCGCGGTGCGATCCCACACTGCGGGTGTTTCCTTGAAATACGAGTAGTTCGCCATGTGACAGCCGATGGCGGCGTGGTTGCCGAACTCCTCGTTTTCTACCGTCTTCTTTCTGCTACGGAGAGCATTGAAGAAATTCGCTTCGTGGTCGACGAGCTCGTCGTAACTAGGCGGCACGCCAAACGTTTCGGACTCCTCATCCACCTTATACTCAAGGGCATTGGGTAAGGGGTTTTCAACTTGCCATTGCGCGAGATATTCATTGCGTAGTTGTGCAGGCCATCCCATGGTCGAATATGTATCCGGTTGTGGACGCGTGTCCTGCGGCTTGTAGGTAAGAGTTGAGTCGTTGATGGTCAGAGTGCCCTTGGTTCCATAAAACCCAATAAACTCGCCTTGATCGTTATTCAGATTGCAGCGAAGCCGCACTCGGAAATTCGGGTAGTCATAGAGGGTTTCGATCAAATCCGGAAAGTCGCGCCCGTCTTTCCAGCGAAAAAGGCCGCCCGTGGATTGCGCCCTCTGTGGAATGGTGTTGGTGCCAGTAATGAAATGGATCCCAGAAATGAGATGCACGAACAGGTCTCCGGCAAGACCTTCTCCATAGTCGGCAAAACAGCGCCATCGGAAGAAACGGACCGGATCGAAGGGACGCCTGGGCGCACCGTCGAGAAACGCATTCCAATCGATCGTCTGGTCGTTTGCATCCGGGGGAATGGCGCTGACAAATGCACCGCCCGCGGAGTTGCGATCCCATGACGCCTCTACGCAATATACGTCGCCTAGTTTTCCGGAATCGTAAATTTCTTTCGCGCGGACGTAGAGGATTGAACTGACCCGCTGGCTGCCGATCTGGACGATGCGGTTGGCCTTCTGCGCGGCCTCAGCCATGGAAAATCCGTCGTCCACCGTATGCGACATTGGCTTTTCGCAGTAGATATCCTTACCCGCCGCACAGGCATCCTCAAATACCTTCCGATGCTGATGGTCGGTTACGGCAATCAACACGGCGTCAACGTCTTTACGATCGAGGATTTCCTTGTAATTGCGAGTTGCCGGGACGTTCTTTTTCACTGCTTCCTGAGCCGCGATGTGCCGTGAATCGTAGAGGTCGCACACCGCAACACACTCAACTCCAGGCAGAAGCAGCGAGGCTTGCAGAAGTTGGCACCCTCGCACGCCGGTGCCGATGGAGGCAAACCGAACAGTATCACTTGGTGCAACCGGGCGCGCGGATGACCAAAGCGGCATGGGATCGAGCAAGGTGAATTTCGCAGCTGCCCCGGTTGCGACTGCTCCCGTTCCGAAGGAAATGAACTGACGTCGCGTCCATGCATTCTTGCTCATGAGATTCTCCAGTCTTCCGATCTCAACGAGACAGTAATCTGAACTCTACTCGAACCTCAAGAATTGGCGAGTTAGGTACATAAACTCATCGGCACATACGATGTTCCCAGTCCGCGGAAAACATATTTAACTTGGCGTCGGGATCTTCCGGGTGAGCCGCAATCACGTCCTCATTCACTTCAACTCCCCAACCCGGCGCGGTTGGCACATCGTAGTAACCATCCTTCACGCGAGGCGTTCCTGAGGTCAACTCTTCCCGCCAAGGGACGTCGTAATCCTGAAATGTTTCAAGAATCAGGAAATTTGGAATGTTGGCGGCTAAGTGTATCCCAGCCACTGTTTTCAGCGGTCCATCGCAGTTATGGGGCGCCACGCTCACATAGTGGGCTTCGGCAAGCGCCGCGATCTTCTTGGTCTCCAGGAAGCCGCCCGAATAGGTGATATCAGGTTGGATCACGTGGGCTGCCTTCCGCTGCAAAAGATCGAGGAAGCCAAATCGGCTGTAGATGTGCTCTCCAGTAGCCACGCGAAGAGGAGAACCCGCGACTACCTGCGCCATCGATTCATTATTGTGTGCGGGGATCGGTTCTTCACACCAGGCTGGATTGTAAGGAATCATGGCGCGAATCGCCTCCAGCGCCATGATCGGGCTAAATCGTCCGTGGAATTCGAGCAGGATGTCCACGTCTTCGCCGATTACTTTGCGCACTGTTTCTACAGTCCGGCAGGCCTGCCGCAAATCGGCTAGTGTTATTTCCCGCCCTCCCTCACCAAAAGGGTCGAACTTGAGCGCCTTATAGCCGCGGCCAATGACATCGCCAGCCCTGTCAGCCAAGTGCTTCAGATCCTGAATATCGCTATACCAGCCGTTGGCGTATGCCTTGACCTTGCTTCTGACTTTGCCTCCCACGAGGTTATACACGGGCTGGCCACAGGCTTTTCCAACGATGTCCCAAAGAGCCATCTCAATGCCGGCCATTGCCGAGAACATGACCGGACCCGTATTATGCTCAATCTGATAAAGCCGGAACCAGAGGTCCTCGATGTTGAATGGATCCTGCCCGACGACGTAACGCCTACCGTAGTCGAGCACCAACTCGCGAACCGCCGTCTCCTTCCAACCCAAAGTACCTTCACCCCAGCCCACCAGGCCCGAATCAGTCTGAATTCTGACGAAGGTATAATTCCGCCACGCAGCGGCTATAAGAAACGCCTCGACCTTTGTAACTTTCATCTAGACTCACCTAATCCTAATTATTCGATCCAACCAATACAGCCCTGACAGGATAACGGCGACGTAAACGGAAGACTATTGCGCAAGATATCCGCCATCAATCACCCAGTTCGCGCCATTTACATAGGTTGCCGCTTCGCTGCACAAGTAAGCAACCAATTCGGCAATCTCTTCGCAACTGGCGAATCTCTTGACGAGATAATCCTCCAGCAGTTTCGACGGAACGATCACGCCAGATGCAATGAGGTTCTTAGTCACAAATGTCTCGATAGCCGCGGGACTGATGGCATTTATCCGGACATGAAACTCCTGCATCTCCACGGCCATGGCGCGAGTCATAGCTACCAATGCTCCTTTGGTGCCGGCATAGGGCACAAGTCCGGGATTTCCTGCAAGCGCGTTCACCGAAGCAATATTGACGATCGCAGGATCGCGGGGCCGTACTGACGCCTTAGAAATATGACGTAAGAATTCCTGGGCCAGGAAGAAAGGCGCCCGCTGGTTGACGCCGACGACGCGATCGAATTCCGCCACCGTGACTTCCAACATGGGCTTGTGGAAACTCCAGGCTGCGTTGTTGATGAGAGTATCCGCCAGACCCAGAGTCTTGGCCGCATGGTCGAACACAAAAGGCGCAGCATCTGGCTCGGACAGATCTTTCACTAGCGCGAAGGCCCTGGTTGGAGGGAAATCCGTTTCGCCAATTCTTGACAGTACTTTGCTGTCGCTGTCTACCAACAACAAATGGGCTCCATCCGCAGAGAGACGGCGCGCGATGGCAAGGCCTAACCCATTGGCAGCGCCAGTTACAACAGCGCGCCGCTCGGTGCGAACGGTCTTTAAATCCTCTTTGATGGCATTTTCTCCCACACGATTTTCTCCCCGACCACTCCCATGCCCAGTCTTACGCGGCTTTCAGGCGATAAATGAATGGACGCACCGAGCGGTCTACTTCAAACCGGCCCATTTCGATACCGCGATCGAGATGCCCCGAAAAAGCATTGGCTAGTTCGAAACTAACCTCTTTCGGCCATTCCCCAAGTTGATCAGATAACTGATCGCACAATTCACGCAGGGTTACACCCGAAGCGTGGCTGTTCAGATAATCCGCGATCAGCCGATCGGCCAGTACGACGAAGTTCCGGGATTCGGAACAAAACTGCCGGATCGCGGCCTTACCCCGTAACACCGGCCAGTGGCAGCCGACAATCATTTGCACCTCGGAACTCTCGATGGTGCGGATGGTCTGAAGGTAGGCATTCACGTATAGATAAGTCGGACACAGAGACCAACCGCCTCGGAGGGATCGGTATCCTGCTCCCTGAATCGCATCGCCGTAGTACAGCACTCCGTGATTTCGGTCGTAAACACCCAAATGTCCGTGACTGTGCCCTGGCAGGTGCCATATCTCCAGAATCCGGTCGCGGCTGAGACGCATAATTTCACCGCCCACAAATGTAAACGTCACTGCTTGCGGTCCCGAAAAGCAATTTTTTGTTGCCTCCGCGGTTTTCGCGTCAAAATAAATGCCGTGGTCTTGGCGGTAAGCGTCATAGCGGAATGAAAACAGATGATCCGGAGACTCGATCATCTCTCTATCGGCATCGCCACAGGCAAGCCGAACTCCTGGGTACCGCCGCTTGATTTCGGCGGAGCCTCCGCAATGATCGCCGTCGGGGTGGGTCATGATCAACCACGTCAAATCTTCCTGCCCCAGCCCCAATTGCTTCAGATACGCGGGCACATCATTCGCGGCATGGCTCTGCGTTCCGCAGTCCAGGAGCAATGCCTCTCCCCCTTCCCTGAGCAACGGTAAGTATAAGGGCCGACCGCCGATCTCACACTCAATCAGGTCTGCCCCAGGATAGATTTCCATACTGCTCTGAGCCTCGTGTAAGAAAAAAGTTCTTTAGCGAATTTTGATCTGCTGAAATTGTCGATAGGCGTCTCGCAGGCCATGCACCAGCAAGAAATGGTCGTCCGCGCACGTCACCATCCGCGCACCGCGATCAAGCTCTCGCTGCGCCTGCTCCGGGGTTTCGGTCACCGTTCCCCACCATTTGCCGTGCTTTTGCGCGGCATTCGCCACCTTATCCATGGCGCGCTGCAAGACGGGATGCTCACGCTGCAAGGGAATGCCGTAACTGATACTCAGGTCCGCGGGCCCGACGAATAACAAATCTATGCCTTCGACGGCGGCAATCCCGTCCACGCAATCGACTGCTTCCCGGTCTTCGATTTGAACAGCCAGGAAAGTCTCCTGATTCCGCTCCTTTAAGTACTCGAGAGGATCCGCAAGAGCGTAATCGCCGTCAGCGCCCGCGCCATCGAAGCCGCGCTTTCCCTGGGGCGGAAATCGCGTCCAATCGACCCACTGCCGCGCCTCCTCGACGCTGCAGCAATGCGGAACCAAGACTCCATTAGCGCCGAACTCCAGGGCACGCATTGCGCTCGTATAACCGGTTTTGCGGATTCGCACCATCAGATCCACGCCCGTGGCCCGGCAGGCTACCGCCATCCGATCGACCATTTCATAGCTGTGGGCGCGATGCTCCATGTCGAACCAGATCACATCAAACCCGATCTTCCCGGCCACTTCGGCCAGCCACGGTTCAGTGACGCGGTTAATTCCCACTACCCTCACGAAATCACCCGCGTGCAATTTGTTTCGCAACCTGCTCTTCGTCACAGTAGTCCTCACTTGAAGTCGTTATCAGCAGAATGCCTCATACACACAATCACGGAATAGGGATTCAGGAACGACTATCCGGCTCCGCAAGACCGATAGCAGGACATCCGGTAACAGCAAGAGGAAAGTGCGCTCTGTTTCGGTGGCCGCCGTTCTGGCTTCCACTCCATCGCCGACATCGCGGGATCATAACGGCATCCGGCAACATAAGTCAATATGATTCATCTGTCCGTATTACGGAATACTTTACCAAAGAGCAGCATTCCGACCAATGTCCGTAGCGTCCAGCGCTAATCGCAGCGGCTCCGCAGAGGTTTCCGGCTGTCCCGCATAACGGACATTATGTCCATATATATGTTGACAGCGTTTGATCCGCGGCTATACTGCTCGGCATGGAAAGAGTCCCAGTCAACCAAGGAAGTCAAGCCGGGGGATCGGTTCATCAGTCGCCAAACCCAGGGAATTCACGCTCTCAGATTGCACGGCGGGGCTTCATCGTGCTGACCTCTATTACCGTGGCTATCGGGGGTTTCCTTTTTGGGTACGACACGGCTGTGATCTCGGGAGCGATTCTGTTCGTGCGCAACCAGTTTCATCTGGGATCGGTGGAAACCGAAATAGCTGTCAGCGTTGTTCTAGCCGGCGCGCTGGCGGGAACGGCAGTCGGCGGCTATCTGGGCGACAAATTCGGGCGCAAGCCAACACTGGTGATGACGGCCATCGTCTACGGAATATTTGCCCTGACAACTGGGCTCGCGACCGGTCCCTGGGTGTTTGTGATTTCGCGGTTATTTGTTGGGGCTGCAGTGGGCATAAGCTCCATGCTGGTTCCGCTCTACATTGCCGAACTTGCGCCGGAGGATATTCGAGGGGCGCTGGTGACGCTGAATCAGATGGCCATTTCGACGGGTGTGGTTGTCGCGTATTATGTCGACTACCTGCTTGCCGGGTCGGGTAATTGGCGCTGGATGTTCATGAGTGCGGTTGTCCCCTCCGCCGTCTTGCTTGCCGGACTGCTGTTCTTGCCGGAGACACCAAGATGGCTCGCGGCTCACGGAAACTTCGCAAAGGCTGAAGAAGTCCTCGGGCGAATCGAAATTCCAGAGAAGGCCGCGCGCGACTTGGATGAACTGCGCCATGTTACCGAGATCGACCAACTGAAGTTCCGTGACCTGCTGGTACCCCGGTTTCGCAAACCCCTTATCGCCGGTATTGGGTTGGCCATTTTTCAACAAATCACCGGAGTCAATACGATCGTTTATTATGCGCCGACCATCTTTCAGATGGTGGGTTTCGGAAGTGCGGGCAATGCCATCCTCGCCACTTTTCTAATTGGATTTGTGGGGATGACGTTCACGGTCATCTCAATGTTTCTGGTCGACAAGGTCGGCCGAAGACCACTCCTTCTGATCAGTCTCGCCGGGATGGGTCTGGTACTGCTGCACTTGGCGATGATTCTCGGCGATCCCCACCCCAAGAAATGGATGGTGCTGACCGATGTTCTCGTCTATTTGGCCGCCTTTGATATCGGTCTGGGTCCCATCTTCTGGCTCTTGATTTCTGAAATCTATCCCACAACGGTTCGAGCACAGGCCATGTCGCTCGCAACCATGGCGATCTGGGCGAGCGATTTTCTGGTCACTGGCACCTTTCTGACCGTGGTTGAGCATCTCGGGATGAGGGGTTGCTTCCTGTTGTTCGCCGGTCTTTGCGTAGTCGCTTTCATATTCTCGCTGCGAATGGTGCCCGAGACCCGTGGCCGAACCCTTGAGCAGATCGAGAATTCGTGGAGTCCCGCGGGAGGCTCGTAAGTTTTGTTGGCCTGTGGCGCGAGTGATATGAAACCCCGAGTTCGATTTTGCTGAAATCAGTTATTCTTGAGCTTAGAAAAACTGGGGCTGTAGTACAAACAAGACACTGGACGTTGGTCCAGCCGAAATTGCAGTTCGGCGGCCTCAGCAGAAGAGAGGTAGACGTGCCCAAGAAGCGATCAAGCAAGCCCCCGCGAGTGCAGGCCGACAAGAATTACATCGAAGTTATGGGAAAGATCTTTGCCGTTCTCGAATATTTCATTGCCAGAGACAGCAAACAAAAGTCGGTAGCGTTTGCGGAGGTGGCGGCAGCGGTCCCCTTTGCCAGAACTACGGTGCATCGCATTTTGTATTCGCTCGAAAAACTTGGTTACGTCGAGAAGGACGAAGCTAAAGCGCATTATCAACTGGCGGCGAAATTCTTCGAACTGACTGGGCCAGCCTTTCACTTCAGGCGTTTGCAGGCGGTCTCCAAGAGTGTGATGCAGAATCTGGTGCTCCGCTTTGGCGAGACAGTCAATTTAGGAGTCCTAGACGACGGCCAAGTGGCGTACATCGAAGTCATGCAAAGCCCCAGCGCACTGCGGATCGCGGCCATTCCCGGGGAACGAAACCCGGTGCATTGCACCTCCCTGGGCAAGGCCATACTTGCGTTTCTTCCCGAAAAGGAGGTCGATGCCATCCTCGACCAGCATCCGATGGTCAGGAGAACCCCTAAGACGATTACTCAGAAAAAACATCTGCTCGAACATCTGGCATCGGTGCGGGAACGGGCGGTCGCGCTCGACATGGAAGAGAACCTCACCGGGGTGATTTGCGTGGCTGCTCCCATTTTCGACCAAACTGGTTGCGCCATTGCCGCTCTTAGCGTCTCTGGCCCGGCAACCCGGATGGAATCTAAGCTCGCCCAGGTTCAGGAAGAAATCCGCAATTCAGCTGTCACTTTGTCCCGAATGTTATCGCCGAGCGCGTTGGCTGCGTATGCGGTCACACCCCACGGACAATCCGCCGCGAAGTAGCCCTTCCTCCATTTTTTGGAATTCCAAACATCACAGATTCCGTTATTCCGTTATACGGATACCATTCCTATTTTTTCATTGACGCTGATAAGAGAATTTTGTAGCATGGGGCGGTTTTGTTCAGAGATCGGCATGATTAGCTAAGCGCTTTGGTTGGAGATCCAAAACTCGCGGGGAAATCGTGGTTCGTGGAGGGACTGTGACAGCACATAGCAACGCAATTCGAATTGTGACTTGTTTCGTGGCTGTAATGATTGCCGTCGGCACGCTGGAAGCGCAGATTGACCGCGCCAGTATTTCTGGCACCGTGACCGACCCGTCAGGCGCCGCCGTCGCTGGCGCGTCCGTGACCGTCACCAACGTTGGCACCAACCAATCCGTAGACCTTACCACCGGGAGCGACGGCACCTACACCGCCCGTCTTCTGCATATCGGCACTTATTCCGTGGAGGCCACGGCCAGTGGTTTCCAAAAGACCCTCCAGTCGGGCATACAACTGGATGTGAACCAGGTCGCTCAAGTGAATTTGCAACTGAAGGTGGGCACGGCGAACCAGGTGGCGGAGGTCACCGCCGCGCCTCCGGCCATTGACACGGAGACTTCGTCCCTGGGCACGGTTGAAACGCAACAGAGAATTGTTGACTTGCCCCTCAACGGCCGGTTATTTACCCAACTTGCGTGGCTGGGGCCAGGAGCCAGTCAGGGATCGGCCTCCGGCATCGGACTCAGCGGTTCCACCGATGACAACCGTCCCGGCATCCAGTTGGCGGTGAATGGTCTTTGGGCGTTTGACAACAACTTCCTTCTGGACGGCGTGGACAACAACGGCATTGGCGACGGCACGATATCGGTGAATCCATCTCCCGATGCGATCGGGGAATTCCGCGTCGAAGAAAGTGCCATGAAAGCGGAGTTCGGACGCGGCGGCGCGGCGGTGAATGCCGCCCTCAAGTCGGGAACCAACCAAATCCATGGCGGCGCCTACGAATACATACGGAACAACGCTCTGGATGCGGCCAATTACTTTAATAGTGGCCCCAAGGCGCCATTGCACCGGAACCAGTTCGGCGCCTATTTCGGCGGACCGATCATCAAGGACCGAACCTTCTTCTTCGCCGACTACGCCGGCTCACGCCTGCATGAAGGCCTTACCGACATATCCACCGTACCCACGGTGCCGGAACGCGGGGGGGATTTCACTGATCGCGGATTGGATCTTTACGACCCCACCACCACCCAATCCAACAGCGGTCGGACGCTCTTAAATCCTTCCAATCCTTCGGTGATTCCCACCGGACGTATTGATACGATCGGACAAAACCTCGTAAACCTTTTTCCAGCTCCCAACCGGCCAGGCTACCTCACCGCGCTCAGTAGCAACTTCATCCTGTACCCTGTCGCGACCTGGACTGGCAACCAATTTGATGTCCGCATTGACCACAAAATCAGCGGTAAGGATCAGTTGTTTGGTCACGCCGCGTTTGAGGATCGTCCCCAATATGCTCCTGTGCCATTACCAGGTCTGGCTGGTGGCTGTTGCGGCGGTAATCAGAACATGCGTGAGCAAAATCACGCGATCGGTTACACCCACACCTTTAATAGCAATGTGCTCAATGACCTTCGCTTTGCGTTTATTCGCTACGCCGTGCACTCCACTCCCGTGGACTTTGGCCAGAACATCTCGGACCAGGTGGGTATCCCTAACGCCAACCGAGGCACCGAAGAGACCTCGGGTCTGGCTGCGATCAACATCAACGGGTACAACAACCTGGGAAACTCCTCCTGGATTCCTGAACTGTCGGCGGACAACACCTTCCAAGTAGCGGATTCGGTCAGTTGGATTCGTGGAAAGCACGTGATCAAGTTCGGGATCGACTATCGGCGCTACCAGCGCAACTTCTACCAATCCGCGAACGCTTTTGGACAATTCAATTTTTCGGGTCAATTCACTCAGGATTTGACGGGAGTTGACCCGAACGGCGGTGGGAGCGGGCTGGCGGATCTCTTGCTCGGCCTGCCCAATTATCGAGAGCAGGACGGGTTGGAGTACAAAGACCACACTCGTTTCTTTGAGCTTGGAGAGTTCATCCAGGATGACATCCACGTGAGCAGCAACCTGACGGTCAATATTGGGTTGCGGTACGACATTTTCTCTCCCGTGGGAGGACAGGTCGGCAATTTCAACTTGACGACGGATGTGGTTGACCTTAACTTCGGGCCCAATGCGAAGTCTAATGCAGGCGTGGGCTACGATAAGAAAGATTTTGGACCACGCGTTGGTTTCAACTGGTCGCCTTTCAGTGACCACAAGAGTGTAATCAGCGCAGCCTTCGGCATGTTCTATGCGCCGGAAGGCAATCAGTTCAATGACATCGGAGAAAATCCACCGAGCCTGCAGTATTTCCAACAAAATACTCCTGCCAATACGATCCCCAGCCTAGCCACTACGATCGATTCCGGGTTCCCCGCTCAACTCCCGACCGAGGACCCTGCGAACCCATCAGGCCAGGTAAAAACGACCGGCCCGGTGCGCAAGGCACCACGGGTCTTAGAATGGAATCTTTCCGTGCAGCGCGAACTGGCGCGAAACTGGGTTCTGCATGTCTCCTATGTTGGAACCCATGCGACGGGCATCTGGAACAATGAAGACAGCAACCTGGATCAGCCCACCCAGCCGCTGGATACCAACTTCAGCGATTCAACCGGCAACATGGGTCGCCCCTACTTCAACGTTTTGCCGTACCTCCAGGTAATCAATCCGATTGACTATCCAAACTTCAGCGTCGGCTTTCATGGTTTGGAGACCAAACTGGACAAGCGATTCTCCAATGGTTTCACCCTGCTCACTTCGTACACCTGGTCGCATGACATCGGCAGTTTCCAGGGCGCTCATAGTGGAAACACCCAGATTGCGTATGACGCCAATGCGCAGAGAGGCAACGTGGATCCGGATTTCCGCCACCGCCTCACCGTCAGCTACACCTACGAGTTGCCGTTTGGCAGGGGTAAAGCCTACGGCGCTGGTATGAATCCATTTATGGATGCCGTAGCAGGTGGCTGGCAAGTGGGTGGAATCACCACCATACGGAGCGGGGAGCATTACACGGCTTTCATCTCCGATAGCACCAACACAGGCACCGCCGCCATGCCAGACATGATCCACAATCCTCGCGATTTCTCTTTTGACATCGCCGGACAAGCTGCCCTCGGCTGTGATAACCCGGGCCATCAAGACCTCTCGTGCTGGTACAACCCGGCTGCCTTTGCCGAACCAGCCCTAGCTCCGGGCCAAACCTTTGCTCATATGTTTGGCAATGCCAGGGATGGCGTCCTGGTTGGACCGGACCAGGTGAACTTTGATTTTTCGACTTTCAAGAATTTCTCTATCACCGAGCGGCAAAAACTGCAATTCAGGGCCGAAATGTTCAACATTTTCAACCATCCCCAGTTCGGGCGGTCCGGAAACAATCCCCTTAACAGCGGGGGCGCGTCCATCACTGGCACACTGGGTGACAACCAGCGCGAGATTCAGTTCGCGCTGCGCTATACGTTCTAGAACTTCGGGAGCGGGGCCTGTGCAAGGCAGGTCCCGCTCCTCTTTTTGTTTAAGTCATTCCACGCCGTTTCTCTTCTCTTCCCTTCCCGCTGCAACGCAGATGATTTAAGCTGTGCTGACTTATGGATCGAAGAGAATTCCTCAGTAAAGCCGCGGCCGCTGCGGGCCTGCTGTCATTAAGGCCGCAGGAAATCTGGGGCGAGCGTAGAGAATCGGGTTCCAGTGCCGCGCAGCTGGGGGCAATCCGATTTGAAGAGATTGCGGCGAAGAGTGGGCTGCACTTTACGACTGCCAACTGTCCGACTCCGAAGAAGAACCAGATTGAGACCATGTCTGGCGGGGTTGCGCTGTTGGACTACGATCGTGACGGCTACCTGGACGTATTTCTGGTCAACGGTGCGGCGATTCCGTCGCTGCAAAAGAAGTCCCCTGCCTATTGGAACCGCCTTTTTCACAATAACCACGATGGCACGTTTGCCGACGTGACGGAAAAAGCCGGTGTGTCCGGAACAGGCTACGGGATGGGCGCTGCGGTGGGCGACTACGACAACGACGGATGGCCGGATTTGTTCGTCGCGAACGTAACTGGCAACCAGCTTTTTCATAACAACGGCGACGGGACTTTCACGGACGTCACGGCAAAGGCGGGAGTGGGCGGTGCGCTGCTCGATGGCAGGAAGATGTGGTCGGTCGGCGCCGGCTGGTTCGACTATAACAACGATGGCCTGCTGGATCTGTTCGTCGTGAACTACTGCAAGTGGGAGGTGAATCAGGACCCGGTTTGCGCGCTGCGTGCCGATGTTCGCGGCTACTGCCATCCCAAGTTTTACGCTCCGCTGCACAATACGCTCTACCGCAACAATGGTGACGGGACGTTCACCGATGTTTCAGAGGCGATGGGGATCGCATCGAAAATGGGCAAGGGCATGAGCGTCTCCTTTGCCGATTACGACGGCGACGGATTCCTGGATGTTTTTGTGGCGAACGATACCACCCGGAATTTCCTCTTCCACAATGTGGGCGGAACTAAGTTCGTGGAAGTCGGCATGGAGGCGGGCGTAGCTTACGGCGAACGCGGAATGGCGCTCTCCGGCATGGGGTCAGACTTCCGCGACGTGAATAACGACGGCCGGCCCGATATTTGGCATACCGCCATCGAGCACGAGACTTTCCCGCTATACATCAACCGAGGCGGCAACTTCCTCGACGCGACTGCGCCCAGCAGTTTAGCTCAGGCCACGGCCAGCATGTCAGGATGGGGGAACGGAATTTACGATTTCGACAACGACGGCTGGAAAGACCTTTTCGTCGCTCGCTCGAATGTTGTCGACAACATTGATGTCGTGTTCCCAGACCGGCGGTACAAGGAACCGAACTCGGTTTTCCGCAACCTCGGCAATGGCAAGTTTGAAGATGTCAGTGCCGCGGCGGGTCCGGATTTCCAACTGGAAGCGGCTCACCGCGGGGTTGCCTTCGGAGATCTCGACAATGACGGGCGCATCGACATGGTGGTTTCGGTGCTGGGCGGCCCGGTTAAGCTATTCCACAATATCTCGGGGAACAACCACCATTGGATACTGTTGAACCTGGTGGGCACAAAGAGCAATCGCATGGCAATCGGCGCGCAAATCCGCATTACGACGGAGGATGGCAATTCGCAATGGAACCAGGTTGGTACGGCTGTCGGGTACGCTTCCTCCAGCGACAGCCGCGTGCACTTCGGACTGGGCGAGAACCGGCATATCCAGCAAATTCAAATTCACTGGCCAAGCGGGATCCGCCAGGAGATCCGCAACGTCGATGTCGACCGCATCATGACCATCGAAGAACCTCGCCACTGATCCTTCACTTGACCGGGTAATTCACCCGCACGGAAACAATCTCGTAGGGGTGAACCGGCACGGTGACCTGATTCGTTGCGTTTACCGGCAGCAGAGACCCTTCCGCCTGCTCCATCAGATTTGTAAGCGTCGCACCGGTCGCCCCCGGCGGAACGGTGAGTTGTACGTCTCCGGCTTTGCCCGCCCACTCATAAAACCGAAGCAGAAGAGCGTTGCCGTCTTCTGTTTTCTTCATCGCAGTCAGAACGACATTCTCCTGCTTGAGATCGACGAACGAGTGAGCGGCAGGAAGAATGCCTTCGTGAGGATCCATCTGCAGGGCAGAAAGCTTGTAGTTGAATTCGTACCCGCGCCGCACGCTAAGAGCTTGCTTCCAGTCTCCGCTGTGAGGGTAAAGGGAGTAGCTGAAACTGTGGTGGCCGCGGTCGGCTTCAGGATCGGGCCAGGTCGGAGAACGCAGCAAGGAAACCCGCAATACGTTCGCTTTTGCGTCGTACCCATATTTTGACTCGTTGATCAGGCTGAAGCCATGGTTGCCATCGCCAAGATCGGCCCAGCGCAGGGCGGGAACTTCAAACTTGGCCTTTTCTACGCGGTTGTTGCGCGTCGTCGGGCGGCCGATCGATCCGTAGGGAATCTCGTAGGTCGCTTCGCCGCTCGCAGCTGCCAAGGGGAATGCAGCCTTGAGCAAGATGTGCGATTCGTGCCAATCGATTTCGTTCCCGACATCGATACGATTGAGGCCGGCATAAATCGAGATATCCTGAACGAACTTGGATTTCTGCCAACTGCGCACGACACGTATGGTGGCGCGCACTGGCCCCCTCTCGACAACCTCGACCGAATCCGCCGTATCCAGCTTTGTGAACTGCTGCTCGAAATCGGCGTCGATGTTCCAGGCATCGTAATCTCTGGGCGTATCTTTGAAGGCAATCAACTCATTCCCACAGCCGTTGGGCGCAATGGACTCGAACTGGGAGTGTTTATCGTAGATGCTGGCGATACACCCGGTCTTCGGATCGACGGTCACGCGCAACTCGGCGTTTTCGAGCGTCAGTCCATTCACCTTTAGATCGCTCTTTGCCGCGCTCCCGCCGGGAACGACATGAAGGACCTGATAGCCAAGCGCCGGCACTTTTCTCGCCTCTGCTAACAAGTGGTAAGTACCGAGAGCCGGATTATGCGAAAGCACCTGAAAGGGCTGCGGCTCGCCTTGAGGATTCAGAACGGAGAGCTCTCCTTTCGATGGCTCCGGCATCTGAACGTCGATGGACACCAGATCCGTTCTCTCCCACGCCAACGGATTCACGACCACTATGGGCACTCCGCGGCCCCTGGTGTCGATCTGGTTCGCAATCGTGTGGAGAGCATCGGACGTCACATGACCGGTCTGCAACCGCACGAAATCGTAATCGTGCTGGGCGTCCCGATAAATATCGCCAATACCCGACCCTGCGGCGAGATCGTGAAACTGATTGAAGAGAACCTTCTTCCACGCTTCGGTCAGTTCCGCACCTGGATACGAAACTCCCGAAAGCCATGCCAAAGATGAATACTTTTCGGCATTGAGCACTTGCTCTTCGGCTTCCCGCATGTTGCGCTTGTGATTCGCCTGCGAAGTGAACACGCCACGGTGGTACTCGAAATACAATTCATCATTCCACACGGGCAGACTGAACTTTCCCTCGGGAGGCGCGGGTAAATGCGTGTTCCCCGATGCCAGCACCTTGTAGTCCCATATCGGCGAGTGCGCAGTATCGGCTTTAGATTCGACGTCGGAGAAAAATCCCTGGGCTATCCCGAAGCTGGTCTTGGGGAAAATAACGCCGGGGCTGGACAAATGCACCCCATCGTCGAGCATGGTGCGAGTCGGGCCACCGCCATGATCGCCAACACCAAAGAGGTGCATCATTTCAGGCGCACCAGGATTGAGCACCCGGGTCGTCGTGATGTCTTTGGCAATCCGCAGCGGTTCCATATCGTTGCCGTAGTCATGCGGAAAATATGTCAGAACGCGGCTGCCATCGGGAGATTGCCACCAGAAGAGTTTCATCGGCAACAGATTGCTGTCGTTCCAAGCCATCTTCTGAGTGACGAAATAATCGACTCCGGACTTCTTGTAAATTTGCGGCAACTGCCAGTTGTAGCCGAACGAGTCAGGATTCCATCCGATTCGCACATCGGTTCCAAACTTTTCCTTGAAGAACCGCTTCCCGATCAGCAACTGCCGCACTAGCGATTCCCCATCCGGCATATTCAAGTCGGGTTCCACCCACATGCCGCCGACCATTTCCCAGCGGCCTTGCTTTACGCGATTAAGAATTTGTTCGTGAACAGAAGGATATTTATCAAACATCCATTCGCTGTAAGCGGCGGCAGATTGCGTGTAGGTGAACTGCGGATACTCGTCCATGAGCTGCAGCGCAGTGCCGAAAGTTCGCCGCACCACATCGACGGTTTCCGTCCACGGCCAAAGCCACGCTGCGTCGATATGGGAGTTGCCTGTCAGCCGGAGCGAGGTTGCTTGCAAATACGGTCGCAAGGGTTCGAGCAGCGCTCGCGCTTTGACGAGCGATTCGTCGAATTTTGCCTGATCGGATCGCGCCAACGCATCCAGATCAACCGCATCGGCAGACCGTGCCAGTTCCGTTTGCAGCTTCCGGGAATCCGCTCCTATATAAGGCGCCAAGATCGAAATGCCCCCCATTTCCTGAAACAGGCGCGCTGGGTTGGGCCGGGCATTCGAAAATTCGATCCGTAAATCGGCGGCCGTGAAATGCTTCCGATCCACCGTTTGCAAGAGTTTCACCGCTACCAAGATCTTATCGCCAGGTTTCGCCGAGTCGAGAAGGACGATCGGCTCGAGATCGTCGCCCATTGCTACCCGCCGCCCATTGAAATAAATGATCTGCGTCGCCGGACCATTAGCATCGTCTTGAAAATCGAACCAAATTCGGGTTCCGGTGAGGTCATAACCGTTTAGGTTTTTCGGAATTTCGATCCAGCGGCGATACCACAGGGCTTCGTACGGGCCGAAACTATTCGGTCCGACGACTTTCCATGAACTATCGTCCAGATCAACCGCCTCCCCGTGGGGGATATCGCCGGAGTGTGTCTTCCACTCGTCGGCGGGAAGATACATCAGGGATTTCAGGCGCGGTGCAACCACATCAACACGGCTAGCCGGAGCGGAAGCCGTGCGTCGCCAAATCACATTTTGCGTCTCGGCGCCGACCAACCAAGTCCCTTGAACGGATTGCGAGTCTGCAGAGAGCGTGCCTTCGTAGGACAGTTGGCCGGCGCGAAATTTCAGAATGGAGTTCTCTAAAAGGATCGAATCTACGGCAGTGTCGAACTCAAAATGCTCCGGGACGTCCAGCGTAGCGGCAATTGCTCCATTTGTCTTCGCGATGTGAAGAACGTAGCGCAACGCCTCCCCATTTTCCTGCACCGAAGTTTGCCAGACCCCCTGAACGTCCTGGGCCGAACACGAGATTGCGAGGAGCAGACATACTGCGAGACACCAGATTCCGGATTTCATTTGAGCTCCAATGTGAAGTGGCCGAGCTTGCACACGGCGGGTAGCAGATCAGTATAGCTTCGACTCAAAGGCACAGACGTCATTTCTCTCGCGGCATCGCGCTCACCGCGGGCGCAATTCTGTCGCCGGAGCATTCCAGGCGGACAGCCTGATCCGAAGGTCTCGCGGGTTGGCGATTGGCGGTCTCCCGATTGGGTCAAGCCCGTTCATATCCAGGCGTACGATACCCCGAAGCGATACCTTCTCCCCTGGGGCCAGCCAAAAATAATCATCGGTCCACAGCACGGAATAGACATCCGGAAATAAATGAATGCGTACCGGGTAGGCAGGGATTTTTCCCTGATTCTCGATATCGATCCTGAGTTCGGCTTCTTTCTGCGACTGGTTCTCGATCTTGACCGCCGCCTGTAAAGAGGTTGTGAGGGCCTCAATCTGTGGCTTCAACCAAGGCCCGGTTTGATTCAAAGGTTCGGGCACAGGACCTGCTTGCCATATTTTTCTAGCCTGCGGGTCCGCCAGCATGGGCACGATGCGCAACCAGTATGCTCGGCGTGAGAGCCTTGATCCCTGGGCATCGCGCAGCGTGAGCTCAAAGAATAAGTACCCTTCGGACGTGTTGGCGGGAATTGGCCAATGTACATCGTGACCCTGACTTGCGTAGCCATTGGCGGGCACATCGCTTGCCCACTCCTCTTCGTGCACGACCCGCAGTTGCTGATCGTAAATACGGGCGCTGAAGTGGCCGCCCTTGAGCACCTGTTCGCGGTCATTTAACGCAAACACCGAAGCCCGGAACGTATCCCCTGGTCCCCAGGAGAAAAATCCCGTGTCCGCCATCACGTGAACGGGTTCGTTGGCGCGCTGGGTAGCGTAGAACGGAATTTGGGGCTGTCCGCACCAGTCAATCAGGTGCCAGCTGTTGGCGATAGGCCCCAGGGAATTGTAAGTCCAAAGCGTCTCGCCGCCGGTGTGCGGGAACTGCGCGCGCCACTGCTCCAGCACACAACCGATGTTGTGCTCGTACGCCATCTGGCTGCATTCAATCAGCTGCTCCAGATCCGCCTTCGCGAAATCCCCATACCAGGAAGCCCGTTGCCAACTCTTGACGAAGGTGTAATTGATCTCCGCGCTGCGGTCTCGAATGGTTGCGAATCTGCGTTTGAACTTCTCGACATCGTACCCAACCGGTTTCATCTCGAGTTCCGCCGGAGGAATTATTCGCTTCAGCAACGACAGGTTCGCAAAGCTGCTAAAGGACCACTCGGAAATGAAATAGTGCCCCCGATCGAAGAGCTTGTGATACCAGTTTTCGTCGGCGGTGTAGATTTCCTGGGGTTCGTAAGCGTGATAATCGCCGCCGCAAGGCGAATTCATACGGAAGGGACGGCTGCCATCGTAACCGGCAAAGACCTCTCGCACCAGGCCGAGGAAAGGCTCGATTCCATCCTGAAACGGATCGTATTCATTGCCTCCGCAGTAGATACCGATCGACGGATGCTGCCGGATGCGCAGAACGTTCTGGGTCAACTGTTCCCGCCAGACTGCCAGCGTCGTAGTCCCCGGAGTGTCGGCCCAGTTGAGCGGTACTTCCTGCCACACGATCATGCCGTTTTCGTCGCAGAGGTTATAGAACTGTTCCGTCTCGAAGATAGAAGTACCCCCGTTCAGCCGGAGCAAATTCTGACCGCTGAGTTTGGCTGCTCGTACCATCCACTCCTCGCGCTCCGACGGGAGCCAGAGAACATCGTCACTCGTCATCCAGCACGAACCTTTGGCGTAAAAGGGCCTGCCGTTAGCTACCCACAGATACATGTAGGCTTCATCTTCCAGAGTTTTGTCGGAAGGAACAGCCCTCGGACTGTCAGGGTTTGAGGGATTCCGTTTCAGCTGTAGCGTCCGGACGCCAAAGCGACTGCTGATGAAATCCTGTTGTGTGCCCTCCTTGAACAACTTCAACTCCAGCCGGTAAAGCGGTTGCTCACCCATGCCATTGGGCCACCATAACTTCGGTTGTTTGAGCTCGATCTCTTGCTCCCAGAACGAATTTCCGGCCGGAACCTTTTGACGGAACTTCGCTTGCCAGACGACTTGTTGGTTGGAAAGATCGACGATCTGCGCGTCAATCAGGCCTTCAAAGGCGGCCGTCCCTGTATTGGTCAACATGGCCTGGGCCCATAACGTCGCGGCCTCTGAGCCAATGGTATCGGTTCGCACAAAGGGCGCTTCCATATACGCCGGGCCGGTGGCTACGATTCGAATGGGCTGATAAAGGCCGAAGGTGCGGTACCGGTTCCCCCATTGGTAGCTCTCGCCATCCTGGGCATCGGGTTTCACCACTCTGGGATTACGATTCTCACTGGAACTGTCGTAGTTCGGGATCTGATCGTGCGGCTCGTGCACCAATCTGACCAGAAGTTCATGGGTCTTGCCGGGGATCACACGGGTAGTGATATCAAACGTGGGACCGCCGAACGAACCCTCATGTCCTCCCAGGAATTCACCGTCGAGCCAAACCAGCCCCAGGTAATCCATGCCGTCGAATCGCAGGCGGATGACCGAATCACGCCACGACTCGGGAATCGTGAATTGGCGACGAAGATACCAGTCGCGCTTCTGAATCCACTGCAGCTCCTTGAAATTATCCCCGTACCAGAGATTTGGTATTTGGCCGGATTCCATCAACGCGTAGTGAACCGGCCGCGGCATCTGAGTTTTGATCCAATTGCCGTCGGAAGGGTAATGGCCCGGAGCCAGCGTGTCCTCCGCCCCCAGCAACTCCCAGCCTTCGCGCAGGTGCATTTGCCAACCCCCGCCGCCAGACTGACTGGCTGCCGCGTACTCTGGTCTCGATTGGACGGGCGTCGGAGCATAAGCGCGCTGAGCGCTTAGCTCCTTCAATTCCTCCATCTCGCTCTGGATCGCCACCTTGCCGCCCCGCCGGCTCGACTCCTCCGCCGGAGTCTTGGCCGTCGTCTGACCGGATTCCGCGACCGCGGGAGTTATCGCCGCAGCGGCGCCGGCTCCGAGCAACGCTAAGCAATCACGCCTGGAGATTCCCCTTCTGCTCATGTCCCCTCTTCCCCTTCATCTCGTGAAAAACAACGTGAAAAAACCCTAGGCCGTCCAGGCTCACCCGGCCTCAACTCTCCATGCTGGTGTGCAACAAGCTCAGGCGGACAATCTCCTAGCGGAAATCGGCCCATCCTACAAAATCCGCTGGCGAGCGTCAACAAAAAACAGAAGCGGAACTTTGTCCGTATTACGGGACACTAAATATAGAATGAAAAACCATGGAAAAATCGTACAATGCGAGGGATCGATCCGTGCCTGTCGAATTATCCTGAGACGAGAGAGGGTCTTTGGACGACAACACAATCTCCGATGGAATCGAAGACGTCCTAGCGATCTTCACTATGAGTCGCGTAACTGCCCAAGCCGCAAGACTGATCTCGCTGAGTAGTCTGATTGCTCTTGTCATGATTGCCGCGGTGATCTGTGCCGAGCCTCCCAGAGTCACCGCGGAAAACGTCAAAACGAGTGCGACAGAACGTGCCATCCGACTGGCCCGCGCAGGGCAAACGAAAGAAGCAGTGCAGATGTTGCTGGCCACTCTTGCAGCCCGTCCCAACGATCTCAATGCGAGGTTGGCTTTAGCGGATATCTATGCTCGAAACAACCAAAGCGACCAGGCCGAGCAGGAATTTCGCGAAGTGCTCCGCCTTCATCCGGAATCTCCTTCGGCGGAATTAGGGCTGGGAGCGCTCTATCTTAACTCAGGATCATTGCCTGCGGCAGAGGAAGCGTTTCGGAACGCCGTGCGCCGCCATCCCGAACTGAGCGAGGCGCATGCCCAGTTAGCCCTCGTTTTGGCCAGAGAACATAAGTATAAAGAAGCGCTGGCCCACATCCGCTCTTCTCATCCCCCTGCCAGCCCGAGCGCTCGGGTCCGTTATCTTCGGCTGGTGGCGTCGATTCATGCAGGTCTAGGCGACTCACATGCTGCAGCGCACGCCATGGAGAAGGCGCTTCAGGTGATGCCTGCGGACGAGGAAATGCAATTCGCCACTGCGGCCGCGGAAGCCGAAGCCGGAGAATGGAAGGCCTGCCTCCGGAACATTGCTCCTTTATTTAGGAGACATCCTGCGCCGGACAGCGGGCTAATTCTTCTGCGCGCACAATTGGCCAGCCACGGGGACTTCACGCCTACTCTTCAAAGTCTGCGGGCGCTGGATTTGCCTGCTGACCGGAAACTGGCTTTGAGAATCCGTACCGCCGAAGCGCTTGCCTCTGCCGACCAGCACCGGGAAGCTGCGGAAGAACTGCAAGAGGCAGTGAAGATGTCCGATACGCCCGAGGAGACGCTGCTCTACAACCTGGCCGTAGAACAGTACGCCGCGGGGCAATTTGATCAAGCGTCCGCCACGGCGGATTCCCTACGCGCACGGAGAGATTCTGCCGAGCTTGAGGATTTGATCGGTGACATAGAAGAGCAAAAAGGCGATCTTTCCGCAGCGGTTCACAGCCATGAAAATGCAATCGCGATGGCTCCCCACGAAGAACGATATCGGTTGTCCTTGGGGGCAGAACTTCTGAAGTTCGGAGCCTACGAGCCTGCTGTTTCCGTGTTTCAGAAGGCCGCTGACCTGTTTCCGAATTCAGCCCGACTTTATGTGGGGATGGGGATGGCCTACTACTTGACGGAAAAATATGACGACAGCGTTTCGGCTTTTTTGCATGCCGAGGAACTCGATGGCAGATCCGGCCGGGCAATCAGCTACCTGGCTACGACACAATTAGAAAACGCCGCCGCACCCAGTGCAGCCGCAATCGATCAAATTTGCGGCCGCGCTAAATCCCATCCAACGGACTCGGCACTGGTCACATCTTGTAGTGCCTTGCTTTTCCGGAAGGCTTATCTGGCGGACGATCGGTCCGCCGCGCCGGACCTGATCCACCGTTTGCGCTTTGCGGCCAGGTTCGCCCCGCGCGACCCAGTTGCGAATTGTTCACTTGGTCATGCACTCGAATGGACTCAACAGTTGGCTGAAGCCCGCCACTGGCTGGAGATCTGTGTCCGCCTTCGCCCCGACTCGGCCGAAGATCACTATCGCCTGAGCCGTGTCTACCAGGAACTGGGACTTAAGCAGGCAGCAGCCGAGCAAGCCGACTTGACCGACAAGGCTAATGCTCAACGAGATCAACACCAGGCCATGGCAGATAAGTTCGCACATGAAGTGCTCGGCCAGTCCAGGGGCGCTACCGATACTAGATGACTACACCCAATAGAAGTTCTGTTAGCGCTAGATAACTAATAGGGTTGCGATTGCGGCGACAACGGAGTTTTGTGACTTATCGCGCAGGAGTCGGAGAATGCGACTGAACTTTGCGGGGCTTATCGTCTTATGTTTGGCATTGTGCTCGGCCGCGTCGAGCGCTCAGGAGCTGCCTCTCGGCAACGCTCAAGTTTTTGTAGTGCCCTTCTCGCATCTCGATCTCTTTTGGGCGTGCACCCAAGAAGAGTGCCTCAGCCGTGGGAATTTCATCATCAGCAAGGCGATTCAACTGGCGAAACAATATCCACAGTATCGCTACCTTCTGGAAACCGAAGTGTTCGTGTCGAACTTTGTCGATAGTCATCGCGGAACAAAAGAACTGGAAGATTTCCAACGGCTAGTAAAGGAAGGCCGCATCGAAATCGCACCCCTATGGGCGGCAATCTATCAGAACCAGACTCGCGGCGAGGCCCTGGTACGCAATGTGTTTTATGGCAAACGTTACGCGCGCGACACTTTCGGAGTCGACCCGACCGTTGCCCATCTGGCGGATATCCCAGGATTCACTCGGCAGTATCCGCAGATACTGAGCAAAGCCTCGATCCCTTACATGGTCATGACAAGGATGGGCCCGCGCGATTTATCGCTATTTCACTGGAAGGCTCCGGACGGTTCGTCCGTTCTCGTGTGGAACACAATCAACGGATACGGTTGGGGTGTAGGGTTGGGCCTGCATCTTGACCTGGATAAGGATCGTTTGGAAGCAGCAGCCGGAGACATCAAGAACGTTCAGGCTACGACCAGCGGTCCTTTATACATGGGCTGGGGCACGGACCTTTTTGCGCCTAACGCCAAGCTGATTGACAATATTGCCGTATTGAATCAACGCCTTTTCCCCATCCATTTTCATCTGGCGACTGCGAACGAGTTCTTTCACGCGGCGGCGGCATCGCGTCAAATTCCCGACTTGTCCGGCGAGATTCCCTCTTCGTGGGCGAATTTGACAACCTCACTCGTCCCGCTTTGGCTACCGGCGGTATCCGCGACAGACACTCTCATTAGTGCGGAGAAGTTTGCGGCTGTCAACTATGCGCTGGGATATGCCACTTATCCCGATAAGGCGTTCGAATCGTTATGGAAAGCCAATCTGGTGTCCTTAGACCACAACAATGACGGCCAGGGCGGCGAAATCGGAGACACGCGCAAGCTGGGTTATGCGCATGAAGCGTCGTTAGGGGCGAACCAAATCCTGCGCGACTCGCTGCGTAACATCGCCGAACGAGTGCAGAATCCGTTCCCGCGAAGCACGCCCATCGTGGTTTTCAATCCCTTGAGTTGGATACGAGATGACATCACCGAAGCGCACGTTTCATTGTTTGGCGAGGTCGAAACGAACGACATTGACGACTACAAGAAAGGTTTGCGGCTGTTCGATGAAAAAGGGGCGTCCGTACCATTCCAGGTCGAGCAATACACCGATGGGAGTTCACGTTCACTAGTCATGGTTTTCGCGGCACATGGGGTGCCGTCCCTTGGTTACAAGACTTATTATCTGGTTCCTGCCAATAGTTCAGAGACATTCTCCAATGCGTGCGAAGTTAAGCTCGACACCGATAACGATGCAAGACAGGCCAATGACGCTCTCGGGTCAGACTTTGTGGAGAACGAACATTACCGGGTGTCCGTTGAACGCGCGACTGGAAGGATCGAGATTTTCGACAAGGATTTGAAACAATCCGTGACCAAGGGGATCGAAATCGTTGCATCCGAAGAAAACGGCGGGGACGATCAGAACATCATTCTGCCCACTGGCCGAACCATCATCAACGTGATCGAGTCGGTGGAACTGGAGGAAAACGGCCCCGTCCGCACGGTTCTGCGCATCAAAGGAAATCTCGGCGGCATTGCAATCGTTCAGCGGGTCAGCCTGTACCGGGGAATCAAGAAGATCAGCTTGGAAAACACGATTGATTGGAAGCCAGGACGGGCCATGAACATTGAGCAGGTCTTCCCCATACTGCAACGCGACGTTGAAATTCGCAATGGAGTACCGTACGGAACCGCGGCCGCCGCGGACATGATGACGAAAGCTGGACCGCATGGCGACGACGAGGTATCGCCCGCAATTTGGAAGCAATGGCGGCAGATTCAAGATTGGGTGTTTGCTGGAAATAAGGAATGGGGCTTCACGGTAAGCGCGGACCACAATTTAATCGAGGTTGGGGACGGCGCAATAAGAGCTGATATGTTACGAGGCACTCGCTTCAGCCCCGCGATAACTACGAGAAACGAGCAGCAGATTCTGGCTAGCCGGCCGCCCGCTGGTACGTATGTTTTCCGATATTCATTTACTTCCGGCAAGGGCAACTGGTCAGCCGCAAAGTCATGGCGTGCCGGGATGGCATTTAGTACTCCGTTGATTCCGTTCAGTTCGATGAATCCTCTTTCAGAGAAGCCATTGCCGCCCGAGGAATCCTTCTTGTCTTTTAGCGCAGACAACCTGGTGCTCACGGCAATGAAGAAAGCCGACGGCGGGGAATCGATCGTCTTGCGCGCTTTCGAAACCCAGGGTGACACGGCGGAGAGCCGGATAATATTTTTGGGACAGGAGCACGATTTCCGGCAAGTCAACCTTCTAGAGGAAGATGTGACGGCAGGAGAACAGAAGATCCTTCACCTGCGGCCTTATGACATTGATACCTTCAAACTGCACATTCGTTAGTTGGCGCCGGCCGGTTGCCGGATGCCATAGCAATAGCGGAATTGTTTACTGGTATAGAATAGGCCGCTCGTGTGACAGTTCCACAACGGGGGGAAACGAAATGCAAAAGGGCGCGACACGGCGTGATTTCCTGAAAGTGGCCGGAGTGGGAGCGGTGGTGATTGCGAACTCCGCTTCGACAGCGGGAGAGGTCTTGCTGGGCGAATCCAGCCAGGGCGATTCGCCAAGCGGCGAGTTGAGGGCATGGGTGACGGATAACGATCGGCGAATTGCCGCCGCTTCATCGGTTCCGTGGACCGATCCAGTTGGTTGGGCGGCACAGGATTCGATCGCCATTATTCCGGAAAAGAAATTTCAGCCGATCCTCGGATTTGGCGCGGCCCTTACTGATGGATCTTGCCTTTTGTTCAATGGTCTTACGCCCGCGGCCCGCGAAGAGTTGTTTCACGTTTTGTTCCATCCGTCGGAGATGGGGCTGAACGTGTGCCGGACGTGTGTTGGGTCTTCCGATCATTCGGCTTCGGTGTACAGCTTCGACGATGGCGATCCCGACCCGGAGTTAAAGCGATTTTCGATCGAGCATGACCGTGCGTACATCCTGCCCATGCTGCGGCAGGCCAGGCAGGTGAATCCGGAGCTGTTTTTATTTTCTTCGCCGTGGAGTCCACCGGGCTGGATGAAAGACAACGGCTCGATGCTGGGCGGGTGCATGCGGCACACCTATATGCCGTCCTATGCCAACTATTTCGTGAAATTTCTGCAGGGCTATGAGGCGGAGGGCGTACCGGTGCAGGCAATCACCGTCCAGAATGAGGTGGATGCCGATCAACAGGGGCTGATGCCACAGTGTTTCTGGCCGCAGGACTGCGAGGCCGATTTTGTCGGCCTTCATTTGGGGCCACAATTTGAACGCAGCGGCGTCAAGACGAAGATCTGGATCATCGATCACAACTACAACCTGTGGGGCCGCGCGATTGCCGAACTGGAAACGCCCGGCGTGCGCAAGTATACGAATGCGGTGGCGTGGCACGGCTACAGCGGTAAGCCGGAATGGATGCAGCGGGTGCAGGCTGTGTTTCCCGACATCGAGATGTACTGGACGGAAGGCAGTCCCGACTATAACGATCCGGATTATTTCAAGTGGACTCCGTGGGCCCAGAATTTTGTGAACATCCTGCAAAATGGTTGCCGCTCGATTACCGCGTGGTGTTTCGCCACCGACGAACACGGCCATCCGAATGTGGGCCCATACCCCTTGGGCGGCGTGCTGACTATCGATTCAAGGACGAAGGATATTTACCACAGCGGACAATATTGGGCGATGGGGCATTTTTCGCGATTCATCAAACGAGGAGCGGTGCGAATCGAGTCGCAAGGTTCGGCGAAAGATCTCTCCCACTGCGCCTTTGAAAATCCTGACGGATCTCTGGTGATCGTGATTGCAAATCCGGGCCATCCGCGGACGTGCGAGATTCAACTAAATGGGAAAGTCGCGCGGCTTTCGTTGACGGGAGACTCGGTAACAACTCTCACGCATTCCAACGCTGGCCGAACATAGAGCTGCGATTGAATGCGGCCCTCGACACCACGTGCCGAATCAGACAACGACGAAGTGAAATAGGAGCGAAACTTGGCGAAAATACTCACGCGGCGCGACTTTCTGGGAATTTCTGGAGGACCAACGACAACCGACCTAGCCACCGCGGCTGCGCCTGAGACGAAGCCATCAGCACCCACTGCGAGCAAGTATTGGCCGGTGGGGAACCTGAAAGTGTGGGTGACGGATGAATCGCGCAGAATTTCCGCAGCTCCCGCAATCGGATGGACGGGAGCGCAGTCTGGACCGGGGGCCGATACGATTACTCTCATTCCGGAGAAAAAGCGCCAGGAGATTCTCGGATTTGGCGGGGCGTTCAGCGACGCATCGTGCTACATGTTTAATCAGCTTTCGGCCGCGGCGCGTGCGGAGTTATTTCACACATTGTTCGATCGCTCGGAGATGGCCCTGAATGTGTGCCGGACTTGCATCGGGTCGGCGGATTCGGCGACCACGGTTTACAGCTACGACGATGGCGATTTCGATCCGGATTTGAAGCGCTTTACGATTGAGCATGATCGTGAATACATTCTGCCCATGCTTCGCGAGGCGCGGGGAGTAAATCCGGAACTGTTTCTTTTTTCGTCTCCGTGGAGCCCGCCGGGCTGGATGAAGTCGAACCGTTCCATGCTGGGCGGGTGCATGCGGCACACCTACATGCCCTCCTATGCCAACTATTTTCTGAAATTTCTGCGCGGCTACGAGGCCGAAGGCGTGCCAATCCAGGCAGTGACCGTGCAAAACGAAGTCGACACCGACGAAGAAGGTGGAATGCCCGCCTGCGCCTGGCCCCAGGACTACGAAGCCGATTTCGTGACAATGCATCTTGGACCGCTTTTCGAGCGGAGCGGAGTGAAGACGAAGATTTGGATTATCGATCACAATTACAACCTTTGGGGCCGCGCGATGGGCGAGTTAGAAACTCCTGACATGCTCAAATACACGAATGCGGTCGCGTGGCACGGATATGAAGGCGAGCCGGAATGGATCACCCGCGTTCAGGACGCGTTCCCCGATGTCGAGATGTACTGGACCGAGGGTGGCCCGGACTACACGTCTCCAAACTACCTGAAAGAATGGGCGCATTGGGGACAAACGTTCACGCGTATTCTGCAGAATTGTTGCCGCTCGATCACGGTTTGGAATCTTGCCACCAACGAGCACGGCAGACCCTATGTTGGCGTCGGCACCTCGGGTGTCGGTGGGGCTATGATCATTGACTCGCGGACGAAGAAAGTCTCCTACAGCGGCATGTTCTGGGCGCTCGGACATTTCTCCAGATTTGTGCGGAGAGGCGCTAAGCGGATTGGTTCCGAGAGCACGGCGCTACAGCTTTATCACTGTGCCTTTGAAAATCCCGATGGATCGTTGGTGGCGGTCGTTACCAACCCTGGCCTGAAGCGGACGTGCGAACTTCGATTGGGCGACAAAGTGGCAAGCGTGGAATTACCGGCAAATTCCGTGGTAACTCTGACCTCGACGAGCCTTGCGCGTGGATGAACGACTCGGTTTCGTCGCGAGACCGGAAGCAAGGAACACTGGACATTTAACACCTCTTGTACTAACGTAACCTTCCGTGAAACCAGCGAATTCAAGCGCGAGGCCCCAACCGGGCTCTTCCAATCGCGTCATTATCCGCGAGTTGGAAAACTACCTTCATGACACCCGAGTACGGCAGGTGCACTTCGGGGATGGCAGCACGGCTCCGCCTGCGCTCGCTTACGTCACCAATTTTTCCCGTCTTTCCGTGACGCTCTCCGGATGCCACCCTATGGAGATTGCCTTCGGCGGCCGTACCGAATTCATCAAACCGGTTCGTGGTCACGCCGTTTTTGTGCCGAATCACGCCTGGAACAAACCCGACTGGTCAGGACCAGTTGAAGTGCTTACTTTCCTCTTTGGCGCAAAGCAGATTGGGGCCAGCCTGGTGCGTCACCCCGGCGGGACTCAAACACCTTCGTCGGCTCTGAAGGCCAGCGTACACGGCGGCTATGACGTGCCGACGCACAGCATCCTCGCGGCTCTGATGGCGCTGGCTGCCGACCGCTCCAAGGGCCCTCTCGCAAAACTGTTGACGGAATCGCTGCTGCACGCTTGTCTGCGGCTGCTGAAATCGCCGCAAAAGCGCTGGCCGCGCAAGGCGGTTCGCACTTACGAATCGATTTGTTTGTATGTGCAGGAGCATTTCCAGAGTCCAATCACACGAGAGAGCGTCGCGGACCACTTCGGGTTGGCGCCAAATCATGTGTCGCGGCTGTTCCGGAAGGAGGGGTTCATGCGGTTTAACGATTATTTGAACCTGGTGCGCATCAATCGCGCCAAATTCATGCTGCAGAACTACAGCATGACCTTGAAAGAGATCGCCTCGGACTGTTGCTATAGCGACGCGGCTTATTTCTGCCGAGCGTTCAAGAAGATCTGCAATGTCACGCCCAGTGAGTACCGGGCGCAAAGCGGCGCAGCCGCCCAGGCAAGAACTCCTTCGGACAACCTCTGGCGGCGCAGGCGAACCACGATGCCATAATAAGGTTACTTTTGTACAACAAACGTTCCATCTCTCCTGTTTCCAGGAGTAGGACTAATCACACATACTACCGGACTGCGGAATTCGTTAAGAATTTTCGTAGTTGGCATCGGTCGGGCCGCGTAGTGCCCGGGCACAGGCGTCAAGAGAAACGAAAGGGAAAATCGGCACAAGAGCTCGCCCTTGGATGAACCTGGCACCATCCATGGCGCGATCCCTTCGCACCGCGACGTGCAATGCTTGAACTGCTCACGAACCTGCGCAAACACCTGCTAACGGGCGTCTCCTTTGCCATTCCCTTCATCGCGTGCGGGGGCATCCTGATCGCATCCGCGATCGCCTTTGCTCCGATGACGGCCACGGGGCCGGATTTTTCTCAGACTCCGCGACTAAAGCTCCTTCTGGATATCGGAACTATTTCGCTGAAATTGATGTTGCCTGTGCTCGCCGGTTATATCTCTTATTCGATTGCGGGCAAACCCGGCTTGCTTCCGGGATTTGTGGGCGGTTACTTATCCTCCGAAATCCAGGCTGGTTTCCTAGGGGCGATGCTGGTGGGGTTGCTAGCGGGTTATCTGGTCGAGGCTCTCAAGAAAGTTCCGGTCTCGAAACACCTTCGCCCGATCATGCCGATTCTCGTGATCCCAATCGTGTCGGGTGCTCTCGTTGGCGTCCTCATGATCAAGGTTCTGGGAGCGCCCATTGCGCTCCTGATGGAGCACGCGACTTCCGCTCTGAGAAACATGGGCACGGGAAATAACGTGGTGCTGGCGTTGCTTCTGGGCGCGATGATTGCCTTTGACATGGGCGGACCGATCAACAAGACTGCGTTCTTTTTCGGTGCGGCAATGATTCGCGAAGGCAATTATCAGGTCATGGGAGCGTGCGCCGCCGCCATCTGCACGCCTCCGTTGGGATTGGGACTGGCCACGCTGATCCGAAAAAGCCTCTTTACTGTGGAAGAACAGGAAGCGGGGCTCGCTGGAATCGCGATGGGTTTGATTGGCATCACGGAAGGCGCAATTCCTTTCGCCGCCGCGGACCCATTTCCGGTTATACCCAGCATCATGGCTGGTTCGGCGACGGCCGCGGTAATTGCGATGGTTGGGAAAGTGGGAGATCACGCTCCGCACGGCGGTCCCATCGTCCTTCCCGTGGTAGATCACAGGGTGATGTATGTAATCGCAATCTTGGCGGGCACTCTTGTAACAGCAATTCTGACAATCCTTCTCAAAGCGCGCGCTAAGAAAACAACAAAGCGCAAGGACGAGGCCGTATGAAAATTGTCGCTGTAACTGCCTGCCCCACAGGCATTGCTCACACTTACATGGCCGCCGCGCGACTGGAAAAGGTCGCCAAGGATCTCGGCCACGAGATCAAAGTTGAAACGCAGGGTGCGATGGGCGTGGAGAATGAGCTCACCGAAAAGGACATTCGCCAGGCGCAGATCGCAATCTTCGCGGTTGACATTGAAGTCGAAGGGCGTGAACGCTTCAACGGCATCAAGGTCATTCAGGTCCCGTTGCAGGAAGTGCTGAAGAATCCGGAAGGCATCTTCGCGAAGATCCAACGCTAAATATGGCACAAAAGGTCAGCCCATCGCTGAGTTTCACGTTCGTCTGCTCGCTGACCAACGGCATCCATGCCCGGCCCGCAAGTCACTTGGCGGAGTTGGCAAACACTTTTGCTTCGGAGTGCATTCTGACGAACCTGCGGAACAATGCGATCGCAAACGTCAAGAGCGTGCTGGCGATCATTTCCACAGACATCCGGTGCAACGATCGCTGTTCGGTCCAAGTGAGCGGTCTGGATGAGCGGTCCGCTCAATCAGCATTACAGCGGTTTATTAGCGAGGTCCTTCCCGGATGCGATGTTCCACTAGTTACTGGCGATGGGGTCGCCCAAGGCCGGACTCTTCCCCGCGTTTTGCAGACGGCGGGAATAAGCTGCTTCCGCGGTGTGCCGGTGAGCGGCGGCCTTGCTCGCGGCAAGGTCGTGATCGTGGGCGGGATAACTCTGCCCCCTGGTCTATTGAGGAATCCTGGCGCCCGTCCAGACCCAAGCGAGGAAATGCAGGTTTTCACGGGAGCTCTCGCAGCGGTTCGCGGCCGAATTCGAGAAAAGCTCGCGCACGCAATTTCACCTACGGCTACGGCGATACTCCAAGCGGACCTGGCGATTGCCGGCGATGCCTCTCTAGCCGAGAAAATTGCTGAAGAGGTTTCGCGGGGCAAATCTGCAGGACAAGCAGTGATGGAAGCTGGCCAATTCTTCATGTCTCGCTTGTGCCAGTCGGAAAGTGAATACACCCGGGAACGCGCTTCGGACGTTCAGGAAATCTGTTTGCAATTGCTCGATGACATCTGCGGCACTGATCTTCAGGGATCCGCCATCGAACTGCACGAACCTTCGGTGGTCGTGGCTGAAACGCTTGGTCCCCAACAACTTCTTGGACTCGATCGCCATCATTTAAAAGCAATCGTGCTCGAGCAGTCGGGCACAACCTCACATGCGGTCATCCTGGCACGCTCACTGGCGATTCCGCTTGTAGTAGGCGTGCAGAACGCGCGCGTCTTGTTTTCTCCTGGACAGGAAGTCGTGGTAGACGCCAGTCGAGGCTTCGTCGTCTTGAATCGCGCTACTCCGGTACAGAAGTTTTATGAACGCGAATCGGCGACGCTAGAGCGGCGACGCCAACTCTTGACGCGTTATGCTACCAGCCCCGCTACCACCAGCGACGGTAGGACTTTGGAAATAGCCGCCAATGCGTCATCGCAAGAGGAGTTAGTCCAGGCATTTGCCAACGGCGCCGACGCGATCGGATTGTTCCGGACAGAGATGTTGTTCCTGGGGCGGGATGGCGCACCGTCGGAAGAGGAGCAGTTTGCCGTGTACTCGGCTGCGGCACGCAGCGCTGCCGGACGGCCGGTCATCCTTCGGACTTTTGACATCGGCGCCGATAAGCCCGCGCCGTACTTGGGCTTGGCCCGCGAAGACAATCCCTTCCTGGGATATCGCGGCGTGCGGTTGTACGCGGAGTACAAGGAACTTCTGCAGTCTCAACTGCGTGCCATGCTTCGTGCTTCTTCACTGGGAAACATTCAGATCATGGCGCCCATGGTCTCGACCCTGTCGGAATTCCTTGAATTTAAGGCTGCGGTCGCAGAAGCAAAGCATTCTCTTAAGATCGCCGGCGTCGATTTCCAAGCGGACATTCCAGTCGGCATCATGATCGAAGTACCCTCGGTTGCTTTCATTCTCGATCAACTTTGTAAGGAAGTGGACTTCTTCAGCATCGGAACTAACGATCTGAGTCAATATTTCTTCGCTGCCGACCGTGGACATCCAAAGGTTGCAGGCCTTGCGCGTGTGCAACACCCCAGTTTTCTGCGTTTTCTGAAACAGATCGTGGATCAAATTAAAGATGCCGGAAAATGGGTAGGAATGTGCGGAGAGATGGCAGCAGAGATTCGCTATTTGCCGCTGCTCTTAGGACTGGGACTGGATGAGATCAGCCTTCCCTCCCCACAAATTCCCGAGTTCAAGAGAAGGACCTCCGGAGCGCGGATTGATGCATGCAAGCAGATCGTAAGCCGGGCTATCGCCTGCAGCAACGCTGCGGAAGTCGATGATGTTCTAGACCACGAGCAGTCGCAAGGACCGGCGCAACCGCTTCTAAGCGAGGACTTGGTCGTACTCGAAAGTGACAGCCAAAGCAAAGAAGAGGTAATGGAGGAAATCGTCGATGCGTTCTATGTCGCCGGACGCACCGACGACCGGTATCGGCTGGAAGAAAGTCTGTGGGCTCGCGAGGCCGTATATTCCACCGGATTGGGCTTTGGATTTGCCGCTCCCCATTGTAAGACGGACGCTATCACCGACGACTCGGTTGGCATCCTCAGGCTGAAGCAGCCCATCGATTGGGGCTCGGTCGATGGCAAACCAGTACGCATGGTCGTTCTTATCGCCCTGCGCGACCATGGCAGCGCGACCAGGCATATGCAGATGTTCTCCCGGCTCGCCAGGAAGCTAATGAATGACGAGTTCCGGGAGCATCTGCTCGTGGTCAAAACTGCTTCTGAAATGGTGACCTACTTGGCACGGGAACTCGAATAAACGTTATGGATTCGCCACGGAGCATGCCACGACGATCATCTTGCACCAGCATAACCACGCTTGGGCTGTCCGTCGGCAGCAAGCTTATCGCAGGTCCAGAGCAGCCCAACGGAAAGAAGCCGCAGATAGGCAGGCGATTCCGCGGTTTCAGAATCGTGCCCAAGGGTTGTGGCAAACACACGGCCTTTACCGTAGGTGTGAGTCCAACAAACAATGTGGACGCGGCCGTCAACGGGACTCTTTGCCGTCAGCAACGGCTGCGTCCCCGTGAGCAACTCGATGGTTTGATACAGCTCATCGCCGGAGGTTTTCCAGTCGTTGGGAAAATTCTCCGTGATGGGGTTGTCCGCTCCGGCCTTCAATGTTGCGAACGGCCCGAAAGCGTCATGGAACTTGGAACGCAGCCCGACGTAGTTTTCCCATTCGTGGACCATGGGCGAGTTCCGGAAGGAGTGCACGGCGCAATGGATGAACACAGTGGGTTTGCCCAGCCGTCCCACCTGGATGGCGTGT
>CAVZUP010000125.1:0-39009 GCA_963778255.1 uncultured Acidobacteriaceae bacterium
GATGTATTGCTAAGCATCACTGCCATTGCTCCCAGTATTCGCGTCATTTACATTGAACAGGATGTCCACCACAGGCGAACGATTCGAGCGAGCAGTTCAGATCATGGCGCGGTTACGGGCTCCGGGCGGATGCCCCTGGGACCGCGAACAGACCTTCGACACCATCAAGCCCTACACGCTGGAAGAGACCTACGAGGTCCTCGAAGCGATCGACAATCGCGATTGGCCGGAACTGACCGGCGAATTGGGCGATCTGCTGCTGCAAGTGCTGTTCTATTCCGAAATGGCGCGCGAGGCCGGTCATTTCTCAGTGGATGACGTGCTCGACCGGCTTTCGAATAAATTGGTGGACCGGCATCCGCATGTGTTTGGCGACGTGAAGGCGGATACTCCTGAAGAAGTGCTGCGTAACTGGGAAGCGCTCAAGGCAGAGGAAAAGAAGAAACGGCTGGCGTTGGTTGGAGACAAGAACACGGAGCAGACGGCCGGTGCGCAAGCTGGTTCCGAACAGTCGATCCTCGCGGGCGTGTCGTCGAAGATGCCCGCGCTGATGGAAGCCTATAAACTCAGCTCGCGCGCGGCGCGGGTGGGATTTGACTGGCCGGAGATCGAAGGGCTCTTTGCCAAGCTCGAAGAAGAGACCGGGGAGTTGCGCGAGGAGTTGAAGGCCGCGCCTGTGAAGGGGCCATCGGGAACGGGCATTGCCGGGTCGGGAACGCCGCCAGTCGCGCCCGAGTTGCGCGAGCGTTTGGAGGATGAAGTTGGCGATCTGTTCTTCGTGCTGGTGAACATTGCGCGTTTCCTGTCGCTCGATCCGGAGTCGGCATTACGGAAGACGAATCGCAAATTCAAACGGCGGTTTCAGTGGATGGAAGAGCGGTTGCGCGCAAGCGGACGCACGCCACAGCAGGCATCGATGGACGAATTGGAAGCACTATGGCAACGGGCGAAGCAAGAGGAAAAACCGGCGTGATCGCGGCGTCGGCGGGCGAAGTGACCATTCGCAAGTGTGAGGCGCTGGAGGAAATGCAGGCTTGCTTCGCGCTCCAGAAAGAAGTGTGGAAGTTTTCCGACGCGGATCTGATACCCATCCGCATGTTTGTTGTGGCGGTGAAGATTGGCGGCCACGTGGTTGGCGCTTTCGTTCAGCGGGATGGCCAAAGCGAGCTGATCGGTTTTGCCCTGGCGATTCCCGGAATGCGGAACGGGCATTCTTACCTGCATTCGCAGATGCTGGCGGTTCGTCAGCAGTATCGCAATGGGGGATTGGGACGGCGGATCAAGCTCTATCAGCGGGAAGACGCGCTGGATCGTGGTTTTGAGCTGATGGAGTGGACGTTCGATCCGTTGGAGATCAAGAACGCATACCTGAATATTGAAAAGCTGGGCGCGATTGCGCGCCGCTATAACGTGAACCAGTACGGAATTACATCGTCTCCGTTGCAAGGAGGATTGCCCACCGACCGCCTGATGGCCGAGTGGTGGATGAAGTCGAAGCGGGTGGAGGCAGCTCTGGCCGGGACTTCGCAGTCAAAGTTCGACTGTCGCGCGCGCATCGAGGTGCCGGCAGAGACCTACGAATGGAAAGCCGCGGCGGCCACGCGTGCGCAAGCGCTGGCCATTCAGGAAAAGAACCGTGAGCAGTTCCAGCGGGCTTTTGACGAGGGACTCAGTGTGCTTGGCTATGAACGCGATGAGCGCGGAAACGGCCGGTTCCTGCTGGGCGAGTGGGACGAACGGTGGCATTATTGAAAGCGCCTCGAAGAGATAAATCATGAAAATCGAATCCATAACTCTGCGTGAACTCCACATGCCGCTCGTGCATTTCTTTGAAACGAGCTTTGGCCGGGTTTACAGCCGGCGCATTCTGCTGGTGAGCGTTGAGGCCGATGGGGTGCGCGGGTGGGGCGAATGCGTGGCCGGGGAAGATCCTTATTACAGTCCGGAATGGACCGAAACGGCGTGGCCCACGATCAAGAATTATCTGGCGCCGTTGCTTATGCAGGGCGAGTTGGATGCCGGCCGGGATTGTGCGGCGCGGTTTGCGCGGGTGCGCGGTCACCGCATGGCCAAGGCTGCGCTTGAAAACGCAGTGTGGGATGCGGAGGCGCGGCAGAAGCAATTGCCGCTCTGGAAATTGCTTGGAGGAACGCGGCGCGAGATTGCCTGCGGCGTTTCCATCGGCATTCAGGATTCTCCGGAACAACTTCTGCAGAAAATCGAAGCCGAGTTGGCGGCGGGATACCGCCGCATCAAGATCAAAGTAAAGCCGGGTTGGGATTTGAATGTGCTGGAGAAGATCCGCGCTCGCTGGGCCAATATTCTTCTGAGTGTGGATGCAAACTCCGCTTACACACTGGACGAACTCGAACACTTGCGCAAGTTCGATGCCTTTAATCTGCTCATGATCGAGCAGCCCTTGTGGAACGATGAAATCTATCTTCATGCGCGGCTGCAGAAGTCGATTCGGACGGCGATCTGCCTGGACGAATCGATTCTCAACGCGCGTGACGCCGATTTTGCGCTGGAGATAGGCGCCTGCCGCATTCTCAATATTAAGGTCGGGCGCGTGGGCGGCTTCAGCGAAGCGAAGAAGATTCACGATGTCGCCCTGCGGCACAACGTTCTAGTATGGTGCGGCGGGATGCTGGAGTCGGGAGTGGGTAGGGCGCACAACATCGCGTTGTCGACGCTCGAAGATTTCCGCTTGCCGGGAGACGTGTCGGCATCGAAGCGCTATTGGAAAGAGGACATCATCGAGCCCGAGGTGGAAGTCGGCGCCGATGGAATGATCGCAATTAGCGACGCGCCGGGAACCGGCTACCGGGTACGCGAACAGTTGGTGCGCAAGTTCACGGTACGGGAAGAAACGTTTAGCGCCGGGAAGGCTTAGCGTCAACACTCGCCCCATCTAGATTGGCGCACGATGCGTCTTTGCCCGTCACTTGTGGGCGAGCTTGCTGGCGCTAGGGCCGTCGGCCAGAGTAGATTCTTCCTTCTTCAGCAGTTCGAGCGCCTGGGCGAACGTCAGATCGGAAGGCACTTGCCGGAATCCGCTGAAAACTTCCGCCGAGCTGATGGAGAGACTCTTGAATAGCAGGATCTTTCCGGTGAAGCTCAAAGTCATACTTGAAATTTCCCAGAAATTGTCGCCGACCTCCTGCTGCTGAACCACGAAGCGGCCGCCGTGATCGAGGTGGCCGAGGATCCCCCAGCCGAAGCCGACTTCCTTGAAGAGCGTGCCGTCGATGCTGGCCATGCGGTGACGGACGTCGTCGATCAATACGTAGCCCTGCATGCCGGTCAAAACTTCTTCCACATGCGACGGCGGCTGGTAGTGGGGGTTAGGGCGGAAATTCAATTTCACCAGCGTATCGCCGGACCGGCCAATGCCCGGCGAACTCTGCACTTCTCCTGCATATTCGTATAGAAAGGCATCCGGCATCGCACGTACGATGCGCATGGTGCGCTCGGCGCTCTCCCGTTCCTGTTCGCGCTTCTTTTGCAATTCTTCGGGATTCTTGATGAAGCGCTCAACGCGCGCCTCTTCATCCCGGCGTTGTTCCGGTGTCAGAGGCCTGCCGTTGTAGGCGACGACCAAGCCGGCGGTGGCGTCCTTGGTTTCAACATAGAGTCTGGTGGTGGATCCCTTCGGCGTGGTCTTGATGCCGCGAAACAGGAATCGGGCGGTATCGTTGCTGGCCGCTTTCATTTCATTCTGCACTGCCTTGCGAACCAGTTCCGCCGGATCGTGGTACGCCGAAACCGCCGCTGGCTGGGCGGAAAAACCGGCCGCGGTGAGCAAAAGAATGCCTAAGATCATGCAGGCGACATTACGAGGAAAGCAGTGGCGCGCGATGTAGTGGACGATTGCCATGAGGGAATTGAGCCCGTCGATCCCGTACGATAATGGTAGCAAACCGCAGCCGCAGCCGGGGGTCTCACCTTCGTGCGCTACTGTAACTTCCTGAGGGAGAACGATTTCCATCTGTTGCGCCGAGCCGCAAGCGGGCGGATGATTTACAATCGGTGCATTCGCGGCGAACAGAGCGCGAGGAAGATGGAGGCCAACGCATGGATGCTCCGCAAACCGGAGAAGGCGCCCACATCGGCAAGTCGGTCGTGATCAAGGGAGAACTCTCGGGATCCGAGGACCTGTACGTGGATGGCAACGTGGACGGCAAGATTGAGCTGCGCAACCACCTGTTGACGGTGGGGCCGAACGGAAACGTTAAGGCCGACGTCATTGCCAAGTCGGTGGTGATTCTGGGTAAGTTGGATGGGACGGTGATTGCCTCCGAGCGCGTGGAGTTGCGCAAGTCCGCGGTGGTTTCTGGCGATCTGACGACGCAGCGCATCGCCATTGAAGAGGGCGCGTTCTTGAAAGGGAAAGTAGATGTTCAGAAAGACGCTGGTAAAGCCTCGTCGTCCGCATCTTCTTAAGAATGGCGGGCCGATAGTGCGGCCCGCCCCACTCATCGTCGTTCGTGGACATGGCATCGGTTTCTGAAAACGTAATGAAATTCTTTCGCAGCTCTTCACACCAGACTGCGGCTCCCGCAGTCCCGCTAACCCGCCGATCGAGCGGCATGGGAGAAATTTCGCGCCTGCTGAATTCCCAGGAGGGACTGTGCGTGCTCGACATGGGCTCGACCTCCGCCAACAACATCCGCTTCTTCACTGGCAAGGGGCACAAGAATTACAGCGAAGATCTGTTGCGGTCGTCACTTGACCCCGAACTGCGCCTACAGGACGATGCCGGCAACGTGGTTCTCGACAGTAAGAAATTTCTGGATGAAAACCTGGTCTATCCGAATGCGCACTTCGACGTGGTGCTGTGCTGGAATCTGCCGGACTACATGGAAGAGAGCCTGGTGAAGCCGACCATCGACCGTTTGTGGTCGGTGATGAAGCCAGGCGGAATTTTGCTGGCGTTCTTCCACACCCGCGATGCCGGGCCGGATTCGACCTGCTACCGCTATCACGTGACCGGCACCGACATGCTGGAGATGCAGGAAGTAAAATTTGCAGCGCCCGGCCGCTCGGCGTCTGAAAAGCAATCTCCGCGGCTGCAGCGGGTGTTCAATAACCGGCACATCGAAAACCTCTTCCGGGATTTCGCGTCGATCAAGTTTTTTCTGGCGCGCGATGCCATCCGGGAAGTGCTGGTCGTGCGATAAGACTATCTTTTCGTATCAGAGAGGCTTTCAGGCGCTGATCCCTTTACAGATTGGACACGTCTTCACGTGAGCCAAACGAGCCTTGTGCGCTTGCTGGTAGGCTTCCATTTCTTCCTTCTGATGCTTCCGCTTTGCCTTCTCCGAAAGCCTTGGCTTAACTTCATTGCGGAAGAGATGGGCAGTCCATTCGGCGTGAGCGCGGGCCTCACGTTCTTTGAGCTTCTTGAAGGTGGCGCACTCCGACTCGGTCATAGTGTGACTCGATGATAGTCGAAAGCGGGAGTCTTCATTCCTGTTTTCCGCGATCTCTTGATAGTATGTAGAGTCAGGCATCGGTTCCGCGCGACGTTTTCCCGCCAACCCCGCCAGGTCCGGAAGGAAGCAACGGTAACGGGCTCTTTCGTGTGCAGTGGAGCGCCGGTGCCTGACTTTTGCTTCTCGGGCGCACTCCGCGTTTATCATGACCAAGCGTCTTTACTACGACAGTTCTGAGACTTGCGAGTTCGATTCGGTGGTCGAAAGCGTCGTCCCTATCTCCCCCGAGAAGCCGCGCCCTGCCGTCATTCTGCGTGAAACCGCATTCTATCCAACCAGCGGCGGCCAGGTGCACGACACTGGCTGGCTCACGGTCGACGGGGCAGATCGCCTGCGCGTCGCCGAAGTTGCGGACGCAGAAGACGGCAGGGTGGTTCACTATCTCGAAGCATCGCTGAAGATGCCAGTTGCCGGCGCTAAGGTACATGGCAATATCGACGTCGAACGCCGCCGCGACCACATGCAGCAACACACCGGACAGCACGTTCTCTCGGCGGCGTTTATCGAGCTTTACCAGATGCCGACCGTCTCTTTCCACATGGGCGAAGACTATTGCTCGATTGATTTGGCGACGGCGTCAGTAAATCCCGAGCAGATCGTCGCAGTCGAGAAGCGAGCCAATCAAATTGTGTTTGAGAACCGTCCCGTGCGGATTCGCTATGTTTCGCGTGCGGAAGCGGAGAGCCTTGGCCTGCGCAAACTGCCTCCGGCAGAGCGCGACGAGCTGCGTCTTGTTGAGGTCGCGGATTTCGATTTGTCGGCCTGTGGCGGAACTCACGTCAGCGCCAGCGGCCAGATCGGCTCGATTATTCTTCGGAAAAACGAGAAGGTGCGGCAGGGAACACGTGTGGAGTTTGTCTGCGGCCAACGCGCGGTGCGCATGGCGCGGCGCGACTACAGCGCCCTCAGCGAGGCTGCGGCGCTATTCTCGGTGCAACTTTGGGATGTGCCGGAGCAGATCCGCAAGAGTGTCGAAGAGAGCAGGCTGTTGCGCAAACAAAAGGAAGATGCGCTCGATCAACTCGCCGGGCTGATGGCCTTAGCCGATCTGCAGAATCAAACGGAGGTGAACGGACGGAAGATCGTCGTGCGGGCATTTTCCGATCGCGATATCAACTTCGCCAAACTGTTTGCGCAAAAGATAACCCGGGCTGGAACGCCAGCGATTGCCCTGGTGGCGAGTACCGTGGACACTCCGGGCTTGGTGTTTGCGCAGACGTCCGGCGGTACGACTGGTTCGACGGCCGACATGGGCGTGTTGCTCAAACAGGTGTTAACGACGGTCGGCGGCCGCGGCGGTGGCAGCCGCGACTTTGCCCAGGGCGGAGTTCCGGCGGGCTTGGACATCAACGTGGAGCAGCTTTTGCGCCAGGCAGCGGTTACAATCGGAGCCTGATCCCGTACGCTGCGCGCATCTCTTCGGGAAGAATCATTCAATGCTGGAACCGCGGCTGATACTCGTTAACCTCCTGATCAAGCTGGGCGTGGCCGCGGCCTTGTCGAGCGCCTTGGTGCGTTCCAAGGAATTCAAGAACCTGATCTTTCGCGAGCAGCGCGCAACCCGGCACAAGATTTATCTGGCGTTGTGGATGGCGATTCCGATATCACTCGGCGTCTGGATCCGATTCAACGCCCGGAGTTTTTTGGCTGGTGACCTTTCCCTCGAAACCGCGCTGCTGCTGGGCGTGATCGGCGGACGCTTGTCGGGTGGCGTGGGTGGAGCCCTGATCTCGCTGCCCGCGGCCCTGCACGGCGAGTGGGCAGCCTTGCCGTTAAACGTGTTCGCCGGAATCATTGCCGGGCAATTGCGCCGGTTCGCGCCCGAGCAGGAAGACATCTGGTCGTTCTCGCCGTTCATCGATCTCACTCTCTACCGCATGATTCGCCGCAATCTGCCGCGGCCGCGCGTGTTCGATTGGCAGGTCGCATTTTTCGCAACGATTGTGGGCTTGCGGTTTCTACAAACGGAAATCTGGCGCTTCTGGCCGAATGCCATTTTCAGCCTGGAAAGCCCTGGCTTGTGGCTGGGAGGTGCAGGCGCAACTCTGAACGGGTATTTGGTCGAGAGCGCGATCTACCTGACGGTGGTCATGGTGGTGGGCACGGAACTGAAAATCTTTAACAGCGTCCGCATCCAAGCCAAGCTGGAAGAGCAAGAGCGGTTGCTGCTACAGGCGCGCATGGCGGCTTTGCAGAATCAGATCAACCCGCACTTTCTGTTCAACACGCTGAATTCTATTTCGTCATTGGTTCGCTTCGATCCCGACACGGCGCGCGAAATGATCCTGAAGCTGGCGACCATTCTCCGCCGCCTGCTGCACAGCACCGAGTCATTCGTTACCCTGCGCGAGGAAGTGGAGTTCATCGACAATTATCTGGACATTGAGGTTGTGCGCTTTGGCCGGGACAAGCTGAAGGTGGTGAAGGATCTTGATCCGGCGTCGCTGGATGCGATGGTCCCCAGCATGTTGCTGCAGCCTCTGGTCGAAAACTGCATCAAGCACGGACTCTCACCCAAAGTCGAAGGCGGCAGCATTACGTTGCGCAGCCGGGTGATCAAATCGCGACTGGTGGTTGAGGTGGAAGACGACGGCGTGGGCATGGGGGCTGCGCAATCGCTTGAGACGTCCGATGGTCTTGGCGGCATCGGCATGGCCAATGTTGCCGAGCGACTGAAGGTGCTCTACGGTGACACGGCGAAGATGATGATCGAAAACCGCGAAGGCGGTGGCACGCTGATCCGGTTGCGGCTGCCGATTCTGCCTAACCCCGAAGAGCTAATGACAACTTCGACGACTGCTCCAGTACCTTTCGGTAAAAGTCTTCGTAAAGCGGAATGATCTTGCTGGAACAGTATTTTGCCTGCGCGGCGGCTCGCGCCCGCTTGCCCATGGCGCGCAGAGCGGATTCATCGCCCAGCAGATCGATGGCGTAACGCGCCATCGTCTCCACATCGCCGACATCGGCCAGGAAACCGGTCACGCCGTGTTCGATCACTTCCGGTACGCCACCCGAGCGAGTGGCAATGGGGACAACTTCGCAAGCCATGCCTTCCAGCGCCGCGAGCCCGAAGGTTTCGAGTTCGCTCGGCATGAGCATCACGTCCGAAATAGCCAATTTTTCACGGATTTGATCCTGCTTCCCAAGAAACAGCACGTGCTCGTGAATGCCCTTTTGCACCGCCAGCCATTCCGCCTGCGAACGATCGGGCCCGTCGCCAATCAGCAACAACTTAGAGGGAATTTGTTTTCGTACACGATCGAATATCTCGATTACGTCCAGGACGCGTTTCACCGGGCGAAAGTTCGACAGGTGTACCAGTAGCCGCTCGTCGTTGGCGACATACTCGCTGCGTTTTTCCGTCCACTCCGGCTTGCGCAGATACTCGTCGCAGTTCACGAAATTCGGAATGACTTCAATGTGGTTCTTGATGTCAAAAACCTTGAGCGTGCGGTTGCGCAGATATTGCGAAATGGCGGTTACGCCGTCGCTCTGCTCGATGGAAAATCGGGTGATCGGAAGATAAGAGCGGTCGAGCCCGACCAGCGTGATGTCGGTGCCGTGCAAGGTCGTCACAAACGGCAGATTGCGTCGCGGCGGAGTTGCCGCCAGCATCTGTTTAGCCAGCATCGCGCTCACCGAGTGCGGGATGGCATAGTGCACGTGCAGCAGATCGAGCTCGTAGAGCTGCGAAACCTCAGCCATGCGCGTGGCCAGCGCCAGATCGTAGGGGGGATATTCAAACAGCGGATAGCGCGTGACCTCGACCTCATGGTAATGAATGTTCGGTTCCGGCCCGGTCAGGCGAATCGGTTGTGAATAGGAAATGAAATGAATCTCATGCCCACGGCGAGCGAGTTCAAGCCCCAGTTCGGTGGCGACAACGCCGCTGCCGCCATAGGTCGGATAACAAGTGATCCCGATCTTCATGCGCCTCCCACAATACCACTATTGGATTCACAGAAAGGGTTGGGGATGCACGAGGAGGATCAAATTGCGGATGAAGGGATGAGGGACGGACGTCTCGCCCATCCCCCATTGCAAAGGAGAGAGCGTCGAACTAATCCGTACTCGGCTTCTTCGGTGTCAGATCGCAGGCTTTTCTGACTCGATCCAGATTCAGCCCGGCGGGAGAAAATTCCGCGATCTGGCGGCCGCTCCGGGTGGGGAGCGCAATGTTGAAAATCTGGGCTCCCAGCATCCCGCGAACCGTGCCTTTATCCATGGAGAGGAAGTGACCGCGCATCCAGTTCCAGCCCTTGAAATAGTGGGTGTCGTCGACGCGAACCTCCACTTCCAACTGCGGCTGGCCCCACCAGCCGGGCCGGTTCGGCGGAAGCAGTCGGACGCCGGGATTGAAGTCCGCGAGCTTGAGTTTGCCGTTGTCGCAGATGAGATTCACTCTGGGCTTGTATTCCGAGTCTTCCTTGAAATAGTTGTTCGACTGGAGTTCAAAGCGCACTCGCTTTGCCCCCGTCATTTTGTCGGTGGAAGCGAATTCCAGCCAATTTCCGCCGGCGCTGACGCCGTCCTGTTCGCCCTGATAAGGACTCATGGCGCCACTCTGGGCGCATGCCCAAGCGGCGGCGCCAACCACCAGGGACAAAAGAACCGCTCTCGCCGCGAATCCCGAACCAATTGCCTTGCCAAACCAGCGCGATGCTTTCAAGGTTTCCTCCTGACGATCCACTCCTACATAGTATTGAACCCGGCAATGCCGGAAAAGTTGTATGCCCTGGTTCAAAGGTCCAAAGAGTTTCGCACGTGAGTATCGTAGAATTCAGTAGTTGCACCGCGTTGCCCGGATGGCGAAACTGGCAGACGCACGGGACTTAAAATCCCGAGTCCTTAACGGGACGTGACGGTTCGATTCCGTCTCCGGGCACCATTTCAGTCCGTCTTAGCTAGCCCCCTGCGTTCAATAGATTTCCGACTTGGTGGCCCGCGTCATCAGTTCTTCAATCGCCTGTTGCGGCGATTTGCCGTTTTCCAGGATGGCGAACATCTGCTCGGTGATCGGCATCTCGACGTTCTTCTGCCGAGCTAGACCCACTGCGGCTTTGGTGGTAAAAACTCCCTCGGCGACGGCCCCGCGCATGGCGGCAATGATGTCCGGAAGCTTACGTCCCTTGCCCAGTTCAACGCCGACGCTGCGATTGCGCGAGAGATCTCCGGTGCAAGTAAGGACGAGGTCGCCCAGTCCGGCAAGTCCGGCCATGGTGTCGAGTCGCCCACCGCAAGCCACCACCAGGCGCGCCACTTCAGCGAGACCGCGCGTGATCAGCGCCGCCACCGAATTATGGCCGAGACCCAGGCCGTCGCAGACGCCGGCCGCGATGGCGATGATGTTCTTCAGCGCCCCGCCCAACTCCACCCCGATCACGTCGTCGTTGGTGTAGACGCGAAAGCGCGAATCGTTGAACGCGTGTTGCACCGCGCGTGTCACTTCTCCATCAATCGACGCCACGGTCACGGCGGTGGGATCGCCGCGCGCAACTTCCTTGGCAAACGACGGGCCGCTGAGCGCCGCCACGCGTGGTGTGAATTTGCGGCTGCGCAGGACGTCGGCAATCACTTCCGTCATGCGTAGCAGAGTCCGGTCTTCGAGCCCCTTGGTGCAGCTGACGAAAAGTGTCTCTGGACGGAGCAACGGCGTCATGCGCTCGAAGAGCGCTCGACAATGCAGCGAGGGCATCACGCTGACAACGATCTCCGCGCCCTCAAGCGCGGTGCTCAAGTCGCTGGTCGCGGCAATTGACTCCGGCAAAATAAAACCCGGCAGAAAGCGTTCGTTGATCCGGCTTTTGGTGATGCTTTCGGAAACTTCCGGCTCGTTAGCCCACAGGCGGACCTCGTGCCGGAAGCCTGGTTTACGCCCCAGGACGATGGCCAGTCCCGTGCCCCAGGCGCCGGCTCCGATGACGGCAATGCGGCTCGTCGGTATTGTCACTGACGGGTTGCTCCTAACGTATTCGAATCTCTACCTAACTTTGCTTGTGGCTTGGCTCCGAATTTTGATTCTGTGCCCGTGGCGAGACGGCCGATGTTTTGCCGGTGCCTCCAGATGACCAGCGCCGAAACAGCGGCGATGAAAATCAGCTGCCGCGAGTCCGCGTATTCGTGAAACGCCCATGCCAGTAAGGGAAAAGCGGCCGCCACCGCGACCGACCCGAGCGACACATAGCGGAAGGCGACGGCGACGAGCAGGAACAGTACGACCATGCACAAAATAGATTTCGGGGTGATGAGGATGAAGGCTCCAAGGCTGGTGGCGACGCCCTTGCCGCCGCGGAATTTGAGCCAGACAGGGAAGAGATGGCCGAGCACGGCGAAGAACGCCGCCGTGGTCACGACGAGTTGCTGATGCGGTCCGCCGAACAATATCCGTGCCGCCAGCACCGCAGCCAGGCCTTTGGCGGCGTCGAGCACGAGCGTCGCAACTCCCAGCGCGGGCGACTTGCGGGCCACGTTCGTCGCGCCAATATTGCCGCTGCCGCTGCCGCGAACGTCCTCGCCCGTAAAAATCCGCACCAGCAGATACCCGAATGGGATGGACCCCAGCAGGTAGCTGACGGAGGCGGCGATGAGATATGGACTCATGTACGTCGATCTAATACCGTTCTACTTTTGCTCGAGCGGAAAGCGCTGCAGCTTCGTGTACTTCGATCCTGCCGGTGAAAGCTGGCTCTGGTAGAGAATAAACTCGCGGGCCGTGATAGCGCCGAAATCGAGTTCGCCCATGGCAGCGAGCCGCTTCTCGAGCACTGCAAACACCGCGTTAGGACCATCACCCTTACGCCACTTCGGCGAGCCCGATCTGCCGCCTGCCCGCGCCAGAGTCAGATGCGGACTATACGGGCGCTCTTCACGCGCAATGCCGAGTTCGGTGGTAGCCATATCGATGCTCGCAGCCAAATCGGCTAGTTGTGGTCCAGCCTGAATCCCAATCCAGAATACGCGTGGTGCCTTTGCGGTGGGAAAGAATCCGTATCCGCCCGAGCGAATCTCGAACGCCTTGCCCCCGACCTGCCGCAAACGTTCGGTGATAGCCGCGACTTGCTCCGGCGCTTGTTCTCCGATGAACTTCAAAGTGATGTGCAGCGACTCCGGCCGTACCCAACGCGCCTCGGGCGCAAAGCCCTGCACGCCCTCGAGAAAGCGCGAGATCCGGGCGCGGACTTCCGGGTCAAGATCGATGCCGATGAAGATTCGCATCTCTTAATCACTGCGCCTCACAGCAGCGCCCGGCGGATCATCTCCAGAGCCTGCTGGGTTGAGAACTGCCGGATACGCTTGCGGTCACCGGGAAAATTGCGTTCGACCACCTGCGTGCCTTCTTCTCCCGCGAGCGCGATGTAGACCAGGCCAACCGGCTTCTGTTCGGTGCCGCCGCCCGGGCCGGCGACTCCGGTGATCCCGATGCCGTAACTCGAAAGGCAGCGTTTGCGGATGCCTTCGGCCATCGCTGCCGCCACTTCGCGGCTGACCGCCCCGTGCTGGTCGATTAGAGCCTTCGGCACGTTGGCAAATTGCGTTTTCAATTCGTTCGAGTACACGACTGCGCCGCCGAGAAAATAACGCGAACTGCCGCTAAGAGACGTGATGCGTTCGGCCAACAGGCCGCCAGTGCAGGATTCAGCCACTGCCAGTGTCATGCTGCGCATCTGCAGCAGATAGCTGACAATCTGCTCGATGGTTTCGCCCTTGCGAGAGAAGATGGCGTCGCCCAGTTCGTCTTCGATTTTTTCGGCAAGCTCTTCGACGCGCGCCTCGGCCTCCGTTGGAGAATCCTTCCGGCAGCGCAGGTGAAGCTGAATCTCGCCCGCACCCGCCAGGATCGTCGTCTGCACATCGACATAAGTTTTGTAGATGGGCGCAACCCGCGCGTCCACTTGCGATTCCGGCATCATCGCCATCTTCAGCGTGCGCGTGGCGATGTGCTGGACGGGAATCCGGGCGCGTATCCGCGGAATGCACTCGGTTTCGAACAGCGCTTTGAGTTCGTAGGGAGGGCCGGGTAGCAGCATCAGAAGCCGCTCTTGGCCGTTATACTTCCCGGCGATCCATTGTCCGGGCGCGGTTCCGAGCGAATTCGGCAACGCCACAGCGCTGGTCAGAACGTCGGCCTGCTTGGCATTGTTGTCCGACATCTTCATGCTGCGCTTGGCGAAGCGCTCTTCAAGTTTGGCGATAATCTGTGGATCGCGTTGCAGTTTCAGTCCCAGTGCCTCGGCCACGGACTCGCGGGTCAGGTCGTCTTCGGTGGGGCCGAGGCCGCCCGTAAAAATGATGATGTCCGAACGCCGCATGGCGAGTTTAGCGGCCGCAGTGAGTCCTTCGGCGTCGTCGCCGACAATGCACTTGAAGCGCACCTCAATGCCCAGCTCATTCAGTTTTTCGGTGAGGTAGAGCGAGTTGGTGTCCTGGCGATGCGGAGTGAGCAACTCAGACCCGACCGCGATGATCTCGGCGTTCACGGATAAAAGTGTAAATGATGTTGCGTAGGAGCGGCTGCCCTTGGCTGTCCCTACGTTTTGGATGGCTGCTGCTGTGTCATGCAGTGCAGAGCACCGAATCCCCAGATCAAATCGCCGCAATAGATGGGTACGATTTCGCGCGAAGGGAAAACTTCCGCGAGCGAGTTGAGTGCAATGCGATCGTTTGGATCGTTGAACACCGGTACCAGCACAGCGCCATTCGCAATATAGAAATTAGCGTAGCTGGCCGGCAATTGCCGGCCCTCGAATACGACCGGACGCGGCATGGGAACTTCGATAATCTCAAGTTTCTGTCCATCGCCAGTGCAAGATGAAGTGCGGGCGTTCTTTAAACGGCCAAGATTCGCGTACAACGGCGCATAATTCTCGCTCTGCTCATTCACTTCAACCATCGTGACCACGGTATTCGGACCAACGAAGCGGGTGATGTCATCGACGTGGCCGTGCGTGTCGTCCCCGGCGATGCCACTATCGAGCCAGATGACCGAATGCACGCCAAAATAGTCCGCAAACACTTGCTCATAGGCGGCGCGGTCCATGGGCGGATTGCGCTGCTGCGTGGCCGAGAGCAGGCATTCTTCAGTCGTGAGCAGAGTGCCGCAGCCGTTGACGTCGATCGATCCGCCTTCGAGCACGACGCGGTGCTTTTCTTTAGAGGAATCAACGACGGCTGGCTCAACCGCGCGGGCGCCAGCGGCCTTCGCCATGCGCGCCCCATTCTTCTCATCGAATTTGTAATTCGGATACTTCGCCCAAGCGTTGAACTGAAAATGCAGAGCGAGCAGCCCGGAGTCGGCCTGATCTTCATGGCGACGATCGGCGGGAGGCGTCAGGAAAATGCAGCCCGAGTCGCGCGTCCACACACGGTCGGTGCGCCAGCGGTGAAAACAAACATTGTCGGAGAGCGCTCCGGCCTTTTCGAGCACCGTGCGTGCGCGCTTTTCCCAATTTGTGTCATTGACGATCAGGTCCACACGCTCATGACGCGCCAGGTTGCGCACGATCTCGGCATAGACCCACTGGATCGGCTCGAACTTCCCCGGCCAGTCGCCGCGAAAATGCGGCCAGGCGAGCCACGTGGATTCGTGCGGCTCCCACTCGGCGGGCATGCGGTAGCCCTGTGCGGCGGGGAGAAGCTGGGCGCGCGCGGCGGATGATTTCGTCATATCTCGTCCGATTATTTTCCGTCCAACATGCGGCTGGTGATCGGCGCGTAACTGTCGATCCGGCGGTCGCGCAGAAAAGGCCAGTTGCGGCGAATGTCCTCAAGGTGATGCAGATCCACTTCGCCGAGCAGAATCTCTTCCTTGTCATGCGTAGCTTCGGCGAGCACGCGCCCGAAGGGATCACAGAAAAACGATCCTCCCCAAAATTCGAGCCCTTTGCCGGGAACGGAATTGCCGCGGATGTCGCCCGTCTCGAAGCCGACGCGATTCACCACACCGACATAAACGCCATTTGCGATCGCGTGAGCGCGCTGGATGGTGCGCCAGGCATCGTGTTGCGCTATGCCGAATTCGGCCTTCTCCGCCGGATGCCATCCGATCGCCGTGGGGTAGAACAAAATACTCGCTCCCTGCAAAGCTGTGAGCCGCGCGCCTTCGGGATACCACTGATCCCAGCAGACGAGCGTTCCCAGTTTTCCAGCGGACGTGTTGAAAGCCTTGAAGCCAAGATCGCCCGGAGTGAAATAAAACTTCTCGTAATAGAGCGGATCGTCGGGAATATGCATCTTGCGGTAGATGCCGCGGAGTGTGCCGTCGGAATCGAAGATCGCAGCCGTGTTGTGGTAGAGACCGGGGGCGCGCTTCTCAAAGAGCGACGCGATCAGCACGACTTTGTTTTTGCACGCGGCGGCGGCGAGTTTTTCCGTGGTTGCGCCGGGGATCGGCTCTGCGAGGTCGAACAACGCTGCGTCTTCGCGCTGGCAGAAATACTGCGTCTGGAAAAGCTCGGGCAGGCAGACGACGTCGGCACCCTTGCGCGCCGCTTCCGCAACGCGATCAAGCGCTTTGGCGAGATTGTCGGCAGGCTCGGGGCCGCACGACATTTGGATCAAGGCGACCGTGAACTTGTCTTGCACGTGTTTCTCCCAGAGTTCGCGGGACTTTATCATCCCTTAGATTTAGGATACCAAAGCGCCCGGTGCGAGCGTGAAATGTTGCATCCATGTAAAAGCAGATCGCCGCGTTCCACTCACTTCTAGTAAATTGTTTCTTCGGTCAAAATCGGTTTTCATTCTGGAGGTTCTTCCTTGAAACACAAAAGTGGCGCCAAACACAGCAATCATCATGAGGGCAAACATCAAGAAGGCGCGGGCATCGAGCGCAAGTTGCACGATCCGGTTACGGATCGCCTGATTCCGCTCGAACCGCTCGACCCGGGCAAGATTCGATCCATCGATGATCTGGTGCGTGCGATGTCAAAAACCGCGTTCACGGGCCGCCAGCTTGGCGAAGCGGCCGATGTGCTGGAGGCCATGGCGCGAGACAAAGATGCCTTTATCGTCATGACGCTGGCCGGCGCGATGACCGTGGCCAAGCAAGGACTGGTGATTGCCGAGTTGATCGATCGCGGTATTGTGAACGCAATCGTTTCGACCGGCGCGCTCATGGCCCACGGGCTGGTCGAAGCAACCGGACGCGCGCATTTTCGCCACAATCCGGATCTCAGCGACGAAGAACTCTACGAGGCAGGATACAACCGCGTCTATGACACGCTCGAACCCGAGCAGAATCTCGACGACGTGGAGCGCGTGATGGCCGCAGTGTTCGGAGGCTGGGACTCGGACGAAGTAATGTGCTCCTACAAGCTGAACCGGGCGATCGGGGCCCATTTGGCGAAGCACGCCAAGGGACAACGCGGCATTCTCAAGTCAGCCTATGAGAAAAACGTTCCGGTATTTGTCCCGGCGTTTTCCGACTCCGAGCTAGGCCTTGATTACGCGCTGACCAACCGCGAACGCGACAAAAAAGGAAAAGCGCGGTTCCGCTTTGATCCCTTCGAAGACCTCGAGCACTTCGCGGCCACCCTACTCAGTCAGAAGCGTCTCGGAATTTTCACCATCGGCGGAGGCGTTCCGCGCAACTGGTCGCAGCAGTTTGGCCCATTCATCGAATTACGCCATCGCCGGGGCGGGGAAGACCTGCCACTGAAGCGCTACCACTACGGACTCCGCATCTGTCCCGAACCGGTCTATTGGGGCGGACTCTCGGGCAGTCCCTACAGCGAGGCGGTTTCGTGGGGCAAGTTCGTGCCTCCTGCCGAAGGTGGAAAGTTTGGAGAAGTTTTCGTGGATGCGACGGTAGGATTACCGCTGATCGTCGCTGCCGTGTTGGAACGGCTCAAAAAGAAACCGGCAGAAAAGAAGACTCTGGCGAAGGCAGGATAGGTTTGGCGCGGTACCGAGCCGGCGATCCGGAAAAGCGATGAGACGCATATTTGCGTTATTGGCTGTTTGCCTGTCTCTATGGTGGCCGGTGTGCTGGGGCCAGGGAAGAGGTAGCGTTCATGGGAACATCTTCCGCGAAACGACCATGGGGCTGACGTACGAGTTTCCGGAGAAATTCAGTCCCAAGGTCGGGGATGAAATGCCCAGACCCTTTCGTGACGCCCGCGGGCGCGAACGTTTCATCTTGACCCTCTGGGATACACCGCAGCGCGGCGGTGCACTCAGAATGGCTTTTCTTTACGACACAAAGCAACGGAGTCGCGACAGCACTCACGACACCATTGCCTTGGCGTATATTGGCGAGATTAAACGGACTTGGCTGGGTGTGAAAGACGTCAAGATTGTTGGTCCGACCAAGGTTTCCGAGCCAAGCTATGAGTATTGGCGGCTAGATTTCTCTGCTCCGGAACAAGTGCCCCGCTACAACTCAGCAATCGTGATTACGCTGTCCGATAGGCGAGTCCTAGTGGTCAGAGCGGGTGCGCCGTCGCAAAGTGAACTCGATGATGAGGTCGCCTCGCTAACACGGATGAGCTTCGATAAGAGCCAGAAGAAGTAGCCCTTCCACGTCGCTGGGTAGGTCCACGAGCGCGATTGCGAGGACGGATCGCCTAGACGGGCGAGTACACCCGTCGCTCCACGCATGGGCAAGAGTTAGTCGAAGATCAGCACAGCCGACGCGATCACGGTCGTCCAAAGCCCACGCTTATCGCCCACAGCTGACTGCGTGACGTTGGCCGTGCGGACGATCTTGTTCGAGATGCGATAGATCTCTTTTTTCTCGTCCCACGAGCGGTCGGAGTCGAATTCTACGTTCAGAGTCGTCGCCAGCATTTCGGCGGCGAGTTCTTCGGCGTAGTCTCCGGCGGAATCCTCGGTCTCACCGAACGAGTGATGCTCGCTCAGATAGCCGTAGGTGTTGCGATCTGCGGGGATGGCTACGCCGATTGAAGATGCCAGCAGGCGGTGCGGTTCGTGCGTGGAGTTTTCCGCCACCACCGCGAACACGACTTCTCCGGGGGAGAGATGCGTCAGTCCCTGCGAGCGCGGAATCAGCTTGCAGTTCGGCGGGAAGATGGACGAGACACGTACCAGGTTTTGCGCCGCGATGCCGGCGTCGCGCAAGGCGAGTTCGAAAGAGGTGAGGCGCTCCCGGTGTTTTCCCACGCCTTTGGTGAAAAAGATCTTCTTGGGGACCATGTCCTTGCCCAATTCAGTTTCCTCCAGGAAATTCAAGTTGATCTGAAGGGCAAATCTAACACAGCGATTTGTGAAGATTGTATAAAAAAACAGGAATGTCCCAAGTCGCCGCTCAACTGCTGTCCTGGAGGCTCCATCAACAGTCGTTGGTCGACGGTCGCTGGTCGTTAGCGAGCGTCGATAGCGAACTGCGACCTAGGCTTCTAAGAGGCTAGGACCAACGACTAGCGACCAACGACTGTTCCGCCCTCAAGCCGCGTGCATATGGACTTTGCCCGCCGCCAGCGGGATGATTGCCGGTTTCACCAGATCGCGGAAATCGGCAAACCTCATCCGCACCAGTTCCCGGTGCGAACCCGCGTTGAACGCGATTTCATAGTCCTCGGCCAGAGTCTGGTCCACGAAAACATCCATGCCATAAAGATTGCCGAACGGCGGCATGGATCCGGTTTCGCAGTCGGGAAAGCGGCCGCGAAACTCGAGTTCGCTGGCCAGTTCTACCGAGTCCGCTCCCAGATATTTCTTCAGCCGGTATAAATCCACCCGGAACGAGGCCGGCACCACCGCCATGGCCAGACGTCCATCCACCATGACCATGACAGTTTTCGCCAGTTCTTTTCCCGGAGTGTGCGTGAGGGCGGCAATCCCCTGGGCCGTGTAGGCCACCGAGTGCGAGATCACCAGATATTGAATGCGGTTGTTATCCAGGTATTCCCGAAGCATGGAAAGAGGCACAGACACCTCCCGTCCGAACCACAAGCAGGGAACGCTTCAGAAGGAATGACGAAGCATGCTTTGCGGATCGGCGCCAGTACAATTATGCGCTTCTCGGGCGCCGGAGGGTTAGTGAAATCTGGACCCAAAACGGGAAAACGCGGGGCGAGAAGAGAGGAGGGCTAGCCACGAATGTTCACTTTTGGACCACAAAGTGCTTTGGAGTATGTGCTGGGGTCAGAGTGCTCCGCCTCCAGCGAGCTACGCTGCTTCTTTCGTGACCAGCGCGTGCGCCGCTTCCCTTGTCTGCGAACCTACGATCTTCATTTCCTGCCAGTCGTAGCGGAATTCCTTGCCGCAGTCCAGGCAAGCGACATAGGTGCCCGTGCGCTGCGCGGCCGGGTAATGACGCGAACCGGCGCGCACCGTGATCGGAAAACTATACCGGGCGTGCCGGCAGCCAAACATGGCGTCCACCAACTTCGTTAACATTGAGTAACCTCCACAGAATAGAGCGATAAAATTCGCTCATTCCTTTCGTCCGAAACGAAACCAACTCTACCTACTTAGATTCCCGCGATGGGCAAAGGGTTCTGCCCTTGATAACGGAGCAGGTACCCTCCATAGGTGAACTGGAATCAATCACTTGCAGGAAGGGGCGTCTTTACAGAGGGCTGGGAAACCCCCTATTCGTGTGGGTTGCAGTCCAAAGGGTGCTATGCACGGAAGGGCACAACCCCTCCCCCCTGGGAAAGGCTTGTAACTTGTGTCCCACCGGGATTCCGCCATGGCGCAACCGCTTTTTAGCTGGTTGGCGGCTCCGACTTCTTGTGGGCCGTGCACTTGGTCATAATAGCCGACCGCAGCCGCGTGCGCAGATCGTCGGGCAACTCGTAGAGTTCCGAATCGCGGTAGATTTCGATGGTCTTGCGGGTGGTATCGCAGACGACGTAGCAGTTGTGGCACCACGCCAGATGCTCGTCGAGTTCGGACTTGGTCCGGGCGTCCAGCGCACCATCGAGGTAGTTGGTTAATTCGTTGAGAAACTCAGAGCACTTCACTGGTCGCCATCTCCACTCGCCTTTTTCTGAAAGAAGCGGTTGAGCCGCTCGCGCAATTGCAGGCGCGCGCGTAGTAACCGCGACTTCACCGCCGGGATGCTCAACTCCAGCGCATCAGCCGTCTCCTCGGTCGAGAGGCCTTCCACGTCACGGAGCACGAACACCGTCCGAAATCCCGACGGCAACCCTTGAATGGTGCGAGTCAGAATGTCCCGCAACTCCGCCTGGTTGTACATCTGTTCTGGATTGGGGCTCCAATCCGCAACCTCACGGGGCAGCGAGTCATCTTCAGTTTTTACCTCTTCGTCGAGAGAAACCGTGCGTTCCGGCTTCCTTCGGCGCAACTTCATCAGCGCTTCGTTGACCGCAATGCGCACCAGCCAGGTATAGAACTTCGACTGTTCCTGGAACTTCTCCAGGTTGCTATACGCCTTGAGGAACGCTTCCTGCACTACATCTTCCGCGTCCTCGCGATTCTGCGTAATGTGCTGTGCGATGCGGAAAACATTGCGATCATAGCGCCGTACCAATTCTTCAAACGCGGAATCGTCGCCGCGCTTGGCACGCCGGACCAGCTGCATCTCTTCGCTGACCGGTTGCTCTATGTTGGGTTGGATGGTACTCATTCGTCACTTGATGCAGATTTTTCCGAAAACGCACCGCATCCCGAACGCCTATTGTAATGGCTGGTCGTGATTTTCGGGGGCTGTTTTAAGAGATGTTTTGACGGGGCCGTGCCAGAAGGTTTCGCGCACTGGGCGCCGGGATACTTCGGGCACCGGTAGGGCAGGTACCAAGGTGTCCCGAGAATGCCAGCCAGCGGCCCTATAATCGGTAGTTAGAAGGGTCACTCCCCTTCTCCCCCCAAGAGTTTTGCGAGACAGCTTTACCCCGGAGTATGAATGAAGGAGCACGGTTGGATTGAACCAATTGTGGAACGGGTGGTGGGCCAGGTTCTGGACGCCAACGCGGCCCAGTTGCGAGCCGAGATTGTTCGCCGGGTGATGGAGGAGATCGCCACCGATCCAAGCTTGGGCGAACCGGTCAGCCGCCAAGTCGTTCCCGCGTCCGGTGCGGCCGACCTGGCGCACGCCGTTTCCGAAATTCAAGAAGGTTCCTCACAGCGGGAAATTCTTCGCGCACTGCTCGATTCGAGCGCCCGCTATGCGTCCCGCGCTGCGCTTTTTGTCGTCAAAGGCAGCCATGCCACCGGATGGCAGGGGCGCGGTTTCGCCAATAGCGACGCGATCAAGGATTTCGCCCTCGATGAAAACGCTCCGGCGGTGGTTCAAGCACTGATCGATCGCGGAATCGCCAGCGCGCCCGTCGCCGATTTGGACCCACGGTTCCTCGAGGAATTCGGAACGCCAATCAGTGGAGAAGCCCGTATTCTCCCCTTGATCTTGAAAGACAAAGTTGCCGCGCTGGTCTATGCCGACAGCGGCACCGAGGCTGATGGATTGTTCGATGCTGGCGCGCTCGATCTGCTTGTACTTTCGACCAGCGCCTGGCTCGAAGTGAATTCGCTCCGCAAGCACGCGCAGAAAGATCCGTCCGCTGCACAAGCTGGCGGGGATCAAGTCGAGAATCCTAACGTCCAGGCGGCGGAAGCGACGTCCGCGCCCGCGGTACCGGCTTTCAACGACCCCTTTGCCGCCCACGTCCCCGCGTTTGCATCCGGCCGCGCCATGGCAGCAGCAGCGTCAGGCGAAGCCTCGGCACCAGTCGCTGCTACCGTAGCTGAGGTTCAGACGCCGACCGCCGAAGCCCAGAGCCCTGTTACCGAAGTTCAATCTGCGGTTGCCGTCATGGAACCGGCACCAGTCGACCCGCTTCCGGTCGGTCCGGCCGAGACCGCGGCAGCACCCGAAGCGCCGCCGGCTGCGCAGATTCCGCCCGAGCAGCAGGAAGTTCACCGCAAGGCCCAGCGTTTTGCCCGCCTCCTCGTCGATGAAATCAAACTCTACAACCAGGCTAAGGTCGCCGAAGGCCGCAAGAACAGGGACCTCTACGACCGGCTGAAAGAAGTGATCGAGAAAAGCCGCGTGACGTACCAGAAACGTTACGGGAACACGGTTGCCGCGCCCGCCAATTACTTCCAGCATGAAATAATAAGAAGTCTTGCGGAAGACGATCTCTCCATCATGGGTGCCAATTTTCGGCAGTAGGTAGGGTTTGAGTGCGCCGTATTGCAGTTACGCTTTTCGCTGGAATTACATTCCTGCTCGCGCCCGGCCTTGTGCCGTCCGCAGCCGCCCAGTCCCCGGCGCCTAGTTCTTCAGAGAGTACGCCAGCACAAAAAAGGGCTGCTCCCGTCAAGCCCACGCCTGCCAAGAGCACATCAGCAAAGACCGCGTCAGCAAAGAAGAAGTCGGCAGCCTCTACCGGCGCCAAGAAAAAACATAAAACCGTTTCTCCGCGCGTGCGCCGGGTGCGGCAGGCCTTTGTCGCCTCCGCCAATCTTCGCGTCATGGCGGAGCAGTTGTTGCAGGATCGCACTCCCACGGCCTATGCCGGAGTCGAAGCCTACGCCCGCCGTCACCCCAAAGAAGATGCCGGAGCATTAGCCTGGCTCGTCATCGGCTATGCCCGAACACTCGATCGCGATTACGCCAAAGCTATCGATCCGCTCAACCGGGCCAAGGCCGGAGCCAGCGAACTCGGAGACTACGTTGCCTACTACCTCGGTGACTCCTACCTGAAAACGGCGCACAATGCCGAGGCGCTCTCCACACTGGCCGACTTCAATAAGACTTTTCCCGATTCGCTCCTGATTCGCGACGCCCACCTCGTCTACGCGAATGCGCTGCTTGAGGAAGGCCGCGCACAAGAGGCAGCGGCTCTGCTCGAAAAAGACCGGACTCCGGTGCGCAGCGACATTGAACTGGCGATAGGCCGCGCCTACGAAGCCGCCGGAGAAAATCAGAAGGCGTCGAGCGCTTTTCGCAACCTCTACTTCAACCTCCCGAACAGTTTCGAAGCGGAGATGGCGGGAACGGAATTGCGCAAGCTGGGAATCGCTGGGACGACCGCCGAACGCCGCACCCGCGCCGATCTTCTGCTCAAAGCCAAGCACTACAGCGAGGCGGCCCACGATTACCGCGAGTTGACCGAAGAGGTCAGCCCGGCGGATCGTCCCGAAGTGGAGCTGGCATTGGCCGGAGCGCTGGAAAAAAGCGGTAGCAGTCACGATGCCCGCAAGATTTTGACTTCCATGGGAGCGCAAACCGGCGACGCCGAAGCCGAGCGCCTCTACCTGCTGAGTGAGACCGCACGCTCCACCAGCGATGAAGATGCCGTGCAGCGCACCTTGAACGAACTGCGGCAGTTTGGTCCCGCGAGCCCATGGCTGGAGCAAGCGCTGCTTTCCGCTGGAAATATGTATTTGCTGAAGCGCGACTACGACCACGCCATCGACTACTTCCGCGAGTTGCAGCAACGCTTCCCGAATGGCACTCGCGCCTCCTACGACCACTGGAAGGCGGCGTGGCTGAGTTTCCGGCAAGGCCGAACCGATGAGGCAAGGCAAGGCTTCGAGCAACAAATCGCGCTTTATCCCGATTCCGCGGAAGTCCCGAACGCGCTGTACTGGCGTGCGCGTCTCGCCGAAGAAGAAGGGAATCCCGCAATGGCGCGGGCGTTCTATCAGAAACTCTCCGCCCGCTTTCACAACTACTACTACGCCGAGTTTGGACGGCAGCGTCTGAAGATGCTGCATGGTGCGGGATCGCAGAACAACGACGCGTCCAAGGAAGACGCACCTCACTACGCGCTGCTCGATCGCGTCCCCCCGCTCTCCACAGCGGGAAAAATCACCGCCACCGATCCTCCAGACGACAACCTGCGAGTCGGACGCGCACGTCTACTCTCCAACGGAGGCTTGGCCGATATGGCGGTGCGCGAGTTGCAAGCCGCCGCCAGCCAGGAAGGTGGAACCTGGGCGCCGCCCGCGATGGCCCGCGTCTACCAGGACATTGGACGCTACGATCGCGGCATCGAGATCATGAAGCGGGCCACGCCCAACTATTTCGCCGTGGACATTTCCGACCTGCCTCGTCCCTACTGGGAGGCGCTTTTTCCCAAGGCCTATTGGACCGACCTGCGCAGGTTTTCGGAGCTGAACGGACTCGATCCCTATCTGGTCGCTTCGCTGATAAGGCAAGAGTCCGAATTCAATGCCGCAGCCATTTCCCGTGCCAATGCTGTCGGCCTGATGCAACTTCTGCCGAAGACGGGCAAGACTGTAGCCAAACAGGTGAAGCTCAAGAAATTCAGCGCGCCGCAACTTTATACCCCGGCAGTGAACCTCGAACTCGGCACGCGCTACTTCAGAGATATGGTCGATAAGTACAACGGACAGTTCGAATACGCGTTAGCCGCCTACAACGCCGGCAGCGACCGCGTGGAAGATTGGCTCAGCCAGGGCCACTACCGCGATGCGCAGGAATTCGTCGAGTCCATCCCCTTCACCGAAACCCGCGAATACGTGCAGGCCATCCTGCGGAATGCAAATGTCTACCGTCAGCTGTATGGCACGCCGTAGCCTGTATTCGATCAAGCAAAAGTGTCATCCTGAGCGAAGCGAAGGACTATGGATTGGGGCGCAAATGATCAGTGCGTTCCGTTCGGCCGCCGCAGCCTGTAATATGGTGGTGGGCCGGAAATTCAAGCGACGATTGCAGTCCTAGGCCGTTTTTCAGCAGAACTCAGGGCAGGCGTCCCAAACCGCCAAGCAGGCAGGAGACAACATGGCTCAAAATCACTACACCACCAAGACCAAGCGGCGCCCCAAGAACAGCAACCGCAAAGATCCCTCCGCAGCCACCATGGCCGCTCTGCGCCAGCGCGAAGCAGCCGCAAAGAAGTAAGCGGCCAACTGCTTCTCGCGCACACCCAGCCTCGGCACAACGCAAAGTGCGAAAGATCCGCCTACGGAAGAGGTGTGCCGCCACTAAGGCACGCAGCCGCGTTGCCACCGGATGAAGATCGGATAGCTCCGGATTGGTCGCTGCAAAAGGTGCGACGACCGTAACTCTCCCCGATCGGCGCTGCGGTGAGCCGAAAACTTGTGGCGGGTGCGCCGGTGCATCCCGATAGCGAAAAGTTGTAGCCCTGATGCTTGCCGCTGGCCAGTCCGCTGCTGATGAGCATTGCCTGATGTTCGTTGGCCTCGCCCGCCCCAAAGCCATCCAGATCAGAAAGCGTACAGGTATACCCCACGGCGGGATAAGTTGCAGCGTACGTAGTCTCCGCCGTAAGAATCTTGCGCACCGCTGCCAGAGCGCTCGCATCGCCCCCGAAGTTGCTGGTGGGAACCTGCCCCGGAGCCTGACCCATGCTCTGCACGTGAATCTGCGGAGTGGCCGCCGCCGCGCGCGACTTCATTCCATCGGAGATGCGCTGCAAGAGATCAGGATCGGCCAGCGGCAGGTCGATGGTGATGGCAATGTCATTTAACGTCCACAGTCCCGATTCCATCTTCATGGAGAAGATAACGCGCGGCATAAACGGAGTTCTTTGCGCCACTTTGTCTTTGTAGGTGTGGAACGACACGGCAATATCATCCTGATCGCCCTGCAGCGAATCGCTGTCGACGACGACCTCGACTTTTTGTCCCGTCTTGGGATCATCCGTGGTGAGCATCACCGGCCCCGCCTCGAATGTCTGCAAACTTCTTCCCTGGGCTTGCAACTGTCCGGCCAACACGGAATACTGCTGCATCCCAGCCAGCGCCCCTGATTTCTCCAGTGCGGCGCGCGTGACCGATGGCAAATGCTTGAGGAGGGTTCCCGGCTGCTTGCTGAAAAACATCTCCATCAAAGCCTGTCGCGCCGTCTGCGGAGCTTCCTGAGTTGTGCTCGCGGCCCACAGGCTAGTGCTGCCCAAGGTCAGGCTGTTCAAGATCAAAAAAAGAACGACGGCCGCGAGTTTGCGCACGAAAGGCCTCCGGATAAGTGATGCCCGATCTTGGCATTGCGGCGTGCGAGACTCCAGTTACCGAGGTAAGCGAGGCCGGGAAATCGCTAGTTACCTTATGCATGTTCGCTTGCTTCTGGCGGCATACTCTCGCGGGTGACTTTATGACATACTTACAAATCGTGGGAGTGCGATTGACAATCGATGTGAGCCGGAGGCTTATTGTTTCCACTTTCTATGGTGAAATCAATGATGCCGAGGTTCTGTCCGTCGCTTCCCTGATTCGTTCCCACCCGGACTTCGACCCAAGTTTTTCCGAAATTGCGGATTTCAGTGGGGTCACAGGCGGCACTCTCTCCACCTCCGCGATTCGGGAGTTATCGCAGCGGGAGAGTATCTTAAGCCCCACATCCATGCACGTGGCTCTCGCTCCGCAAGGGCACATTTTTGGAGTCTTCCGCATGGCTCAAGTATTAGCGGAGCAGACCAGACCAAATACTGCGGTGGTGCGAACCATCGACGAAGCCCATAAATTTCTGGGGCTTGAAGAAGCTGGCTAGACTCGACCGGAAGCGCGCGCCGCCGGATGACCCTACGCCGATTGCTGGCTCGGCGACTTAGTAAATACGATCTCAAACACCAGCAGTCCCGCCCCCACAACAATCGCGCTGTCGGCCACATTGAAAGCTGGCCACTGGTGCGGACCTATATAGAAGAGCAGAAAATCCACTACGTGCCGGCTGACCAGGCGGTCCCACAAATTGCCGGCCGCGCCACCCAGAATCAACGACAGCCCGATCCCGGTCGTGGTCAGACTGTGACTGTTCTTCCAGAGCAGTACCGAGACGATCAGCAGCGCGACGATGGAAAAGCCAATCAGCAGGCCAATTTTCCACTGCGAGGGAGAATCCGCAAAAATGCCAAATGCTGCGCCCGGGTTCTCGGCGTGGATGATGCGGAAAAATCCTGGAATGACCGAAATGCTCCCGTGCAGGGAGAGTCGTCGCGCGATCGTAATCTTGGTGACGCGATCCAGTGCGACAACGAACAACGCGATCAGAAAATGAAATTTGCGCATGACCGAAGAAGCTTCTTCTCTATACTCTATCGCGTTTGCGCCTGCGGTCACGCCCCAATAATTTCCTTCAGCACGGTGCTGCAGCGCTCGCACACCGTGGGATAGTCCTTGTCCTCGCCGACGTGGGTCGAGAAATTCCAGCAGCGCTCGCACTTCTCACCCGGAGCTTTGCCGACCTCGACCGCAACCGGAGCGTCTCCATTCACCGGTCCCTTCTTTACTTCCACGCCGGAGACGATGAAGAAATAGCGCAAATCGTCCTTGAAGCGCTCGAGTGTGGAGAACACCGGATCAGCCGCGGTCAAAGTGACCTGCGCCTGTAAATTGCCTCCGATCAGCTTCTGGTTGCGTGCTTCTTCAAGCGCCTTCAGCACCGTTTCGCGCACGGCCCGAATCGTCTTCCAGTCGTCGCTTGGATTCGAACCGGCTTGTTTCGCATCAGCCGCAAGTGCTGCTTCGTTCGCGCCCAGCAAGTCGGCTGCTTCGGGGAAGGTCGCCAGATGCACGCTCTCCAGCCTGCCCTCGACCGGAGGCAAATACTGCCAGACTTCTTCGCAGGTAAAGCTCATGATCGGAGCCAGCAACCGCACCAGCGCTTCGCCGATGCGCCAGATGGCCGTCTGCGCCGCGCGCCGCGACAGTGACTTGCGCGCCGAAGTGTAGAGCCGGTCTTTCAATACGTCGAAATAGAACGCGCTCAGTTCCACGCCGCAAAAATTGTTGATGCGGTGATAGATCTTGTGAAATGCGAACTCCTCATACGACCGCTGCACATCCGTCGACACTTCCACCGCCTGCCGCAGCATGTATTGATCGAGCGGCTGCAACTGGTCGAAGGAGACCGCGTCCCTTGCCGGATCGAAGCCATCGAGGTTTCCGAGAATGAAGCGAAACGTGTTGCGAATGTCGCGATAGATTCCCGCGACCCGCTGCATGATCTGCGGCGAGCAGGCGACATCTTCGCGGAAATCGACCGAAGCGACCCACATGCGGACGATTTCGCCGCCGAGCGTGTCCGCGATCTCAACCGGATCGACCGTGTTCCCGAGCGACTTCGACATGGCTCGGCCCTGCTCGTCGAGCGTCCATCCGCTGGTCGCGACCATGCGATAAGGAGCGCTCCCCTCATAGCCGATGGAGCAGAGCAGAGAAGAGTGGAACCATCCGCGGTGCTGGTCGCCGCCTTCCAGATAAAGATCGGCGGGCCAGGGCAAGTTCGGCTCGTGTCCGAGGACGGCGGCGTGGCTCGATCCCGATTCGAACCACACGTCGAGAATGTCAGTCTCTTTCTTGAACTTCGTGGCGCCGCAGTGCGCGCACTTGTGGCCGGAGGCAAGAATCGCATCCGCTTCCGGCGTGTACCACGCATCGGCTCCGTGCTGTGAAACGAACTGCACCACCTTGCGGTTGATGTGCGGATCGTTCACTGGCTTGCCGCACTCGTCGCAGAGAAACACCGCGATCGGCACACCCCACACCCGTTGCCGCGAGATGCACCAGTCTGGCCGCGTGGCAATCATGTTTGAGATGCGGTCTTCGCCCCACGCCGGATCCCATTTCACTTTGGCGATCTCGGCCAGCGCGCGGCTGCGCATCGTCTCGCCACTGGCTCCACTCTTCATCGGAGTATCCATCCCGATGAACCACTGCTCTGTCGCGCGGAAGATCACCGGGTTGTGACAGCGCCAGCAATGAGGATAGGAGTGCTCCATCTTTTCGGTATGCAGCAACACGCCGCGTGCCTTCAGCAGTTCGACAATTGGAGCGTTGGCATCGAACACACGCTTACCGTCGTATTCCGGCAGTCCGTGACGCAGGATGCCGGCCTTATCCACGTTGCAGGTTGGATCGATCTTGTATTTCTGCCCGGTGACAAAGTCTTCAGCGCCGTGCGCGGGAGCCGTGTGCACCACGCCGGTACCTTGGTCCATGGTGACGTAATCGGCAAGCACGCCGACAACTTTGCGATCGAGAAACGGGTGCTGGAAGTCGGCATACTCCAGCTTGCGGCCGGGGAATCGAGCGATCTCGCGCGCCGATTGCAGTCCAGTTTTCTCCTGCACCACGGCCGCGAGCCGAGCGCCAACAATAAACACGTCATTGTTCTTTTCGGGTCCAGATTCGAGCGCGATGTATTCTTCGTCGGGATGAAACGCCACCGCCATCGAAGCCGGCAGCGTCCAGGGAGTCGTGGTCCAGATGATGGTCGAAACCTTTTTACCCTTCAGCGCCGCATCGAGCAAGGCCGGATCGCCCGCGAACGGATACTTTACCCACACCGTCGGACTGGTGTGGTTCTCATATTCGACTTCTGCCTCGGCCAACGCCGTCTCGTCAAACACGCACCAGTAGACCGAACGCAGTCCCTTGTAGACGAAGTCGTTCTCTAGAAATCGATAAAGAATGTCGAGCACCGCCGCTTCGTATTGCGGCGTCATCGTCGAATACGGCCTGTCAAAGCGGCCGAAGACGCCGATACGCTTGAACTGCGAGCGCTGCAGGTCGAGAAATTTCTCCGCGTACTTGCGGCATTCGCTGCGCACGTCGACCGCCGCCATCTGCAGTTTCTTGCCGCCGAGCATCTGGTCGACTTTGATTTCGATGGGCAGCCCGTGGCAGTCCCATCCCGGAACATAGGGCGAATCGAAACCGGCCATGTTCTTGGACTTGACGATGAAATCCTTCAGGCATTTATTCATCGCCGTGCCCAGGTGGATAGGGCCGTTGGCGTATGGAGGCCCATCGTGCAGCACGTAGGTGGGCGCTCCTTTGCGTACTTCGCGGATGCGGTCGTAGATCCGCTGTTCCTCCCACCGGGCTAATATTTTGGGCTCATTCTGGGGCAGTCCCGCCTTCATGGGGAAGCCGGTCTTGGGCAAATTGATGGTGGATTTCAGATCCATCGGCACGCGTAGGGTTCTCCCAACTGATTGAATCTTTTCATTATATAGGCAGCGCAGAGGGACACGTCCATTGGCGCTGCCGGAGTGGGCACGAATTGAAAAAGTACTGTTTCCGCTCCGGAGAAACCGTGTACAATTTTCAGCAGATCGAAGCCTGCAAGCATCCAATAAGTAGGTAAAATTGGGAAGCCAAGGCTCGTCTGTTTTGCAAGCGACCTTTGGGACGCGCTCGCGCATCTAAGTCAGCGTCTCCTGATTTGGTGAGCTTGGTTGCTGTTTGGGAAAATATGGCAGAACTCGAAACACCGCAGAATACGCTGGGTCCAGAGCCGGAGTTGCACCTCCTGCTGAATAATCAGACTTTGGACGAGTCTCTGTGGAAATCCCTGGCCCGCAATCTTGACGATTTCTTTTTTCCCAAGAAACTCCCACCACTGGTTCTGACTTCGAAGCCAGTCCCGGTGCGCGACATCTGGGGTTTCTACAACTACAAGGGACGAGGAGTCGCCGGTTCAACCGTGATCCACGTGCTCGCCATAGCCGCGATCATTGGCGCTACCTACCTGGGACGAAAGATCGTCGACGTTGCCAAGCCGAAAGAAACGGTCTTGTTGATCGCGCCCGATGATATTCCCGCTCTGCCGCCTTCAAAGACCATTAGCGGCGGAGGCGGAGGCGGTGGCGATCGCGACAAGCTGCAAGCATCGCCAGGCCGATTGCCCAAGCAGTCCATGCAGCAGATCACTCCGCCCATGGCGGTGGTGCGCAATCAGAATCCAAAGCTGGCAGTCGAACCGACCATCGTGGTTCCTCCCGATATTAAGCTGCAACAGCCGAACGTTCCCGACCTCGGCGATCCGATGTCGCACTTGCCGTCAGTCCCGTCGAATGGAACCGGTTCGGGTGGCGGCATTGGCTCCGGCAGCGGTGGCGGTGTGGGTTCGGGCGAAGGCCCTGGATATGGCCCTGGCCGCGGCGGCGGCACTGGTGGTGGAGTGTTCCACGTAGGCGGCGGTGTTTCCGCGCCGAAGGTGATTTATCAGCCTGATCCGGAATATTCGGAGGAAGCCCGCAAGGCCAAGTTTCAGGGAACCTGCGTGCTCTGGCTGGTAGTCGGTCCGGATGGCAAGCCGCGCGACATCCGCGTGTCTCGTACCCTGGGGTTGGGCTTGGACGAAAAAGCCATGGAAGCAGTAAAAAATTGGCGCTTCGAGCCCGCCTATAAAGACGGCAAGCCCGTGGCCGTGTCGATTAACGTCGAAGTCAGTTTCCGTTTGTACTAGACTAGACAGTCGCAAGAAAGTTTGGGAGCCCAGAAGACGGCCGCGCAAGCGGCCGTTTTTGTTTGAAAAGCCACCGTGAACGTGGCGATACCCTTTGTGATTTGTCGTCCTGAGCGGAGCGAAGGATCTGCATTTTGCGGCAAGTAGCAGGTCCTTCACTTTGCTCAGTATGACAACTTGCAGAAAGTTGCGCCGCTTATTCCTTCAAATCCACATGCACCACGTCTTCGACCGGTAGCCCCAGAAAACGCGTCCCCATTTTTCTGAATTTCTCCGCCGAGTCGGTAGCAAAAAACTTCAGCGTGGGATTTCCGCTACGCTCGCCATGGGCCTTCGGCGTCTGAGATGACGGTAGCTGCAGCTTCCCCTGGCGAGCCAACTGACGCGCCACATCTTCGGCCGTTGACTCCGCCGAATCCACGATGGCGACATGTTCTGGCGCAATTCGCCGCAGCAGGGGCTTGATCAGCGGATAGTGCGTGCAGCCGAGCACCAGCACGTCAGCCTCACGCGCATCCTCTGAAAACGCTTCCGACAAATAAATCTGCGCCACCTGCTCGGTCACCGGATGTTCGATCCAACCCTCTTCAACCAGCGGCACAAACAGCGGGCAAGCCTTCTCGCGCACCGCAATGTTGCGAGCCTCAAGCGCCCGCCGGTAAGCATGGCTGCTGATGGTCGCCTCGGTGCCGATGACGACCACCTTTCGCTTGCGGCTGGCGGCCGCGGCGGCTTCCGCTCCCGGCTCGACGACGCCGATTACTTCCACCTTTGCCGCCGCCTTAATCTCGTCGAGCGCCAGCGCGGTGGCTGTGTTGCACGCGATCACCAGCAGCTCCGCTCCCAGGTCTTGCAAATAGTGCGCAGCTCCGACCGCATAATGAGCCACCGTGGCCGCCGATTTTGATCCATAGGGAAGACGAGCCGTGTCGCCGAAGTAGAGGTAGTCGGCGTCGGGGATGCGCCGCAGTAACGCGCCGAGGACGGTGAGACCGCCGACGCCGGAATCAAAAACGCCAATCTTCGGTCGGATTTTGGGTCGTTGTGAAGTAGCCATTCTGCTTATGATACAAGGCACTCCGGCGCGGAAGCTCTAATGAGGAGCGCTCGCGATCTTTTCGCCGACGTCCTCAAACGAGAACGCGATCGAAACATTCGGATAATCCTTTCCGCCGATCTCCACATACGGATACACGAAATAGTTCAGCGGCGGACCCTGCTGCGCGGGCTTGAGTTTCAGGTCGCGTCCCTCGGTGAACTGCACCCGGTTCACATCGTGCGCGCCGAAAAAGTAATCGTGATTCTCCGGATGTTTCCACGCCTCCGAAATGTCAACCGGCACCCATCCCGTCGAATCGAGATAGAACTCCGCCCAACAGTGGTAGCCGGGAATTTCGGCCGAATGTCTGTCAGCAGGAATCGGGAAGCCGATCTGAAAGCGCGCTGGAATCTTCTCCGCCCGCGCCATCGAAAGGAAGACGGAGTGGAAATCGGTGCAGTTGCCATGCTTCGAATCGCAGGCCCAGAGCGTGTCGCCGCGTCCCCAGCCCTCGCCGGTCTTGTCATATTTCATGGTGCGAAAAACGTATTCATAGATGTCTTTGGCCTTTTCGAGTGGAGTGGCCGCGCCTCTTGTTTCCTGTTCGGCCAATTGCGCTGGAACTCCCGTCACCGGCACCAACCGGTCGGGCTCAAGATAGCGCGCCAATTCGACTCGCGTCGCGGGTTTCGAGCGCACACCCGTCAGCGGGTGTCCGTTCACCAGCACCACATGTTCTTTTCGCACCACCTCGTAATCGACGGAAAACCTGTATTCGTCTTTGTCCGCCTTCGCCGCCTCGGCGTACAGAATTTCGTTCCCATATTCCGGCTGATGCACCCGCTTCAGAGGCAAGTCGCCGCTTTTCGAAGCAACCCTCACATCCTGAAAAGCGTCCGAGTGAGCCAGAGGAATCCAAACCCGTACACGGTCGCCAGGGCTGACATTTTTCACCGTGAAGGAGTAGTGGAAGTTGAAGTGACGTTCGTTCCGAGCGTGAGCCGTCTGGGCGATAGCGGACAGCGAAGACAACACCAACAGCAGAAAGAGCAGAGATCGACGCGGCATGGGGCATCCTTTCGAGAGGTGATCGTTTTTCAGACGACTACCGACCAACGACCAACGACTAACGACGATTAATGACAGGGAAACGCCCGACGGACGTTTTAGGCACGACTATCGTCAGGTAAAACCGCGGCCGAAGAGTCGAGGTGCGCACCGCATAGTTTCGCAGTCTGCCTGTTTCACGAACGGGTTGTCAAATCCGTCTTCGAGTTGCCTGACCCAACCACCGCCCGTTATCCTTCTGGCGTATGCCAAGCACTCTTGTCGAATGCGTTCCTAATTTCTCCGAAGGCCGCGATCCAGCCAAAGTCGATGCCATCATCGAAGCCATGAAAATCCCCGGAGTCTACCTTCTCGATCGCGAGATGGATTCCGACCACAACCGCTGTGTCATCACTCTGGTCGGCGAGCGCGACGCCATTCAGGAAGCCGCCATTCGCGGCGTAGGCAAGGCCGCCGAGTTGATCGATCTCACCCAGCATCAGGGTGCACACCCGCGCATGGGAGCAGCCGATGTCGTACCCTTTATTCCGATTGACGGCGTCACCATCGAAGACTGCGTCGCTATGGCGCGCCACGTGGGAGCCGAAATCGCGAAGCGCTTCCAGATTCCCGTCTATCTGTATGAAGCCGCCGCGGCAACGCCCGAGCGCCAGAACCTGGAAAACATTCGCCGCGGCCAGTTCGAAGGCATTCGCGCCGACATTGCGACCAATCCAGCACGCAAACCCGATTTCGGCGAGCCGCGCGTGCATCCCACGGCGGGCGCAACCGTCGTTGGAGCGCGCAAGTTTCTGGTGGCCTACAACGTCTTCCTGAATACGTCCGATGTCGATATCGCCAAGAAAATTGCGAAAGCCGTACGCTTTTCGAGCGGCGGCCTGCGCTTCGTGAAGGGCGCCGGATTTCTGGTGCGCGGCATGGCCCAAGTCTCGATGAACCTGACCGACTTCGAGCAGACTCCGGTGCACCGCGTCTTCGAATTTGTCAAACGAGAAGCCGCACGCTACGGCGTCATCCCCGTTTCCAGCGAGATCGTCGGCCTGATTCCCAAGAAAGCGCTGGAGCAGGCGGCGGAATGGTTCCTGCAAGTAGAAAATTTCGATTCCTCGCTCATCCTCGAAAACCGTCTGACCGCGGTGATGGGCGGCAAGATGGCCGTCGGCGGTTTGCGCGCCGGCGTCGAGCCTTTCATCGAACAACTAGCCGCTCCCACCGCGACTCCCGGAGGAGGCAGCGCTGCCGCCGCCAGCGGCGCCATGGCCGCCGGACTGGCGAGCATGGTCGCGTCCATGTCGCGCGGCAAGAAGGCGTATCTGCAATACGAAAGCCAGCTCAGCGAAGCCATTGCCCGGCTCAGCCAGCTTCGCGAGGAACTCAAGGCCGCGATCGACGCCGATGCCGAGTCCTACAACGTCGTCATGAAGGCCTACAAGTCGGCGAAAGAACTCGGTGGCAACGCCAACGACGGAGACGCCGCCATCAATGCCGCGCTGAAACAGGCGACCAGCGTGCCTCTGGGCGTGGCCGAGAGAGTAGTCGAAGTGGCCGAAATCGCCGCCAAGCTGAAGCCAATTACCAATCCGAACATGAAGTCGGACCTGACGACCGCGATTGCCCTGGCAAAGGCGGCGCTTGAAGGTGCGCTGGCGAATGTGGAGATCAATCTGGATTCGCTGAAGGACGAGGTGTTCGCGAGCGAAACTAGGAAGCGGGCAGCAGTGATGAAAGGCTAGACTTTGTGAGAAAGCTCATCCTCGTTTTGATAGTTGCAGTTGGGATGGCCGCCATCGGCAGCCTGTTCTTTAACCGATTGCGTTACTCCCATCAGGATATAAAGTCGTGTTTCGATGACGCCGGTGGGCTTCGGACTGGTGCGCCGGTTCGGATTGCTGGCGTAGATGTGGGGACCGTCCGCAGTGTTCGAGCCAATCCGCAGAACAAGAACTGCCCGGCGGAAGTCGAAATGGCTCTGGCTACGACATATGAAATCAGGGTTTCGAAGGACTCGGTCGCGGGCATTGAGAGCGCGGGACTGCTCGGCGAAGTGTACGTCAGCATTGACATTACCCGCGCAACGGGTGGGCCCGTCGAGAACTATGGTTATCTGAAAAGCAACCCAAACAGAACTCCCCCATCCCTTGCAGATCACATCAGGGCCCTAGACTTGATGCTCCGGATAGTCCAAGCTGCGAAAGAGGCCGGGCAAGAGGTCCCCGGCGAGAGTAACGCTTCACCCCGGCAATCCAGCCACTGAAACGCCCTAGCTGTCTCCGGCCCAGTGTTCCTTTTCCACGCAAGCCGCGCCACCGTAGAGCGTTCTAACACCAAGCCCGGAGGACGCACCTTAGTTACGCTCTGGCCTCGTCCATTAGGGAATAGAATAGGGCAGAATAGATGCAGGTAGAGTGCAAGGGAAAGACTGCCGAATCCGCCAACGTAAGGTTGGTGGCTTGCATCTAAACGTGGCAGGGAAACCCTTCAGACCCACTTTGAGGACTTAGTGTCGAGGAATTCTATGAAGAAATTGTGTTTCGCGGTTTTGCTTCTGTGCGCGGCGGTTGGCTATGCCATGCCCATCGCATCGTCGGCGCGCGCCATGGTGCCATCGGAAATTCAGCAACTGATCGGCGTCGATTACCGGGCGCTTAAGGATTCGCCCACCGCCCAGGCGCTTAAGGAAAAAGTCCTCCCCCAAAATCTTAAGGACCTCGAGAGCGCACTGAAAGGCATTGGCATCAGCTCTGATCGCGATCTCGACCAGCTCAATTTCGCCTCCTTCCGCACCGAGAAGAAAGGCATTCAGACCATCGGCGTGGCCCAGGGATCGTTTTCCGCCAAGGCCGTCCTCAAAAAGCTAAGGATCAAGAAGATCTCTCCCGTGAAATACGGCACCACCAGCATTTACCCGATGGGGAACGGTCTGGTCATGACCTTCCTCGACGACAACACGCTGGCTTTCGGGGAGGAAGCGTCGTTGCACAGCGCGCTCGATACCCGCGACGGCAAGCGTCCTTCGATGGATTCGAATTCGGTGATGACCGACCAGATGACCGCCGTCGACGGCGCGCCCCTGTGGAGCATCCTCGACCAGAAGGGAACCCAGGCGGTCATGTTCTCGGCCATGGGCGATGCCGCGACGAAAGTCGGCGACTACGAGAGCCTCAAGAAGCGCATTCTGGCTTCCCGCTACACCATGAACTTTCAGAGCGGAGTGAATTTTGATCTGACCGTGCAAACGGCCGATTCGATGACGGCTGCCACGCTGTCCACCCTGCTCAAGGGCGTCATTCTTTACAAGAAGATGAGTGCCAGCGCGATCGAGAAGTCGGCCTATGACTCCTCCACAGTCGACTCCGACAGCTCGAATCTGCAGCTTCATTTCAAAAGCGACGACCAGAAATTCCAGTCGCTGATGAACTCGCCACTATTCGCCGCGGTTTCACACTGACATAGCGACCGAATTTAGAACCGAAAAAAGAAAACTTCCCGGAGGCCTCTCCGGGAAGTTTTTCTTTTCTGCCGCACTCCGATTGCCAGGGGTGTCATGGCTCGGAAGAATCAGCCCGCCGCTTGATTTAAGATGACAACCATGAGCGCTCTGTCCGCCGACTCGCCAGTAGGCGATAGTACGGCGGCCGAAAGAAAGGCAACAATCGAATGAAGGTTCTGGTTACAGGAGGAGCGGGCTATATCGGCAGCGTGGTGGCCGCCGAGCTATTGCAGGCCGGACACCGGGTTGTTGTCTTCGACAATCTATGCCGCGGCCATCGTCAGGCCGTGCCGGAAAATGCCGAACTGGTGGTCGGCGATCTGGCGGATCGCGGCGGGCTTGACCAACTGTTCCGGTCGCATGGCTTCGAGGGAGTCCTGCATTTTGCCGCGTTCATCGAAGCAGGCGAGTCGATGAAGGACCCGGCAACCTTCTTCCGCAACAACACGGCCAATGCGCTGAACCTGCTTGAGGCGATGCTCGCCGCCGGGGTCAAGCGTTTCGTTTTCTCGTCGACCGCGGCGCTCTACGGCAATCCCGAGCGCACTCCGATTGAAGAGGACGACGCTCTCCGTCCGACCAACGCCTATGGCGAATCGAAGCTGCTGGTCGAGCGCATGCTCGCCTGGTTCCACCAGATCCACGGCCTGCGCTATGCCAGCTTGCGCTACTTTAATGCCGCGGGTGCATCCCGCCCCGATCATGGCGAAGCCCATCAACCGGAGTCGCATCTGATCCCGCGAATTCTCCAGGTCGCCCTCGGACGCGCCCAGCACGTGAATATTTTCGGCAGCGACTATCCCACATCCGACGGCACCTGCGTCCGCGATTACATCCACGTCGGCGATCTGGCGCGCGCCCACCTGCTGGCGCTCGAAGCGCTCGAAAAGGCGGCGGAAGATGGGTCTCGGCTGATCTATAACCTGGGCAACGGACAGGGCTTCAGCGTGCGTGAGGTGGTTGAGGTGGCGCGGCAGGTCACCGGGCACGCGATTCCGGTGATCGAATCGCCGCGGCGATCCGGCGATCCGGCGGTGCTAATTGCCAGCTCGGAAAAAATCCGACGCGAACTGGGCTGGCAGCCAAAGTTTCCGGATTTGAAGACGATTGTAGAAAGCGCCTGGCAGTGGCATCGCAGCCATCCCGACGGATACGCGAAGTAATGAGACCATCCCAGAGTCAATGTTCTAACGCTCAATGCGTCAATGGCTCAATGCCTCAATGAACCTAGCCCCCCGGAACGCCGCCCGCCGGCTCTAGTGACGGATTACGCCGCGGGCCCACCGGCCAGGCTCGATAAGGCAAAGCCGGCAAATCCACCGGCACCGCTTCGCCAGCGGACACGCTTGGGCTTAACGGCACGGTCTCGGCACCTTGCGGTTGCGGCTGATCCGAGCCCGCGTAGCTGAATTGCGGCACGATCCGCTGCAGGTGGGCGAGGATCGAGTCGCGCCCCCCGGCCGATACGGCGACGCGGAGTTCGTCAAGCGCGCGCTTCAGCGCCGGCCAGGCCAGCTTCGCGCTCTCGGCACAGGCGATCTTCTCGCAGGTGCTCGGGAAGACCCGTTCGTCGGAATAGAAAAGTTCCTCAAAGAGTTTTTCCCCCGGACGAAGGCCGATGAACTTAAATTCCTGACGGGTTTTGCCGGAGAGACGCACCAGCGTCTTTGCCAGGTCTGCCACCCGCATTGGCTCCCCCATGTCGAGCACCAGGATGTCGCCGTTCCGGCCGATGGCAAAGGCCTGCAACACCAGGCTCACCGCCTCGGAAATCGTCATGAAAAAACGGGTCATCTCGGGGTGGGTGATGGTA
>CAVZUP010000126.1:0-44653 GCA_963778255.1 uncultured Acidobacteriaceae bacterium
GTCGGCCTGCAATTGCTTGGCGTGGAAGACGCCGTCGTGCCCGAAGCTGCCATCGGCCAAAGCCTGCGAGTCGTCCTTAAAAGTGTCGGGAGGAGCTTCGGTCCCGGTATACGAAACAGGCAAGGTCAGGTCGTTTCTTTCAGCATGAACTCCACACGGGTTCCGGAGCGCTTGATCGACCCCGGCACGACGTTCCCAGCCACGCGCAGGCGCTTGGAGTACGCGTCGTTGCCCATGCCGTTCAATTCTTTGATGGTGACGTAGTAGCTCTTGCTGTCCTGCACACCCGTGTAGGCGAGATAGCCCAGGGAAACCAGAATCAACACGGTCACCGAACCAAATTTCAGATATTTGCTGGTTTCGCTCGACATGAAACACCCCACCCCTGCCTAAAAACTCTACGCGCTGGCCGGGTGCGGGTCAAGACGCCTTGGGTCGCTCCTTGGGTCGCTCTTTGGGTCGCTCCACGGACAAGCTTGGATCTACGGAACGAATCACACTCCATTTACAATCGATCCAGCCCCATATTCGAACCGATAAAGGCAGGCCTGATTCCATGATCCATCCCTGGCACGACGTGACTCCCGGCAGCAAGCTGCCGCAGGAGTTCAACACCGTCATCGAGATTCCCTTCGGCTCAAGCGTGAAGTACGAACTGGACAAGACCAGCGGCCTTATCAAGCTGGACCGCATACTGTACTCGGCGGTCTACTACCCCGCTAATTACGGCTTTATTCCGCAAACTTTGGCCGAGGACGACGATCCCATCGACGTGCTCGTGCTGTGTCAGGAGACCGTGGTGCCGCTGACCATCATCCACGCGCGCGCCATCGGCTTGATGACCATGATCGACTCGGGGAAAAAAGATCACAAGATTATTGCCATCGCCACCGAGGATCCCGAATTCAACGCCTACCGCGAAGCCGCGGAAATGCCTCCACACCGGCTGCTCATGCTGCGCCGCTTCTTTCAGGACTACAAGCAACTGGAGGGCAAGTCGGTCGAGGTTGACGAGATCCAACCGGCCACCGAGGCGTATCCCATCATTGAGGATGCCTTGCATCGCTACAGTGAGCAGCGCCGCAAGGGCTTTGACGGGCAGAAGGCGTAGGAATTACTGCACGATTTTTTTCAATAAGATACGGGAGTTCTGCGGCGGGCGTGAACGGCCCGGTTCTCCACCGTAAATAAAGCCCATAGACTTACTTGACATTATTCGGGTACTGTTCTATAGTTTGAATCGTTCCCTCCTGGCCCGTACCGCTATTCGCCTGGTGGTACGGGCCCACTTTCTTCCGCTAGCTCCCTTTTTCCCGCTCGTAAGGTGTCTGCATGTATTTGCGGCACTCCTCGATCGCGCCCTGGGTATTGTCGTTAGTCTGGATAGCCTGGCGGTATTCATTGACGGCGCGTTCGCGCTGGCCGGTCACGTCGAAGATCTTGCCCAACTGCAGATGGCTCCAAACCTCGGTCCAGCGCGGCTCTCCGTCGCCGTTCAGCGAGGAGCGGTAGGCGTTGGCGGACGCCTGATAATTCTTCTGCATGAAAAACACCTCGGCGATCCGGTAGTGCGCCAGCGAACTGTTTTTGTTGACTTCGAGCGCCTTGTTGAACTCGGCTAAGGCCCCGGCCAGATCGCCTTGCTGGATCAGGCCCTGTCCCCGCAGGATCGAGGAACGCAGCTTGACGTCTTTGGAGTTGGTGAGCACGCGGTTTTCGGGATCGACCGAGATGCGCCGCGGGCGTCCGAAGGTTTCGACCGAAAATGGAGAATCGGTGCCCACCACGTCAATGCGTTTTTCTTCCGTGCGCCCGTCGGTATCGATTCGCAAAGTGACGGGCATCCGAAACAGATCGAGATCCTGCGTAATCGCGCCCACAATGCGGAAGCCCTTGTTATTGCCCAGCCGGTAGCAGGTGTACTTCGCTTTGAATTCGGGGGCGCTGGTGGAATCCATCCACTGCGAATAGAACCAGGTGAGCTTTTGCCCGTACACCTTCTCGCTGAGTTCCTGAAAATCGTCGGTGCTGGCGGATTTGCCGGCATACTTGGTGGCGAATCCGCGCATCAACTCGAGATAGCCCTTCTCGCCCACCACATAGCGCAGCATGTGCAAGATCATCGCGCCCTTATCGGTGACCAGCGACTGAAATTCGGGAGAAAAATAATCCAGCTTCTCGGCGCTGGAGAGTGGCACGCTATCATAGGCGAGCGCGCCGACTGACATGTCTTTCACCATTTCCTCGAGTCCGGCTTGGCCGGCTGCGCTCTCTACGTAGCGGGCCTCGGAGTAACGCGAAAAGCCCTCGCTGATCCACCAGTCGTTTTTCGATGCCGGACTCACGGATACGCCCCACCACTGGTGCGCAATCGTGTTTGAAAGCAGCCGGTAGTTGATCTTCTGGGTGATCGCGCGGCTCGAAAGAGCCGCGATCTCGGGCGCGTACGCTGAAGGCACCGTGTCATCCGGAATCTCGACGATCTTGAGCTGCGTCGATGGTGCGGGTCCGTACTGGGTGACGAAGTAGGTGAATGCCTTGACCGCCGTGGATGCGTACTCCTCGCCCAGCTCTTGCTTGTTGGGCTTGAAGAATACGTGCAGGTCGATGCCCGCCTCGTCGCTCTTAATCTCTTTGAACGTGCCGGCAATGATCGTGCCCGGGAAACTCGGCTTGTTCCAGACGAAGGTGAAGGTTTTGGAGTTCGCAATCGCGGGCGCTGTTTTTTTCGCGGCTGCGGCGGATGGTTCCTTCCCGCTGCCGATCGCCACCATGTGCGCTGGCACGGTGACGTTGATCGTCGCGGTGAAGCGGTTGACGCCGTATCCCGCAACCGGGAACCAGAGCCCGGAATAAAGCAGGTAGCTGGTGTCGGGACCGACATAGGCGAGCTTCACGCCCGGAACCGGGCTGTCGTCGGCGTTTTCGAGGGTGCCTTCATATTCGAAGGTGAAGGTGGTGCTGGCATTTTTTGCGATGCCGCTGTTGAGCGCGAAGCGCACGGTTGAATCCTGCGTGTTCCGTTCCGGCGAGAGTGGCTTATTGTTCGCGTCCGTGAGCTTGGTAATACGCAACGCGTTGTTCAGCTGAAAGGTGGCGACGTTGAGATCTTCAAGCGCCGTGACCTTGACCGTGGCGCGCGCCGTGAGCTTGTGCGTCTGCGGCAGGAGTTCCACGTCGATCTGGTAGTCGTCGGCGCGCAAGCGCGTCTTCTCGGCCGCTAGCGCCGGCCGATTCGCGGCCAGGCTGAGGAGAATGGTGACGGTCAAGGCGAGCGCCCGGCGCGCCGTTCGAGTGTGGCAGAGCTTCAAGTAGAGTCTCCTGGGAGGACTACAGTTCTCTATGATGTTGATTTTCACGCAAAAGATGCTGTGAGGACAAGGGTTAGCGTAATTCTTTAGTTAAAACTTTGTCACGGGCCGCCGGTTGGCGACGGGCGTTCCCGCCCGTCCAACCCGATCGCAGCTCGATTTGAAAAGTAAACTATCCTAGCAACTTCAGAATGATCTCCGCTGCCCGCTCTGAAGGATGCTTACCGTCGCTGCTTCCGCGCCTGAGTCGCGCTTTCACCGCCGCCAGCCGCTCGATCATGCGCGTCCGCGGTTCGCCGTCGGGGATGATCTTGTTCATCTCCGTGACGATGTTTTGCGCCGTGAACTTGCGCTGCACCAGTTCCGGGACGACTTCTTCTTCCGCAATCAGGTTGACCATGGCAAAGTACGGAACCTTCACCCGCGGCTTGCCGAGCGCGTAGGTGAGCGCCGAAACGCGGTAGACCATGACAAACGGAGTGCCCATAAGGGCCGCTTCGACCGTAGCCGTGCCGCTGGCGACGATTCCGGCGCGGGAGTGGTAGAGCGCGGGCAGCGCTTCGGGGACAAGATGAAGGCCTTCGCGTAGGGATGCTCCGCTCCGCGTCTCCGTCAATCCCTTGAGAAACGGTGTGTCCAGCGTGCGGGCAACCGGCAGCAAAAACTCATAGCCGCCGCCCACGTGCTCTTTTTGCAGGCGATCCGCCGCCTCAAGAATCGTCGGCAGGTTCATGCGGACTTCCTTGCGGCGACTGCCCGGCATGAGCGTGATCCAAGGTTTAGTGGCATCGAGCCGGTTCGCAGCTGCATAAGCCTCGCGAGCAATCGCGGGCGCGGGCAGATCGGCCAGCGGATGCCCGACAAATGTCGCGTCGACTCCGCGATCGCGATAGAACTTTTCTTCAAAGGGAAAAATCACCAGCGCTTTGTCGACATACTTGCGCAGCAACTTGACGCGTCCTTGCCGCCACGCCCAGAACTGCGGGCAGACGTAGTAAACGACGGGAATGTCGCGCCGCTTCATCTGCCGCGCCACGCGCCAGTTGAAGCCGGGAGCGTCGATGACGACGGCCAGCGCCGGGCGTTTCTCATCGGCGGAGCGAATCAATTTCCGATAGAGCTCGAGAATCTTGGGCAGATGGCTGAGAATCTCAGTGATGCCAACGACGGCCAAGTCTTTAGCGTCGACAATAATCTCGCAACCAGCAGCGGCCATGCGCTCGCCGCCTGCCCCGGAGAAGCTGAGAGAAGGATCCTGCCGCCGCAGCGCTTCGATCAGCTGCGCGCCATACATTTCGCCCGAAGCTTCCCCGGCGGAGATGAGAATATGCACGGGCCAATTGTAAGCGACCGGCTTATCGAGACGGTGCAGGCAGTTGGTAAGACGAACCGGAGGGTTTAGCGCACGCATGATAAAATCGAAAAGAAAGTGGAGAGGGAAAGGCGCCGATGTCCCGTCGCACTAAGCTCGAGTTTGAACCGCTCTCACTGGAAGAAACGGCTCGCCAGTTGGGTATCCCACAGCAGAGGGCGCAGAGAATTCTTACCTTGATTGGCGCCGATCCCGTATCCGGCTCCCACAGCCTTCGCGCAGCAAAGCGCCGGACTGTCGGTTATAAGTTGGCTCGCAAGTCCGCTCGCACCCGCTAGTTTCTCAATCAGGATTTTTCGACCGGGTGGCCATGTCTCGCCGTCGATATGCCAGAGCCAAAACAGCAACGCGTGTTCCTCAATATTCCCTACGACGATCAGTTTGAGCCTCTCTATCTTGCCTACATTACGGCTTTAACCGCGATGGGCTTTCTGCCACAGGCGACGCTCGGCATCGGGGGTAACCGCAGGCTGGACCGCATTGCCTCGCTCATCGAAAGCTGCCCATATTCGATTCACGATTTGTCCCGCGTCCAACTCGATCGCAACGCTCCACGCACTCCCCGTTTCAATATGCCGTTTGAACTCGGCCTCGCTGTGGGGTGGGCCCGCGCTAATCAGCGCCACAGATGGTTTGTCTTCGAGTCTGTAGCCCGCCGCTTGGCAAAATCAATGAGCGATCTGGATGGCACCGACCCTTATGTTCACGAGGGGACGGTGCGCGGCGTAATGCGCGAAGTATGCAATGCCTTCGTAAGGCCCAACCAGCCTACCGTTCCGCAGATGATGAAGATGTACCGCGATCTGCGGCGCGGAGTTCCGAAGATTCTGCACAATGCCGGGGCGAAGTCGTTATTTACCGCGCGAGCGTTTTCTGACCTCTGCCTGGCGGCGGCGGGGCTGCGGAGCAAGCACTTGCAGAGAGGCTGACGCTTTCACAATCTGCAATCTGCACAAGCCTCTAGTCGTCGGCACTGACGACGTTCGCGGGCGAGGGCGTCCGCGCCACACTCACTTCCTGGTCTTTGTATTGCAGCTGATACAGCTTGTAATAAATTCCGCGCTGGGCCAGCAGTTGCTGGTGCGATCCCATCTCGCGAACCTGGCCTTTGTGCATCACGATGATCTTGTCGGCGCGCTGAATGGTCGACAGCCGGTGCGCGATGATCAGAGCGGTGCGGCCTTCGACCATGCGGCCGAGCGCGTCGCGGACGCGGAACTCGGTCTCGGTGTCGACGCTCGAAGTCGCCTCGTCGAGAATCAGAATCTTCGGATTGTGCGCCAGCGCACGCGCGAAACTGATCAACTGTTTTTGTCCGGTCGAAAGCGTCGAGCCGCGTTCGCGCACTTCTTCTTTGAATCCTCCGGGCAGCGTGCGGATGAACTCGGCAAGGTTCACGTCCTCCGCTGCTTGCTCCACGTCCTGATCCTGGATGCGTGCTGTCCCCAGCCTTATGTTGCCTGCCACCGTGCCGCTGAATAGAAATGGATCCTGCAAGACGACGCCGAAGCGGCCGCGCAGTTCGTCGAGGTTCATTTCCTTGATATCGATGCCGTCGATGCGAACTGCGCCTCGCTGCACGTCATAGAAGCGCATCAGCAGCGAGATCAGAGTAGTCTTGCCCGCCCCGGTGTGTCCGACCACGGCAATCGTCTCGCCCGGTTCCAGCACAAAGCTAACGTCGCGCAGGACCCAGTCGGGCTCGTCTGTTCCACCGGCGCTATACGCAAACCAGACGTGGTCAAATTCGATCCGCCCCGGTCCCTGCGGACTTTTTGTAACCGCCGGCGATGTCACTTCAACCTTCGTATCCAACAGCTTAAAGACGCGCTCGCCCGCCGCCATCGCCGACTGCAGGATGTTGTACTTCTCGCTCAAATCCTGAATCGGACGGAAAAATCGCTGCGCGTACTGCATGAACGCGACCAGCACGCCGATTGATGCCACGCCCCGGATCACGTCATTCCCGCCCCACCAGATGATGCTGGCAATGGCAATCGCCGACATGATTTCGACCACCGGGTAGTACACCGAGTACGCCATGATGGCATCTTTGAACGCCTCCATGTGGGAAGCGTTGATGTCGGAAAATTTATTGAAGGCGCGCTTCTCGCGATTGAAAAGCTGCAATACCAGCATTCCGGAAACGGCTTCCTGCAAGTAAGAGTTAATCCGTGCAATCGCGGTGCGGATGCGCCGGTAGGAATCGCGCACCTTGTCGCGGAAGATCAGGGTCGCGTAGCTGATCAGTGGAAGCACGGCGAAAGTGATGAGCGCCAGCTTCCAGTTCATCTTCATCATGATGCCGATGATGCCGGCCAGCACGAAGACATCTTCGAAAATGGAGACCACGCCCGCGGTGAACATTTCATTCAGGGCATCGACGTCGGTGGTGACGCGCGTTACGAGGCGCCCCACCGGGTTCTTGTCGAAGAATGCGACGTGCATGTGTTGCAGGTGGCGGAAAATCTGCCGCCGCAGATCGAACATCACCTTCTGTCCGGTCCACTGCATCAGGTAGGTCTGGATAAACTCCAGCGTGAAGGTCAGAACGAGAATTCCAACGTACAGCCCGCCAATCTGCGCGATGCCGGTCAGCGGAGCGCTGCTCAACCGGTCGCCGATCCAGGAGTGTGAGTTTGGCGATTTCGCCAGGTATTTATCGATGGCGATTTTGGTGAGAAATGGGCCCAGCACGTCCAGGCCGGACTTCAGGATGATCGCCGCCAACGCCACCACCACGTGCCACTTGTAGGGACGCAGATAGGTGAGCAGCCGCCGCATCAGGCGGCCGTCGTAGGCTTTTCCTAATACTTCTTCTTCCTGGTTGGAGGCCATCGGTGGCGCTAGAGATCAGTTCAGCAATGAATATCTATCGTCAAGATTACCCGAAAAACATCACCCCTAATAGATGGCCGCGCCGGTGTGTGGGATGGAAAAGCTTCGCTTCTGTTCGCCAGCGCCGGACGGGTCCAGGCTTTGAGCGGATTCCCACAAGCCGAGAAGAAGCGTCAGGTTGAGCGCAAACAGCAGCCACACGAAGTATCTAGCCACAAAAAGATTCCACCACCATGCGGATATGATCGATGCCGCGATGTGGGGCGAGAAGCGCATCAGCAACGAATGACCGGGCAGCATCATCAGCAGAAAAATCACGCAGGTCGAAACCTTGATGTGGTTCCACGGGCGATCGTCCGCGGGGAGGGCCCAAGCTAGCGCCAGGGTGAGGATCGTCGCATCCGAAACGCTATGGTAGATCGAGACAAAACTGAGGGCGAGCAGCGAAGCGATCGCCAGCGGAGCGGGGATGCGGAATCGTGCGCGCCAGAGGATAAGAATCCAAACCGCCAGGCCGCTCCCAAAAAGGATGCGAGCAATCAGGTTTGCGGCCACCACGCTGTGCACCATTGGATAGAGGACGACCTGCGTCATGTTCACGTGATAGGGAAATGCCCCGGGCGTGAAACCAGCGGGCCGTCCCGGCGCAAACCAATACTGCAGGTTGGCATGGTAGTCGGCGATGGCGGCGGATACCGGGATCGGATGCAAGAGCAAGATTGCCGCAACCGTTGTACCAGCGGCGATCGCGCCCAGGATTAGCTGCTTTCGCCCGCGCAACAGGTAGTACAGCAGGACCCAGACGCCAATCTGAGGTTTAAGGCAGGCGGCGATGCCGATCACAAGACCGGCCTGCCAGTCCTGTGTTCTCTCGGCGAGTAGAATGGCCCAGAAAACGAGCGGGACCACGAGCAGCGCGACGTTCCCCAAGTGAAAAGCTTGGTGCAGAGGGTCAAAGCTGAGCAGAAACGTAACCAAAGCCATCGTCCACAGATCCCACGGTCTGGACCCGCCAAGCCGCCACAGGAGGAAGATGGTCGCACCGACGCCGGCGAAAGCAATCGCCAGCCAGAGGAAATTCGCCCATCCCCAGGGCAGAAACGAGAAAGGTGAGAACAGGACGAAAGCGGTGGGAGGGTAGAGTGTCGCGACGTCTACCGAAACGCCAATCAATCGCTGTTGCGTGGCCGTGGCCAACGCGGAATTGTAGAAATTCCCACCGTGCCGCCATAGCCATCCGCCAACGTAGACTTCCGAAAAATCGGTGCGGCTTGGTGCAAATGCGGGAACCAGGCCGCGCAGCACAAAGTCGGAGACCATCAGAACGGCCACGATCCCCAGCAGCAGATAAGCTCCGCGCAGGCGCAGGCCGATTGTGGGTTCGGACGTAGTCATACTTTCCGGGTAGGAATGTCCGAAATCATAACAGCACCGGCCAATGTGGAATCCCTGGAGCTAATGAGTTTTCTTGACGGGCCGCGCCCCAGCACCCGCCTGGGCCGCTTTCGCCGGTTTGCCGTCCGCACTCTTGCAGCAATGCGGGCAGACGACTTTCGCGTTCCTGTCAGCCATTTCGTGCAGGAAGGCGGAGAATGTTTTACCACAGTGTTCACATAGAAGATCAATCGAATCAGTACCCATAATTAGCCTTCGTCGCAAGTACGCCTATGAATTGTTGAGCCTGTTGGCCGCAGCTCTTGAATCTATTTTACTGGACAGCCATTTTTTGAAATGGCGGCGATAACGGGATTGCATCCGCGTGCATCAAAAATGTTGTTGGCGGTTTAGCGTTAGGAAAAGAGAGAGGATGACCATGCGCAAACTTCTGTTCATCGGCTGCGCCGCGCTTGTGTTCGTGAGTCTGGCGGCCGCCCAGGTGCCCACCAGCGGAAACGTCTTCTTTGGATATTCCTACTACAACACCAGCCTGTCCTCCTTGGGACGCTCCAATCTCAATGGCTGGACTGCGTCGCTGGAAGGTAAGGTCTTCCCCCACGTCGGCCTGGTGGCGGATTTCAGCCAAACCTTTGGCTCTGAGAATGTCTCGATCCTATGCCCTGCGGGCATCCCCTGTCCGCCCCAAAACTTCAGCGTCCACGAGTACAACATGCTGTTTGGCCCGCGTGTCTCCGCCTCGGTGGGGAAATTACGCCCGTTCGCCGAAGCTCTGTTCGGGGTCGGGCATGTCGGCACGAATGGCGTGGGTTCCAATACCTCGTTTGCCACGGCGTTGGGTGGGGGCGTCGATTACAGGGTGATCCGTCCGATTGCGCTGCGACTTGAGGGCGACTACGTGCAGACGCGTTTCATCAGCACGACGCAGAACAGCTTGCGCTTGTCCACCGGCATTGCGTTTCGCTTTTGAACTGCTGCGTGGGCCGGGGTTCACGTTGTCCCCTACAATTGACAGCAGCGTGCCCCTCGGCCTCTATATCTCCGTCCCGTTTTGCCGGACCAAGTGCAGCTTCTGCAACTTCGCTTCCGACGTGTTCTCGAAGTCGGCGCACGAAAATTACGTAGCCCGCCTGCTCGAAGATATCGCCCACTCGCGGCATCTTGCGACCGAATTGGGATGCGCGGTTGATGACACGGCTGATTCTATCTATCTCGGCGGAGGAACTCCCTCGATTCTCGATGGCGAGCAGTTGCTGCGCATTTTCGGCGCCGTGTGCGATCAATTTGCGGTTACGCCCGACGCCGAAATTACTGTCGAATGCGCGCCGGGCACGCTCACGCCGGTTCTCATCGAAACCTTGCAGCAATGCGGTGTGAACCGGGTGAGCCTGGGCGTGCAGTCGTTCGTCGATCGCGAAGCGCAGTCCGTGGGAAGGTTGCACAACCGCGCAACTGTTCTGGATGACATCGCGCGCCTGCGGGCGGCGGGCATTGCCAGCATCAATGTCGATCTGATCGCGGGCTTGCCGCACCAGACGGCGGAAAGCTGGGCCTACTCGGTGGCGGAGACGATGGCCACGGGAGTTCCGCACGTCAGCGTTTACATGCTCGAAGTGGACGACGATTCACGCCTGGGCAGGGAACTTGTAGCCGGCGGCGCTCGCTACCATGCTCACTTTGTCCCCGATGACGACGCCACCGCGGATTTCTATCAGCAGGCCTGTGAGATGCTGCCCACTGCTGGCATCGAGCAGTACGAAATTTCCAACTTTGCCCGCGTAGGCTCGGGGACACAGTCGGACGAGTCACGCCACAATTTGAAATATTGGATGCGCCAGCCCTATCTAGGCTTCGGCGTAGATGCGCACTCCATGCTGCGACGAGTGGAGAAACAGGCGTTCTCGACCGTCCGCTTCGCGACCCCCGACTCACTCGACGCCTATATGAATCGCGGGCCGCATACGGTGACACCGGTTTCGGTGCAGGCGGCCATCGAAGAAAGCTTCTTCCTCGGTCTGCGCCTCAATCGCGGCGTCGAACTCGAAGGGCTGCGCGCCGAATTCGGTCAAGATGCGATTGTCCCCTTTGAATCGGCAATTCAGCAATGCGTGCAAGACGGCCTGCTCGAACTGCAAGGCACAGCCCTGCGCCTCACGGCTCGCGGACGTCTCTTATCCAACGAAGTATTTGCCCGATTTCTTGCTGAGAAACAGGAAGAGATAGAAGAGATAAAAGTGGGAACCGGCCACGCGAATCCGCGTTAGTTGGCCGATGAGTGCCGTTCGGCGTTTGGCCTATCCGGTCCCCACCATGTCAAAAACTTTGGGGAGGCCGATGCCCAAGATGGGCGGCTCAAATGCCAGAGCCTGTATGCCGGCCTCTCCCGAAACATTCATCCACGCGATGCGAAACTGCGCGCACGACGCGCCGAGTTGCACGTCCAGCACTTCTCCGGTTTGCAACTTCGAGCGCACGCCGGTGAGAACCGCCCCACCGTTGCTGACGTTGAGCACCCGGACAATCTCCGTGAACGGGCGCGCCATCTTGTCGACTCCCCAGATGCGTACCGGCAATTCCAGCTTCAGTCTGCGCTCTTTTCGCCGATCCATTTGCGCTCCGATTTCACCCGAACAACTTAAGCGGATCATAGCCATGAACGCTCCAAAGCGAAACGTCACATCGGTTACACGGCAGCGGGTACCCGAAGTTACGTTGCATTCACTGCGGAAAAGTTGAGGGAGTGGGAGGGATGGATAACTAGTCGAAGTTCTTCATCGCGCAGGCCCCCGGCCCGCCAGCGTTGCCGCAAGACCCGCACGGTCCCGCGGGCGCTCCCGAGAACGACGGTTGCGATGCGGCTCCGCTCTTGGCCGATACGGCGAATACGGAGAGTTGCGGTTCCAGTTTCTTACTCTGGCACTTCGGGCACTCGGCTTTTTGTTTGCCGAAGATCAGAGCCTCGAACTCATGATGGCATTCCTTACAGACGTACTCAAAGATGGGCATGAAGAAAACTCCGCGAAGAGAATTGCTGTCTTCTATTTAAAATCAAAGCGTGGGCATTGCGCAAACACCCGAACCAACGCACGACGAGACGCGTCCCTTCATTCCACGCCGCTGGCTGCGCGGCGGGCACGTGCAGACCGTTGCCAGCTTCTTGATCCCGCGACATTTTCATTTGCCTGCGCCCGAGGAGCGGCTGATCAAAGTGGAGCCCGGCGTCCAGGTGCTGTGCCACTGCCATTGGCAGCCGGATCGTGCACGCGCGCTGACCATCGTCATTGTGCACGGCCTGGAAGGATCGAGCGAGTCGCAGTACGTGCGCGGCATCACCGCGAAGGCGCTGGCCTTGGGGATGAATGTGATTCGCTACAACCAGCGCAACTGCGGCGGTACGGACGCGCTCGCCCCTGTGCTCTATCACTCAGGTTTATCGAACGATGTAGCGGCCGTGGCGCGTGAGATCATCGCACGCGACGGCGTTTCTCGCCTGGCCTTGGTTGGTTTCTCCATGGGTGGCAATATCGTGCTGAAGCTGGCTGGAGAGTGGGGACCACAAGCGCCGCCGCAGTTTTGCGCCGTGGCGGCGTGTTGTCCGGCGCTCGATCTGGCGGCGTCTGCCGATGCGCTGCACGAGCCGGCGAACCGGATTTACGAAACATATTTTCTGTGGGCCCTGCGGCGGCGAATGTTGCAGAAGGCACGTTTGTTCCCCGGTCATTTCGACATTAGCCGCTTGGCCAAAATCCGGAGTCTGCGCGAATTTGACGACAAGATCACGGCGTATTATTGCGGCTTCACCGGCGTGGATGATTACTATGACCGCGCCTCGGCGGCGCACACGGTCGGGCGAATTGCGGTGCCAGCGCTAATTTTGTACGCGGCCAATGATCCGTTTGTCCGCATCACGGCGGAGACGCGGCAGAAACTTGCGTCGAATCCGAACATCAGCTTCGTCGAAACCAGCGATGGCGGACACTGCGCTTTTATCGGAGTCAGGACCGGCGTCGATGGCTGCTATGACGACGGTTATTGGGCGGAGAATGAGATTGTGAACTTCTTGCGCCGGTTCTAATGTGGCGAACAAAATGGATCGTGCCACTGCTTGATCGATGACATTCCAATGGATGCCGATTTCTCAATCGAACTAGGCCATGACGATTCGGTGTTGGATTTCCCCTGGCACGACCCAGCCGGCACGCTCGCCTACGTCGACGTGAAGCGGCATCCGGAGTTGTTGGCAAGCGTCGATGAAGCAGAAAAGTTCTTCGAGTTAGGTGAATTTCTCCGAACCCTAAACTCGCCGCGAAGCATGGTGGAGACGGCGAAGTGCGATGCTTGGGCTACAACGGAATTAACCGCGGAGGAAGAAATCTTCAGCGCGTCGCATAAGCTCGCAAGCTATGTGGACGTGGTGTTCTCCGACATTGATATGCGTCTATCTTTATCCGCGCACGAGGCGTTTGCCAGAAAGCTGGTTGATTTGTTGCGGCGTGCGCCGGAAATTTCGGCAGCGGCGGAGGTCTGTGTGCGGCGTTGCTACTTCGAACAGGGCGGCGGCGTCCGGGAGGGCGTTTACTGCACCTTGTATGTAAGCGGCTATGGCAACGATGAGACGATTGCGCGTCAGAATTGGGCCGTGGGTCTGAAGCTTTTGGGGAACGCAATCGTTCAGTTGTCGGCGGCAAGATGAGATGTTTGTGGACCGCACATGCCTACGCCGGCTGCACCCTCCGAATCACCTTCCTCCACTCAATGCCTTTCCAGTCGATCCGAGTGCGGAGGAGCGACAGGATCAGCATGAACACAATGATCTCCAGTAATCCGCGTGTGGCGCCGGAAATAGTTTGAGCCCGCTTGGGAAGCAGAGAAAAACGTCCGTACACGAATTCGATGTGCACCCAGTAAACAAGTAGGGACGTCTGGCCCAGTTGAATCATGGGGCTGAAACCGCGGGTTGCCAGGCCCCAGCGGCACCAGGCATAACTCAGAAAAGCAATCACTAACAACATGCCGACGCGCATCATCAGGAAGTTAGGACTGGTATGCCAGTAGTCGTAAGTGGAGTAAAGATGAAAGGAAGAATGGTCAAACCGGTACGCCACCAGAATCGCCGCCGCTCCCACCGCTGCGAACCAAGCCAGCGTTCGAGCCGTCTGGGTGCGGACCTGGGCGCTGAAGAGAATAAATCCGGCAGCAAGACCAGCGAAGGCGAAAGCGGCCCACGGAAATAGGGGAAAGAGATAAGACTGTGGAGTGCCGAGGTTGTGGCATCCGTTGATGTAGGACTCCAGCCACCAGGGCAACCAGGTTGGCCGCCATGTGGTGTAGAGGGGCGGAGTCAGTAAGGCAATCAGGGCGGCAACCGCGATTCCGGCGGAGGCTAATGCGGTTACCGGCGCTGTGTTTGGTGTCGCTTGCGTTCGTCTCGCAATGCTCAGGGTAATGCCACAGGTCAGCGCCATCAGGATCATGGAAAGGCCGATGATGTTTAGCACGTCGACGCGGAGTAAGTCAGACCACGGAGCCCATCCCCAGGCGATCACAAATTCCTGCAGACGGAAAAGCAATCCGAAGGCAAAGATTTCTGCGCCGCGACGGACCATGGTGCGCGTAACTTCGGCCGGGCTCAGGTTCTTGCGAACGAGCTTGCCGGTCACCAGGGCGAAGGAAATTCCGGCCAGAAAAAGAAAGAGCGGGGCGGGCAGCGTGCCCAGGCGTTGCGAGCCCTCTAGAAAGCTGGTGTGGCGCGCGTCGCCGCCCAGCCACGAGTCGTAGCAGTGGGTCTGGAACATCAGGATGCAGGCAAGGCCGCGCATCCAGTCGATCCAAGCGAGACGAGAAGGAGCGGTGGCGGTGTGGGATGCTGGCGGCGCTGGCGTCATGCTCCCACGATCTCCCGCAGTGCGGCCAGCAGTCGTACCACTTCTTCCATGGTGTTGTAGTGCACGAGTCCGATGCGCAGAAATCCTCCCAGGGGCTCAACGCCGAGTTGTTCGGTGAGGTTCAGCGCGTAGTAGTTTCCATCCCAGGTGAAGAAGCCGCGCTCTCCGAGCTTGGTTGCCAGTTCGAGCGGCGTATAGCCGTCGATACGGACCACAGTCGTCGCACAGCGATTATTGAAGCGCTGCGGATCGGTGATACCGTACAGCTTCAATCCGCGAATTGCGAGCAAGCCAGCGATCATCTTCTCCATCATCTTGCGCTCGTGCGCGTGGATCGCCTCGTGCGCGGCCAGAATCGCGGCGCGCCGGGTCGTGGCGGCTGGATTGGCGCGCCGGCCGAGGTCTTCCCAGTAATCCACGCAGGCTTTGATTCCGGAAATGCATTCGTGGTTCAGCGTGCCCCATTCCCAGCAGTTAGGAATGTCATCGGTGTTGGGCCGGACTTTATACGGATGCAACCGCTTCAGGTGTTCGCGCTTCCCGTAGAGAACGCCCATGTGCGGACCGAAAAACTTGTAAGTGGAGCAGACCAGAAAATCGCAATCGAGGGCGCGCACGTCGATCGCTCCATGCGGAGCGTAGTGAACGGCGTCAATATAACTCAGTGCGCCCGCTTGCCGCGCCAGTCGCACCACTTCGGCGACGTTGTTGATCGTGCCTACCGCATTTGACGCATAGCCGACGGCAACCAGCCGCGTGCGGCTGCCGATTTTCGCGGCTAGGTCGTGCATGTCAAGCGTGCAATCGTCTTCGTTGAACTTCACCGTGCGGATGACTACGCCTTTCTCTTCCAGCGCCTTCCAGGGCGAAAAATTGGCGTCGTGATCGAGCAGCGTGAGCACGATCTCGTCGCCAGGGGCGAATTCGCGGCCGAGGGCGCGGCTCATGGCAAAGGTCAGCGACGTCATGTTCGCGCCGAAGACGATTTCATCGGCGGAGCAATTCAGAAAATCGCCCATCGCCGAGCGCGCCTCCGCGATCATGCGGTTAGTGTTGTGGCTGGTGTGGTAGGCTCCGCCGGTGTTGGCGTTGTTGTGCGACAAATAGTCCGCAATGGCGTCAATCACGCGCTGTGGCACCTGCGTGCCTCCGGGACCATCCAGAAAAACCATGGGATTTTTCTGCGAATGCTCACCGATAGTCTGAGCCAGCGCCGGGAACTGCGAGCGGACCCAGGCAAGGTCGAGCGCGGTGGATAAAGACGAAGAAACCGGTTCAGCAATGGGCATAGCGGACATTCTAATCCGGCACGAAATTCTTAACCACAAAGGGAGCAGAGAAGGGCCGAAAAAGGCCGCAGCCGCCTTGCTCCTGGGGGGCCCTGGGTGCACCATGGTTTGCGTTTTTTCCAAGCCCGATTTCCGTATACGGTCATCTAAGGATAGAATTGTGCTATAGCAACTCCCGCCAAAGTGGGCGAAACGGAATGATGCGAGTATCGGCAAATCGGGGCGGATTGGTCAGAGCTGTGTGCGTGCTCTCGATCGCCTTGGTGTGCCTGATGGGGACGGTACAAGCGATCCATTCTCATTCCGAGAACGCGGCCACATCCCATCATAGCTGCTCGATTTGCGCGACCGCTCATGCCGGGCTCAGTACCCAGACGGTTGCGTCCGCGCCGATTTTGGTGGCGGCGGCATTGACAAGTTCTGTTGTAGAAGTTTCCCCGATCTTTCGTCCCATCACCACCCCCTTTATTCGTCCTCCACCTGTGCTCTGATCCCGCGCTGACTTCAGTTGGGCATTTTCCGGGACCGCGAGTTTTCGATTCTGATTGCGCTCCGCAATGGATCGAACTTGCTTCAGAACTTTTTGTTGGAGGATCGATGCATTTGTCTCATAGATATTGGGTAGTTGCGGTTGTTCTGGCGTTGGCATTAGTGCCGGGCGCTGGGGCTGCAAACGAGCAGTCGGGCGGGAATTCAGGGTTGATTAGCGGTACCGTGCTTGATCCTTCGGGCGCGGTAGTGGCGAATGCGACGGTCGAGATTCACAACCCAGTCAGCGGTTATGACCGGTCGATTGCTACCGACAGCAAGGGAAGTTTTAGTTTTCCGAACGTGCCGTTCAATCCGTATCACATGACGGTGAAAGCCGCGGGATTCGCCTCATACGCGCAGGACGTGGAGGTCCGGTCGGTAGTGCCGGTCGGCGTCCAGATCAATCTTCAAGTGTCCGGCGATTCCACCACGGTATCGGTCGAGGATAAGGGCGACCTGGTGGAGAACGACCCGACCTTCCACTCCGACGTCGACAAAGAATTGATCGACAGACTGCCCGTGGGAAGCGGGTCGTCGGCACTCAGTCAAATCATTGGTGAAGCAACGCCCGGCATTGCGTCCGATTCCAACGGGCAAATGCACGGATATGGCGACCACGCGGAGAATTCGTACAACATCGACGATCAGCCCGATACCGACCAACACAGCAAGGTGTTTTCAAACCAGCTTTCCGTCGATTCGATTCAATCGATGGAAGTGATCGCGGGCGCGCCGCCCGCGGAGTATGGTGGCAAGACCAGCGTTGTGGTTGTAGCCACGACCCGCTCGGGTCAAGGCGTAACCACGCCTCACGGCAGCATTACCGCTTCCTACGGATCGTTCGGATCATCCACGGTGTCTGCCGACGTCGCTTACGGCGGCAAGAACTGGGGAAACTTTATCTCCGTAGGCGGCTTGAACAGTGGCCGGTTTCTGGACGCGCCGGAATTCGCGGTGATGCACGACAAGGGCAACGCAGAAAACCTCTTCGACCGTGTCGACTTCCAAGTCTCCTCCGCCGACTCGATTCATCTGAACTTCAGCTACAGCCGCAGCTGGTTCCAGACGCCGAATTCATTCGACGCACAAACCGCGACGCCATGGAGTGGGCTGGGCGGAATCGAGCCACAAATGGCGATCTATAACGGTGTGGCTCCGAACGGCGATACGGTGGGGCCGACCGATCAACGCTCCAAGATTGGAACTTTTAACATTGCTCCGTCGTGGACGCGCCTGATCAGTAACAACTCCGTCTTCACTATGGGCGCCTTCGTGCGCCGCGACGATTACTACTACTACCCCAGCCACGATCCTTTTGCGGACCTTGGGCCCCCCACTCTCCAGCGGCAGTCGGTTGGTCAGAACCGCACGCTGACCAATGCCGGGATACGGTCCGACATTTCCTACGTCAAAGGGATCAACAACCTCAAGGCCGGCGTCACCTATGAGCAAACATTTCTCAAGGAAAACGATGCCATCGGGATCGTCGATCCAATCTACAACGCACCCTGCATCGAATCTTCCGGCGGCGAGTGGGTTGCGGCGCCCGGACTCACTGCCTCGGACTGCCCCGGCAATACAGGCACCTATCAGGCAAACCAGCCCAGCACTCCGACTGTCTTCTCAAACGCTCCCGGTTCCACTCTTTATCCTTATTTCAATCCGACGCTGGCTCCCTACGATTTGACCCGCGGTGGGAGCTCATACAGCTTCAACGGCCATACCGACGTGAAGGAGCTTGCACTCTATCTTCGAGACGCGATCACAGTGGGGCACTGGTCGTTGAACCTGGGCATGCGCGGCGATCTCTACAACGGCCTCACCATCGCGCGGCAAGCCGAGCCCCGGGTTGGGATCTCCTACAACGTGAAGAAGACGAGCACGATTCTTCGTGTGTCGTATGCGCGTACATTGGAATCTCCGTTCAATGAGAATCTTGTACTTTCCAGCATCGGATGCAGCAACTCTGTTCTGGAACCGCTGCTTGCCTGTTCCACGCCGGCATCGAATCCGCTGAGTCCCGGCTTTCGCAATGAAATTCACGCCGGACTCGAGCAGTCCTTTGGGCGGTACCTGGTCTTTTCCGGCGAGTGGATCACGAAGTACACGCACAACGGCTACGATTTCAGCGTGCTCGGCAACACTCCGATCACGTTCCCCATCGAGTGGCACAACGCCAAAATTCCCGGATATGCCGGCCGCATAGCCGTGCCGAATCTGCACGGTTTCTCCGCGCAGATGGTTTTCTCCAGCGTGGCAGCGCGCTTCTTCCAGCCCCAGATCGGCGGAGCGGGTGCGACCGTGGCGAACGGCACTGCGCTTCCGTTCCGCATCGACCACGACGAAAAGTTTAACCAGACAACGCACCTGCAATACCAGCCCTGGAAGCGCGGTCCATGGTTCGGTTTCAACTGGCGGTACGACAGCGGACTCGTCGCCGGCTCGACCCCTTGTCTTGGGACTACCGCGACCTGCACGTTTTCGACGTCGACGCTGGATGGAGGATCGGCCAATATCCCAAGTGGCTCGGTGGCCATGGTGACTCCCGCCAATCTGCCCTTGACCGCCGATCAGGAATTTGAGGCCGGGTTCACTTGCGCGGGAGTCGGCGCAACCCCGACTCACGCTCTTCCGGCGGTTTGCCCGGCGTCGCAGTTCAGTTCTTCGCTGATCAAGGTACCAGCCGCTGGAACGGAAAACGACGATCACAATCCGCAGCGCATCGCGCCGCGCAATTTGTTCGACGCTTCGGTGGGTGATGACAATCTGTTCAAGGGCGACCATTACAAATGGAGTCTCACGCTGACCGCGATCAACATCGCCAACAAACTGGCGCTGTATAACTTCCTTTCAACCTTCAGCGGGACACACTACGTAACGCCGCGGGCGCTGACGGCGGAGATTGGGTTTCACTTCTAACTTGATTCTAGGGAGAGCCGGGCGCCCCGTCCCGGCTCTTCATTTGACAAGCCGAATTCGTCTGCAAGAAATAGACAAAATGACTACAAGAGGATGACAACCGTTGCCGGTGCCAGGTTCAAGCTGGGAACTCTGGAGGCACCGACATGCGGAAGGGGAAAACGTTCCTTGCCATCGTCATCTGGTCTGTCGCATTTTTCGCGATGGCCGGATTTGTATTCGAATCCTCGTCGCGGGGAGAGACGGCTGCAAGCGGGAATAGGTCCGTAGACTCCGAGCCAACGGCGGTCGCGGGAGAAAGCTGGCTCCGGCACCTCCATCGGACGTTCGACGACACCGGCATGGGCAAGACGGGGCAACTTGGACCGCCATCAGCGGTGACGGAAATCGAACTGGCTCGCTGGCGGATGGGATTGCCGCCCGAGTTCGCGAACGAAACCGTGACTCTGCACGGTTCAGACCTGTACCGCATGAATTGCCGCGGATGCCACGGCGAGTCCGGGCAGGGAGCGCCTCCGGAAATTAACTCGGTCATCAATCCGGTGCGAGGGACCTCAACGGCGGCCGTAATGGAGCGAATGAAAATGGCCGGCATGGAGATGAGCCGGACGGACGCCGAGAAGCTGGCCCGGCAGTCGAAGGATATGCTGCTCGATCGGCTGCATCATGGCGGACAGGACATGCCGGCGTTTCCGCATCTGCGCGAAGACGAAGTGAATGCGCTGGTGGCTTATCTGCGGCAGTTGGCGGGGGTTCGCGGCGCGGAAGCGGAGCAGGTCACGGTACGAGAGCCGCGGGTGCAGGTGGGCGAGCATATTGTGAAGTCGACTTGCCATATCTGTCATAGCGCCGCGGGACCGAATCCCACTGCGCAGCAGCTCTCGGAAGGAGCGATTCCCCCGCTGAATACGCTGGCGCTGCGCGTGAGCCGGACGGAGTTTATTCGCAAGGTGACGCACGGAGCGCCGATTCTTATGGGCGATCCACCGGATTTGTATCGCGGCCGGATGCCTGTCTTTTACTACTTGAGCGAAGACGAAGCGGCGGATGTATATCTCTACTTGACGCGTTATCCGCCGTATCCATGGGCAGCGCTTGATCCGAGTCCAGCTTCCGCAGGGACGACGCCCGATCCAGGCGCATTCGATGCGGCGCCGCGGGTTGCAGGCACATCTTTCACTGCCAGCGCCGGAATCGCCAGCGCAGGGCCGTCAGAAGTTCGTCCGGCGACACGTGCGGATACGAGGTTTTCTGCTCTGCCCGTGCTCGCGGGATTCGGCGCGATCATTCTTCTTGGACTCGGTCTGGGGCTTACGTTGTTTGAGTTGAAGCGCTTGACGTCAAAGAGCAAGGTGCGTGATCAGACTGCCAACAGGACCGGCGCCGAAGGCGCGGATGCGGCCGACGAATACCGGGCGCCCGCCAACGACAGCATGGATCCTGAGTTGGTGGCGTGACGAGCGGAGCCGCGGTAAGCCGCGTCTCTACTGGAGTTTCGCGTATTCCGCTTTGGCTTCGTGGAGCAGCGGGACGTCGGGGTCGGCGTCTTTCCAGGCGGCGAGAAAGTTCTGATAGGCGACACGGGCCTGGGCTGCATCGCCCTGCTTCTGAAACAGCCGTCCCAACTCCAGTTGCGCGAGAACGAAGACCTCGTCGGGGCCGTTGTGGGACTTGATATCCAGTACCTTCTGAAGATCCTGCTGCGCTTCAGCGTAGCGGCTTGCCTGTTCGTAGGCCATGCCTCGCGCATAAAAGACACCAGGGTTGGCGCGGGCGTAGAGGGCAGCGGTATTCAGGAAGTCAATGGCCTTGGCCGGATCGGCCTTGGCAGAATTGGCGGGGCGCAGGGCAGCGATGGCGCGAATCGTGGGGATGGTCACGTTGATGGCCATGGTATCGTTCGGATGCGCGCGCTGAATCTCGTCGGCCAGTGCGAGCGCTTTCTGATCCTGGCGCAGAACGGCAAGCGCCTCGGCGACATTCCCGATCACCGAGAGACTTCGGGATAATCGCAACGCCTCGTTGGCATCGCGGTCGGCTTCGGCGGAATTACCCATCAAGGCCTCGGCGTCGCTCATTTCCGCCTCGATTTCGGCCCGGCCTTGCAGGTGCAGGCGATCCAAGGCATCCTCGGCTTGGCGGGCAAACTCCCGCGCCTGGCGAACCTGCCCGCGAGTGAGGGCGAGGCTGGCGCGGAATTGGAGGACGCCTAATTCTCCTTCGGGAGCCGTCAACGCAATCTGCAACTCCTTCTCCATGTCGGCGTCTTTGCCTTGGGTCCAGTCCAAATTCGCCAGCATCACGCGGAAGCCCTGACTGGTCCCCTTGCGTTGGAGCAAGGTGTTGAGGGTGGCGCGCTCCTCCTCAACCCGGTTTAGTCCGCCGTAAGCCGCCGCGACATTGAAATAGGCGGCGGTCGAATCGGGGTCGATCTCCACGGCATGCTTGGCGTTTTCGAGCGCGTTATCGAATTGTCCGAGCTGGTTATAGATATTCGCCAGATTGGTGAAGGGGATGGCATCGCGCGGGTAGGTCTGGCGATAGAGTTCGTAGGCAGTAATGCCTTTGTCGATTTGGCCGCTGTCGGAATAGTAGTGCGACATGATGTAAAGCTTCTCGCGTTCGCTGGCCCGGTCGCGCAGTTCGAAGGCCTTTTGCCGGTTTTGTTCCGACAACGCGGTTTGCCCGAGGTTGTTGTAGACCGCACCCAGACGCGCATAGGCCATGGCGAAGTTAGGATCGAGTTCGATCGCCCGCTGGTAGTCGGGAACCGCGCCCAGTTCGTCGCTCATGTTGTGCTTGGCGTCGCCCAGGCTCAACGCCTTCAGCGCATCGAGCGACGAAGTGGTGGCCATGGAGAGAGACATGTCGTACTTCTGCACCATGGCCAACGATTCGCCGAGTTGGCGGCGAAGTTTGGTGGCTGCGCCATGCAGCGCATTCAACACATCTTCTTTGCGGTCGGCTTGAGCCTGCTGGCGTCCGAGCGAATCGCCGGAAGAAGCGTTGGTGGCTTCCAGCGTGATCACATACTGGCCCCCGACGCTGTCAATGCCGCCACTGAGCATGGCCTTGATGCCATCGCGCTGGCAGATTTCGCGGCCCACGTCACTGGTGATGCGGTCTCCCGGGCTGCGTCCCATGAACTGCAACGTTTGCCGGATCTTCTGCTCCGGAAAGACGTTCAGGTACGGGGATTGCTCCAGATCGACCGCCAGCGCCTTTTTGAGCGTGCCATCGAAGACGGGGTCAGCCGTGGTGTTGACGAAATCGGTGATCAGGATCGAATCTTTTTCGGTGAGCGCATGGCCGCGCTTGAGAAACACGAAAGCAATGCCGGCGGCAACCAGCGCGACGATCAGAGCCGGGATCAGCCACAGCGGCAGCTTGCGGCTTCGATGGTGCGCCGCTGCTGTGCCGAGAGAGGAACTGGACGAAGTTGCCGCCAGTATTGTGCCCGATTCGGAGTCGCGCTTGAGCCGCTTCAAATCGGAGCGCACATCGGCCGCGCTCTGATAGCGCAGATCGCGATCTTTTTCCAGCAGCTTGTTCAGAATCGCCTCGAACTGCGGAGGTAAATCGGGGTTCAGGCGAAGCGCCGGCGCCGGAGCCCGGTTCAGAATCGCGTCGAAAATAACGGCGGAAGTATCACCACGAAAGGGTAGCCCGCCGGTGGCCATTTCATAGAGCACGACGCCGAAGGAGAAAAGATCGCTGCGGGCGTCAAGATCCTTGCCGCGCGCCTGCTCCGGAGACATGTATGCCACAGTGCCGACCGTCGATCCCGGGCTGGTCAGGAACGGTTCGTCCACGGTTGCCGCCGAACCGATGGTGGCTGCCGAATGGATGGAAGGTCTTCCGGTATGTTTGGCCAGCCCGAAATCGAGGATCTTCGCCTGGTTGCGGGTGGTTACGAAGATGTTTGCGGGTTTGATGTCGCGATGGATAATCCCCTTGGCATGGGCGGCGTCGAGCGCGTCGGCGATCTGCGCGCCAAGATTGAGCAAGGGTTCCAGTTCCATGGCCTGGCCGTGAGCGGTTTGGCCCTGGATTCGATTCTTCAGCGTCTCGCCTTCCAGCAGTTCCATGGCGATGAAGTGGCGCCCGCCTTCTTCGCCAACTTCGTAGATGGTGCAGATATTCGGGTGGTTCAGAGCGGAGGCGGCGCGCGCCTCACGCTGAAAACGGTCGAGCGCCAGAGGATCCTTCTCGGTCTCGGGAGGCAAGAACTTAAGCGCGACATGGCGGCCGAGGTTGATGTCCTCGGCTTCGTACACCACGCCCATTCCTCCTCCGCCCAATTGCGAGAGGACACGGTAGTGCGAGACGGTCTGGCCGATCATACCGGGGAACACTCCTGGGAGAGAGTCACCAATGTTAGGCGCGAGGGTTCCGGCAAGTCAAACCGGCGGGCCTCTATTCCTTTTATACGGGACCTTTGCGCGATAAGTTCATGTCCCACGGGATGCTCGCCAGAACGATGGTTTGGCCACTGTACTTTCTATAACTTAGATATGGTTCTCGCTGGCGTGCCGAAGTCAAACAGTATCCGAAGGTACTCTCCGGCGGTTACGGAAGTTTAGCTCCAAATCCTCGATATCTTCTCCTGCCGCCCGATGCCTGTTATCAATGAGTGTTCCCTTTATTTTGCCCCCGGGGGAATTGCAACCCCGGCTTCCCGGACAGGAGTTTGTCAGCGATGAAAGCCCGCCCTCAATCCTGGAGGGAACTCAGCGTCGCGCCGCGGTTTTTTATTGCCCTGGTCGTGTTGTGCGGAACGAGCGTCCTGATTTATTCGATCTTCCAGGACCAGAGCGCGAATCGGCTCAAGTTTGCCTGCTATCTGGTGGTCGCCTTGGCAGCTTCAAGGCTCAAGGTGAACTTACCGGGCATCACCGGGACGATGTCGGTGAACTTCCTGTTCGTGCTGCTCGGCGTAACCGAACTGAGCTTGTCGGAGACCATGGCGCTCGGCTGCGCGGCTGTGTTCGTGCAGTGCTTTGAGCGAGATCGTCCGAACGCGATTCAAATCACCTTCAACGTCTGCTCGACCGCGCTGGCCATTGCGGCGACCTTCGCCTCCTATCGCCTCGCGATGGCGCATAACGGGGTAGGGAACTCTTCGACATTTTTGTTTCTGGCGGCGTGCGTGTACTTCGTAGCCAACACGCTTCCGGTGGCCGCCGTGATCTCGTTGACCGAGAGCCGGTCGATGCGGAGAATCTGGGCGGACTGCTATTTCTGGAGCTTCCCTTACTACCTGGTAGGTGCGGGCGTGGTCGGCATGATGAGCTGGCTGCACGGCTTTACCGACTGGCAAACGTCGTTGCTGACGCTTCCGGTGGTCTACCTGATCTACCGTTCCTACCGCCTTTACCTGGGTAAGCTGGAGGACGAAAAACGGCACGTCGAAGAGATGGCCGATTTGCACATGCGCACCATCGAGGCCCTCGCCCTCGCCATCGAGGCCAAGGATCAGACGACGCATGACCACTTGCAGAGAGTTCGCGTCTATGCCGTCGAGGTCGCCAAGGAACTCAAGGTTAAACCGGAAGAAATGGAGGCCCTGCAGGCCGCAGCCTTGCTGCATGACATCGGCAAGCTGGCAATTCCCGAGCATATCGTCTCGAAACCTGGCCGCCTGACGCCGGAAGAATTCGAGAAAATGAAGATTCATCCGCAAGTGGGAGCGGAAATTCTGGAGCGGGTGCGGTTCCCCTACCCGGTCGTCCCTATCGTGCGAGCCCATCACGAAAAATTCGATGGGACCGGATATCCGATGGGCTTGAAGGGGATGGACATTCCGATTGGCGCCCGCATCCTTTCGGCAGTCGATTTTCTGGACGCGCTGGCTTCGGACCGGCAATACCGGCGGGCGCTCCCTCTGCATGAAGCGATGGCCCGGGTGGTGCAGGAATCGGGCAAATCCTTCGACCCGAACGTGGTTCGGGTGCTCGAACGCCGATACGTGGACTTGGAGCACCTGGTGCACCAGCGCACGGATAACCTGGGAAAGAAGTTATCCACCGAAGTCAAGGAGGAGGATCTGCAAGGGGAGCCCTCCATCAAGCCCGCAGCCGGTTTCGAGGCACAAGGGAAACGGCAGTTTCCTGAACGGAGTTTTCTCAGTTCGATCGCCGCGGCACGTCAGGAAGCGCAGACGCTCTTCGAACTCAGCCAGGATTTGGGAGCTTCGCTCAGTCTAGGGGAAACGCTCTCCGTATTCGCGGTGAAGCTGCGCCGGGCGATGCCTTACGATGCGATCGCGATCTACGTTTGCCACGACGACGAGCTCGTGCCGGAATATGTGAACGGCGATAATTTCCGCCTCTTTGCTTCGTTGCGCATTCCGATTGGGCAGGGACTCTCGGGGTGGGTAGCGCAGAACCGCAAACCAATCCTCAATGGCAACCCTTCGGTCGAACCTGGTTATCTGAATGACGCTTCGAAGTACAGCACGCTGAACTCGGCGCTCGCCGTTCCGCTCGAGGGGTTGCGCGGGGTGGTTGGGGTGGTTGCTTTGTATCATGCCGATAAAGACTTCTTCACCTCCGACCACCTGCGCATTCTGCAGGCGGTAAGTTCGAAGATGGCGCTCGCCATTGAGAACGCGAAGAAGTACGAGCAGGCGGAGAGTTCCGCGGTTACCGATTTCCTCACCGGCCTTCCCAATGCGCGCTCGCTGTTCCTGCAACTGGACCGGGAAATGGCGCGCTGCAAACGCGACAACAATACCCTGACCGTGATGGTCGCCGACCTGGACGGCTTCAAGCAGATCAACGACCGCTTTGGACACCTGGAGGGCAACCGCGTGCTGCAGTTGTTCGCTCATTCCTTGAAGGAAACCAGCCGCGAGTACGATTACGTCGCGCGTATGGGTGGTGACGAGTTCGTGGTGATCGCTCCCGGCCTCACGCCAGAAGCCACTGCGCGCAAAGCGGAACAGATGCGCGACCTCGCCCAGCAGGCAGGAAAAGATGTCTGCAACGAAGACATTCTGTCGCTGAGCGTGGGCAACGCCGTGTATCCCAAGGACGGAATTGATGCCGAAAAGATCCTGTCGGAAGCCGACAAGCGCATGTATCTGCAGAAGCGGAGTCAGTCGGGCCCGAAGAACCGCCGTTTGTATCCGCGAGTGCGAGGCCGGCTCACCACCGAACTTTCTGGAACCGGCTTGGAGCGGGCGATTCTGGGTATCGTGACCAACCTGAGCCTGGGCGGGTGCTATGTCGAGATCCGGAGTCTGTTGTTGCCCGGATCGAAGTTAAAGCTCACCTTCTCGCACGAGCACACCAATGTTATGGTCGACGGCGAGGTCGTGCGCATGGATATGGGCATCGGGGCGGCGCTGAAGTTCACGGAGGCGTCGCATGAAGTCCGCTCCGCTTTGCAGCGCATCCTGGAGCAGTTAGCCAGCGCCGAGGCGGTTATCGATCTGAAGCGCAGCCACAACGCGATTGCGGGGGGCAAACTCTAGCCGGTCGCCGATTCGGCGTCCGCGTCATGATTTACGCGGGGACAGCCATTGCCCGAATTTGTATGAGCGGCGCGCTGCTGCCCGATGAAGCGCGTGGTTTCGCCAATCCCTGCTGCAGCATGTTTGCAGTGGGCACGCCCGTCCGGTAGAAAGACTTCTCGCAATCCGCCGTCGATGGGCCCCGCATGCTTCCTTCCATATATGCCAATCCGGGACAACGCGTGCAACTAGTGACATGCGAGCACGACGAGCAGACAGTCAGGTCCTTGGCCTGAATCGACCGGACTTCTTTCATTTCCGGAGAATAATTCCAGATATCCACGAATTTCTGCTGCCGGATGTTTCCCGTCGGAAGTGGAAACTGCACGCAGGGAAAGACATCGCCGTAAGGCGAAATGTAGCAGAAGGAATGGCCCGCGCTGCACGAATAACCCTCGAGATCCTGAGCCGATGGCGGCTGGGGAGGCGCACAGAACTCTTCCTGATTGCTGACCAGCGCCGGATTGTGGAAGACCGCCGGCAGTTCTTCTCCCGGAATGCGCAGCGCGAGCACGGAAGTGTCGCCGTCCATCATGGGCGTGATCGTGGGATCGAGCGTGTAGTGCGCGCCCAGTTCGGCGGCCAGCCTTTGCACGCCGCCGTGATCGGCGGAGTTCGCGGTCATCAGCACATTGGCGATGGTGACGCGCAACCCTTGATCCCGTAAGAAGCGAATGGCTTTGATGGTGCGCTCGAGCGAGTGCGGCAGCTTGGTGATGGCGTCGTGCACTTCCGCGCGATGCGAGTAGACGCTGATCTGGATGGTATCCACCGCGAGGTCGCGAAGTTTCCGCGCTTCCTCTTCGTGGATCATGACCGCATTGGTCTTGATCTTCACGTTGAACATAAGACGGCGCGCGTATTCGACAATCTCAAAAAAATCGCGGCGCATAAAGACCTCGCCGCCGCTGAGGGTGATAAAGAAAACGCCCGCCTCTGCCAGCTGATCGAGCACATCCTTGATTTCCGAGGTTGTCATCTCGCCGTGGTCGTCGTGATCGAGATAACAGTGCACGCAGCGCTCGTTGCAGCGATAGGTGACATCGATGTGCACGGCGATGGGCACGCCCAGGTTAAATGCCTTCTGGCCCACTTCGCTCATCAGGCTCATCGGGGCGTCTCCGAGGCCGTTTTCGAGGGCAGTGGTTGGTTGGAAACGAGAAGAATTCCATGGCCGGAAAGCTCGGCGACGAACTGCTCGGCATCGGCCTGGGCCTGTTCGGGATCGACGTCAAACTGCTCACAGATGCGGTCGCGGACAATTTCCCGCAGAGGAGTGCGGCCGTCGGCAGCTTGAAAGATGGCGGTTGCGACTTCGTTCAGGGTGAAGAAAGTCGAATCGGCCGAGTTCATCACCATCATTTCCCCGGCCAGCGCGCGGGCGGCGATGGCAGAACTGCGCGCAATGTAAATGCAATGGTCAGACATGCTCGGCCACCCCCTGAAGACTGCGTGCGGAATTGCGGTCGAAGTTACGATCGACGTTGCGATCGAAGTTGCGATCGAAGTTGCGCACCAGGTCCCACACCTTGCCATCAGGATAGAACGTCAGGCGGCGAATGGGAACCCTGGCGGCAAAATCGCACGCCGTGGCGAAAAGCTTTTCTCCCAGGTCGCGGTCCTCGGCGAAGAACAGAATATTACGCATGAGCCGGCGTACCGCTTCTGTGGACGATAACGTATCGACGCGGTTTTCCGAACCCTGCTCCAAAAAAAAGAGAGCAGACACTGGAGCGCTGCAATTCTCTCCGGCCTTGGCCAGTTCTCCCGCGAAAGGAGTGCCGAAGGCCGCGTACCCGCTATCTCCTGGACGCAAGTACGAAACCTCGTCGGTAAGCAGGGTGACATCGGCTGGCGCCAGCCGCGTCATCGTGGTTTTGCCCGCGCCCGAGACTCCAGAGAACAAATACGCCCGCCCATCGCAAATCGCGCTGGCCGCATGCAGCAGGAATCCGCCGCGCTCGGCGAGAATCAGGCTGTGCAGAATGCGCAGCACGGAATCGAGCGAATACGGGTTGGCATTCTGTCGCACGCTGCCATGCCCCGAGCGTGGATCCCAGCGGGCGCGGAAGTCGCCGCGCTCCAGAATCCAATCGTCGCCGTCGCGGCGAACCCGAACGTCGTCGTCGGAAATCGGTCCCGTGGAACTGAGATCAAACTCAAGCTCAAATTCAGGACGAGAGGAACTCAGGAACCCCGCATAACGCTGGCGCAGCAGATCGAGAAAGCCCTGGTCGTGGGTGGTAAGGGCAATCGGAATCCCTCCAATTTCGACGCAAGCGGATTTTCGGGGTTCGACCATCACAAGGATTCCACACTTCGAAATTCGCGCGCCGATATCTGCCTGCGCTGGTGAAGTTTCAAAGCCAAACGCCGGGCCACACTGCAATAACAGAGCAGCATTCCCACCGCCCGGAACAACACGGACCCTGGTTTAGTCCCGTGCACAAGTCGGCCCAGCAGCGCTTCGGGAGGAAACAAAGGGTCGGCGCCAGGCATGGAGTCGCCGCGTAGCAGGAATCCATCCGGACGGGTCGCGACCAGGCGATGCAGGAAAAGGCGTCCATCACGGAGGGCGAGTACGATCTGGCCAGGCCGGAGGTCCGCGAGCGGGCAGCTTGCGATCTCGACCCTATCACCGGGCCAAAGCACGGGCAGCATGCTTTCCCCGTGAACGCGCAGGCGCACGCGCCCACACGAACCGCTGCGGCGCAAAACATCCGCCACCAAAGCGGAGCGTTGTGCGCTCGGGGTGTCCTCCAGTTTCAGGAAGTCTTCTGCGAGAACTGACATGGGCCGCCGGTGCCGGCCAGCTTGCCGCATGATAGAGCGAGCGTCTCAAAAACTCGTTCATGGCGGAAGGCCGGTTTTCGGTAGAGCTTCTTTTCCTTAGTCAAGTTGCTCGGTTGCTGCTGTTCTTTTTGTGGGGCCGGATTGTCGTTCATAATTGGTCAAGCCAGCTGGTCATCAGCCGCTTATCCCCCAGTTTTGGTAAGAGTAAGGGCAGTGTACTACACGACTTTCCCCGTGCCAATCGCGACTTGGGCGTAATTTCCTGATCGCAAGCCGGGCGCGAATCAACATCGTCAATAAAAAGAAAGAGTTCCATTCTGCCGCGCCCGCCGCAAACTCAGCGACAGGCCGGTGAGCGCGAGCGGCAACAGAACTACGCTAAATCCAGCCAGCGCGGCCAGCGTCGGAGCCATCGTCCTCAAGGACTGCCCTTCCAGTAGCGCCCGGCGCATACCGTCGACGGCATACGTGAGCGGAACCGCGCGCGCCAGCATCTCGAGCGGGCGAGGCAAGCTCTGGATCGGAAACATGGTTCCACTCAAAAACCACAGCCCGGAGCCGAGCAGCCACAGCAACGCCGAGCCTTTTTGGAACGCAACCTGAAGCGTGGCGGCTGCGATCCCGAGAGCCAGGGCGATCGCCAGGGAAAAAATCAGCACCGCCAGGCACGAGAAAACGCTGGCATGAATCGCAGCCCGGAAAATCGCCACTCCCGCGAAAAGGTAGACCAGCAGGTTGACCAGATTCCCGGCAAAGGCGGAAATGGAACTGAGGATCACGAGTTCGGCCGGGGCGGTAGAGGTCGTCATCAGCACCTCCAGCGTTCCCGTCTGCTGTGCCTCCTGCACCGCGCTCAGAAAGGCCTGTGCGCTCATCACAAAAAATGTATAAACTCCCGTGCCCACCATGAGAAACGGAAAGTACTCGAGCCCACCAGGTCGAAAGCCGGGACCGATGGCGCGGGAAAGAAAATAGAACGCAGCCAGCTCAACGAACACGCCCACCAGGGTCACGACAAAACCGCTGCGATGGCGAATCGCTGTAAGCAAATCGCGGCGCAGGATGGCGTAGAGCTTGTCGAGGATCGATGTCATGTCGCCAAGAGACTCCGAATACCAAATGCCCTTTAGGGGCTGGACAACGATGGCAGAGCTTTACCGAAGCCTGCCACGGCCTCATCGATCTCGCCGGTCATCTGGAAATAGAACGCGCGCAGAGCTTCCCCGCTCTGGCCGCCCACCGGACGATCGGCAAGCAATTCACCACGATGCAGCAGGAGCAGGCGATCCGCGACCGCAGCCGCTTCCGCGAAATTGTGGGTGGCGAGCAAAACGGTGGTTTGCTGTCGCGCCAGCGCGCGAATCGTAGCCCAGAAATGTGCCGTGGTTGCGGCGTCGAGGCTGCGCGTCGGTTCGTCGAGCAACAATACGCTGGGACGCTTCACCAGCGCCCGCGCGATCCCCAGCCGCTGATACATACCGCTGGAAAACTTCATGACCAGCTTGTCGGCTTGCTCTTCGAGCCCGGTATCGAGCAGAACCTCGTGAATCCTGTGCGCGCGTTCGCCGCGCGGTACTTCGTCGAGCGCGGCGAAGAATTCCAGGTTCTCACGTGCGGAGAGACGAGGGAAGAACGAACGCTCGGTCGCTACCGCGATCCCCACTTGCGGCCGCACGGCGCCCGCATCATGCCGCGCATCGCACCCGCCCACGCGCACCGATCCCGCATCGGGCAGGAGCATGGTCGAGATCAGCTTGAGTGCCGTGGTTTTCCCGCTGCCGTTCGGGCCGAGCAGTGCCAACACCTCGGCGCGCTTTGCCGAGAAAGAGACATCCTTTAAAGCAATCGTTTCGCCGCCGCGCTCCCGTCCCAGCCAATTAAACAAAGCGGGGCGATGGCGAAAGCTCTTGCGGACGGATTCGAAGACGATTCGGTCCATGAAAGTACCCAGTACCTAGTATCCAGTACCCAGCCAGGACCAGGAAAGGAAACACTATAAAAAGACGCGTGGGTACTCTTCGGTCTCTAATTCTGAGGCTGGCAACTGGCTACTGGCAACTGGTGCTTACACACCCAGCTTTTTGACTTCATCGTTGTAGTACTTGCGGTAGAGAATCGACCACTCTTCGGAGCCCTCGATGATGGTGCGGCGCTGGCTTTCGATTTTCTGCCGGGCGGCTTGGTCGATGCGGGCTTCCTGCATCAGGAGTTCTTCAAGAATCTTGCGGACTTCGAGGCGGATCGTATTGCGGTCTTCGATGAACTCGACTTCATCGAGTTCGGCGACGGCGTCGGTGACGGTGTGGGCGAGTTTATTGACTTTGTCGCGGCTTAATCGCACAGCAGGCGGATCCTCTGGGGCAGTCTTCTGATTTTGCTTAAAGAACGGCCTTGTATTTTTTCACCAGCTCGGTCTTCACCTTACGAAACATTTCCTGGTAGTTGGCCCCGCTCTTCTGCATCTCTTCGGAATAAGCCTCGAGGATGACGCGCACCTCATCGTTGATGCGGTCTTCGAGCGCCAGTTCTTCGAGCAGAGCCGCGTGCACCTTCTCGTTCAGAGCAGGCATCGCTTTGGTCTCAATGAGACCGCTCGCCACCAGTTTTTTGGAAACCTCGCGGGCCAGATAGCCCACATATTCTTTAGAAAAGAGCATGATAAAACGTCTTTTTTTCGAAAAGAAAGTTTAACACATGTGAGACGGTCGTTGGTCGCCGGTCGTCAGTCGTTGGCGAGCGAAAGACGTCCCGGTCCAGCAATTTCCCCGATCCAGCGGATCGAGTCGAACCGCGAACGACCAGCGACGGACGACCAGCGACTCTTTTTAGCCCCAGTGGCGGCTGACTCGCCCCAAGCCGTACAATAATAAAACTCCATGTCTCCACATCCAGACGACCTGACGGGCATGAAAGACGATATGACGGCCTTCATCGAAGGCCTGGGCATGCGCCGTTTCTTTGGCTATGTCGAATGCGAAGAGATTCCCTGCGTGTTGTGGGACTCGGGAAAAAACCCCGACGGCTGGAAGGACTTTGTAGAACTGGCGAAGGCCACGGGCGCGGTTTTCCTCACCATGCATTCCTGGGCGCTCGATCGCGAAGAGTTGGACCGCTTGTCCCAGTTGCTAGCCGAGGGCGAATTCCGAAGTGAAGAAGATCTGGAAGAAAGCCGCTGGCTGAAGTCCTACGTCGGCAAGACCGGCTTCGTGCAACTGGGGTGGGCCTACCAGGGATGTGTTTTCGTCTACGAAGCGGGCACCGAATGGTACGAAAGCTACCAGCGCCTGCGCGAACTGGCCGATGATGCCGGCGGATTCATGATTGACGAGCCTGACCAGGACGATGAGCGCTAGGTAAGCGCCTGGTGCTCCCTCGTGTTCCCTGTGTCCTTCGTGGTTCAAGCTTCCCGCCGGACATGGAATGGAAGTTTCTGCAGGCCGAGTTAAACCGACTCAAGCACTTTAATCTCAGTCGCGATTTCCGTGGCGAGTTCTTTGGCGCTGGCGGGAAGGTTCTTGCGCACTGGCTCTGAAAAATCGGCAAGAATCTCGCTGTAGCCGCGTGAGAATCGGCAAAGGACGACCCCAAACCCGAGCGCATCCGCCAGCGCACAGCTCGGCGGAATCAGGGCGGCTATCCCCTGGGCGTGCGTTTCCGCGTCATGATGGCACGCGGTGACCTGAAGGAACGTCTCCGGCAGATTCCAGATAGTCACCAGCGACTTCCCCGCCTGGCAGTGATCGAGTCCGCACAGGTCGCGTTCGCTCTGGAGAAGATCCTGGATCCGGTCTGCCCCGCGCTCGACCACGCGAGCATAAGACTCAGGCATGACGGTGGCCAGAGCAACCCTGCCGATGTCGTGCAGAATGCCCGCCGAGTAGGCGAAATCGTTGTCCAGGAAACTTAACCTTGCACTGCGTTCGGCCACGATTGCGCAAGCCAGGCTGTGACGCCAGCATGACTTCATGAGCGGCGTGTAGGAATCTTTTAGATAGGCCTTCAGGCCAACCGTGATGACCACCCTCCTTAACCGCTGGAAGCCGAGCAGCATCGATGCCTGCAACACGCTGTTGACGGTCTTGGAAAAAGCCACCAGCGGAGAATTGGCGATCTTAAGAACCGCGACCGAGAATGCGGGATCGGCACGGATCAGATCGCAGAGCTCAAGCAAAGACGTGTCCGTACCCCCCATCAGTCTCAGAGCCTTCAGCGCGATCGCTGGAAAGGGAGGAATACTGTCCGGATCCCACCGCAGCTCGATCGCCTCCGTCGCTTTAGACGCACCTGTCGCCAGAGCCATCGCACTTCTCCCGTCATGTTCCATCGGCAATCTCGGGAGATTCGTGAATCAGGTATCAGGTCTTAGGTTACAGGCCAGGAGTCTCCAGGAAGACGCTGTCAATTCCATCCTTGTTGTGACGATCTTCCTGAGACCTGACACCTAAGACCTGACGCCTAAACTGCTAATCTGGTTCTTCTCGATACTGCCCATGCGATGGATCTCCAATCCGCCGGATGCTCTGAAAGCCAGCGTGCTCGCGGCGGCGCTGCGAGATTCCAAACTGAAAATCATTCCCGCGGCCGTGCCCGTGCTTGCCGACTTGCTTGTGAGCCGTGGCATCAAAGAGCCGGAAGCGGCCGCACGTTTTCTTTCGCCGGAACTAGGCGACCTCCACGACCCACTGCGGATGGCGGGGATGAAGTCCGCTCTGGATCGCCTGGAAGCGGCGTTGGAGCGCAAAGAAAAGATTCTGATTTACGGCGACTACGATGTGGATGGCACCACCGCTATCGTCATTCTCAAGACGGCCATCGAACTCTGCGGCGGCGCGGCCGATTTTCACGTGCCGCACCGCATCCGAGAAGGCTACGGTATGCGTGACGAAGTGATCGAGCGTGCCGCCGCCGAAGGTGTCAGGCTGATCATCAGCGTTGATACCGGCATTCGCGCCTTCGCCGCCGCCGAAACAGCGCACCGCACCGGCGTCGACCTGATTGTCACCGACCATCACCTGCCGGGCGCGGACGGCGTGCCGCAGGCGCTGAGCGTTATTAATCCAAATCAAAACGGATGCGATTATCCCTGCAAACATCTGTGTGGCGCGGGCGTAGCCTTCAAGTTGGCCCAGGGATTGATGCAGCGGCGGTTGGACACAAAAGACCAGTCGCGCCTGCTGATGTCGTTCATGAAGGTAGTGGCGATTGCGACCATCGCCGATGCCGTCCCCTTGCTGGGCGAGAACCGCGTCTTCGCAAAGCTGGGATTGCAGGGCCTGCGGCGTCCAGTGAACGTGGGGCTGAAAGCACTGCTTGAGGTTGCGAAGCTCGGCGACGGACGGGCGCTGACGGCGACCGAGGTCGCCTTCCGCATCGCACCTCGCCTGAACGCCGCTGGCCGCATGGACGTGGCTCGCGACGTGGTGGAACTCTTCAACGAGAAAGACATGGAGCGCGCCAGAAAGCTCGCCGGCCGACTCGATCAGCTGAATGCGGAGCGTCAGGACGAAGAACGCCGCATCATGGCGAACATCGAACGCCGTCTGGAAGAAGAGCCCGCGCTGCGTGAAGCCTATTGCGTGGTGCTCGATGGCGAAGGCTGGCATCGTGGCGTGATCGGCATCACCGCATCGCGAGTGGTGGATCGCCACGGACGGCCGACGCTGGTAATCTCACGCGAGGGTGACGAAGCCCACGGGTCCGGACGGTCGATTCCAGCGTTTCATTTGCTCCATGCCATCGAATCCTGTTCCGAACTGTTTTCCCGCTACGGCGGTCACGCGCACGCGGTTGGCTTCGCCATGTCCAGCGCCAACGTGGAGAAACTCCGCCAGCATCTAGACGCCTATGCCCGCGCTCGCCTGACCCTTGCCGATTTCGAGCCCCAGTTGGAGGTTGATCGAGAGCTGCCCCTGGGGGAAGTCACGCCTGAACTGCACCAGGCGCTGCTCTTGCTGGAGCCTTTCGGCATGGAGAATCGAGAGCCTATTTTCGCCGCAAGAGCAGTGCGTTTGATGGCGCCTCCCGCGGCGGTGAAGGAAAAGCACGTGCGACTTCGCGTGGCAGCGGGGTCGAATGGCGCAGCTGTGGGGACCGGGCAGAGCCCCGCCACCACACAATCATCGTGGCGCGACCACATCGCCTTCAAAGCCATGGGCTGGGGACTGAAGGAATCCTGCGACCGCTTGCAACTGCTGGCCGGCGACCGCCTGGATATCGCCTACTCACTCGGCATGAACGACCATCCAGAATTCGGCGGCTTGGAGCTGACGCTGCGCGACATCGTGCGCGCCCGCTTTTGACAAGACGCCAATCCGTCTTTATAGTGCCGGGCATGAACGGAATCTTCTTCTGCAACAAATGCGGTGCGCAGAATGCCACCGGCGCTCAGTTCTGTAGTCGCTGTGGAACACCCACCAACCCCACGCCCGCCGTCCCACCGGCTCCCTACTCGCCCGCAACGCCTTCCTATCCGCCGGTTGCGCAAGCGATGGCCGCTGGCTACGGAGGATTCTGGATTCGCGTGGTGGCGGCCATCATCGACGGCATCATCTTGCGGGTGGTAGTGTCTCCGATCCACCTTATTTTCGGCGGTCTCGGGTTCGCTGGCGGGATGATGCCTGGCCTTCCTCACGCTGGAATGGCCATCCTGGGCGGCGGGCTCACCGTCATCGTGCTGCTTTTTGGTTCCTGGCTGTACGAGGCCTTCATGGAAAGCTCGTCCTACCAGGCAACCCTCGGCAAGATGATTTTTGGGATGAAGGTTACCGACCTCAACGGCAACCGCATCTCTTTCGAACGCGCGACGGGAAGGCATTTTGCCAAGTGGCTTTCTGCCATGATCCTGGGTATCGGCTATCTCATGGTCGCGTTCACAGAGCGCAAACAGGGATTGCACGACCTGCTCGCCGGAACGCTGGTGCGCCGGCTGTAGGGCCACGGTCGAGTGTAGGAAGTTCTTAATGGAGCCGGAGGTTCCTCCGTGCGACCCCGTGTACCCCGTGGTTGACGCGCTTTTTGCCCGCTCACCCTAAAGTCCGCATCGCCGAATTTCACTTCCCGCAACATTCCGCAGGTGAACGGGTTCCTATAGGATATTGGCTGGGGTCGCGTGCCGTTCCGGACCGTCTTCCGGCCCACGTATTTGCACAAATAGCAGATTCGAGAATGCCTTATGCTCGTCCGTGCCCAGTTCGCCTCCGTTACCTTGCTAGTCGGCTTCTTGCAGATCTCGTCTGGATTCGGCACTGCCCAGGTGTGCCAACCCTCGGTCACGACGCCAATCGTCGTCGTCTCGCCGGGGCAGCGCCTTGAGGCCGGCCGCAAGGCGCAGCCTCCGCTCACGGATACTTATAGCGGCTTTGCCTGGCCCGACACGCCTCTCGGAATCATCAAGACCAGTAGCGGCTACGAGTTCTTTGGCAGCGATGGTGGTGCGCATTACCGGCAGATGTGGCAAGGTCATTGGGTCGGCAATAACAAGAGTGGATCGATTGTCGCCACGGCGGGCACGCTCGACAACCCACTTGGATCGGGCGATCCCCAGGATGTAAGCGTCTCCACGAATCCCGATCCGGCGGTCAATCCCAACTATTCAACTTATGGCTACATGGGCGGAGGCCCGGTGTATCAAGTCCCAGCGGGCATGACCGGCGCCGGGAACCTGTTGGCGACATATCACGCCGAGCTCCCTAAGGATGCGCTCTACGCCGCGCTCGGGTTGGCCGCGTCCACTGATAACGGACTAACCTGGACCGACCTCGGCGAAATCATCCGCCTGAACCAGGCCTACGCGGTCGGGCTCGACGGCTTTGAAATCGGCGACGGACCGCTCGTACTCTCGCCCGACGGCAAGTACTTCTATTTATATTTCCCCGACTGGATTGCCAACGGTACGCCGCACCCGACCACGTCTACCAACGTCTCCGTTGCTCGGGCGCTGGCTTCTGACGTTCTGAATGCCGCGTTCGGCCCGGCTCCTCACCACGCTGTCCCCTTCGAAAAGTTCTACCAAGGCAGCTGGCGCCTGCAACCGGCAATCGGCGGAGCTTCCACTGACCTCAACCCCCACTCCGCGTTTCAAGGCTATCTCGATATTCACTACAACAGCGCCATCCAGCGCTACGTGATGATCATTTCGAACGACACCGCGTTCGGGTATGCCGAATCCGTCGACGGTCTGACCTGGACACTTCCCATCGCGCTCGGTACCTATGGCCCAATCGCGGCCTACCCCACTGCTGTCGGACTCGGCGACGACCCGCACATCCTGGGGAAGAGCTTCTACATTTACTTCACGCATTTGCCGACCAACGGCTCGGGATGGAAAAACGGCGAGTTGCGGCGGCTTACACTCACCTGCCCCTGAGCGGGTGCGGTCGCGTCCGAGGCGTTACACTAGCCTCTGATGGCTTCTCAGGTCTCGCGTCTGCGCCGCTGGTTCGCCTTGGGCGCCATTGTCATGATTGCGACCGTGGCGGGAATGTATTTCTACGCCCAATGGAGTTTGCGCAAGGCCATCCACACTATTCCCGCGAAACTCGGCGTGGAAATTCAACAGACCGCCGAGGGCTTTTCTATCTCCAAGTCCGTCGAAGGCCGCACCGAGTTTAAGGTGAGCGCCTCCAAGGCAGTGCAGTTCAAGGAAGGCGGCCGGGCGGAGTTGCACGACGTCAAGATCGTTGTCTATGGCAAGGATGCCAGTCGTTTCGACCAGATTGCCGGCGACGATTTCGAGTACGATCCCGGTACGGGCAACGTGACTGCGAAGGGCCGGGTGCTGATCGACCTGCAAGCGAATCCCGAGGGCATTCGGCATTCGGATCAGTCCCCTCCGGAGCAAACCAAAGCCCCACTTCACCTTGAAACCGACGGCTTGGTCTTCAACAAGAATACGGGCAACGCTTCCTCCACGGGAAAGGTCGAGTTTCAGACGCCGCAGGCAACCGGTTCGGCGGTGGGAATTCAATATGAGGCCAAGACGGGCACGATGAACCTGCTGTCGGCGGTCGTGGTCACCGTCAACCGGCCTCAACCCGTTCGCCTGAATGCGGATCGAGGCCTGATTACGAAGCAGCCCCACCAGGTTTTTCTCACCGCCGTTCGCCTGGCTCGGGAGCAACAGGAAGCGCGTTCCAATTACGCCACCTTTTTTCTTCGCGAGGACAACACGGTCGAACGCATTCTTGCCGAGGGCGACGTGGAGAGCGTGGTCCATGGCGCCACCGAGACCCACGAAAGTTCCGACCGCGCCGAAATGTGGCTGACTGGAGCCCGGAATCTGCTCACCACCGCCGTTCTCACCGGCAACGTCCACCTCGATTCTCAAGGAAAACAGACCGCCAATGCTGCCGCGGGAAAGGCGACGCTGCACTTCGTGGGGCAACAAATCCTGAAGACGGTTCATGCCGAGGATGGCGTGCGGCTCACGCAGAAGGGAACCGAGAGCGGGACTTCAACGGCGGCGGCATCCTCGCCGTCGAAGGCTGGCGCTCAAGACATCGACGTGACCGCCCCGGTGATGGACTTCACCGTGAAAGACGGCCACCTGTTGGAGCGTGCGGAAACCAGCGGGCCGCCGCAGATCGTCATCACGCAGCCGGATGCAAATCAGAAGACGGTGGTCACCGCCGCGAAGTTCACCGCGAAATTCACCGAGAAGAACCGCCTGGCAACGCTGCATGGAGAACCGGACGCGAAAATTGTCAGCAGCCTGATTGACCGAAATAAGATTGACCCAACTAAGATCGTCTCAAATAAACTCGACGCCGGCGCTCCCGGACCGGTCGACCGCGTGTCGACCAGCCAAATGCTGGATGTTGTCTTTCTGCCCGAAGGCGGCGTTCGGTCGATCGCCCAGACTGGCGCTTTCACCTACGTCGATGGCACAGAAAAAGCGTGGGCGCAGCGCGGAGAGTACACCACAGTCGACCAACTGTTCGTGCTGACCGGATCGCCTCGCGTGGTCGACCGCGGCATGACGACAACAGCCCAGAAGATTCGCGTCAACCGCACGACCGGTGACGCCGTGGCCGAGGGCGACGTCAAGAGCACCTACTCCGATCTGAAGGCACAACCGGATGGCGCCATGCTCGCTTCCTCCGACCCGATCCACGTCACCAGCCGCACCATGACGGCACATCGTTCCCCGGCGATTGCCCTGTACAGCGGCGACGCCCGCTTATGGCAAGACGCGAACGTCGTAGAGGCTCCCATGATCCAATTCGATCGCGACCATCGCTCGCTGGTTGCTTACGGGGACACCCAGGGCGAGGCGCAGCCGGTTTCGACCGTGCTGGTGCAAGTGGACAAAACCGGCAAGGTGACCCCGGTTCACATTGCGTCGGCGCATCTTAACTACACTGACGAAGAGCGGAAGATCTTCCTGGATGGTGGGGTGACCGCAAAAGCGACCGACGCGACCATGACAGGACAGCAGATGACTGTATTCTTGCTGGCGCGTAGTCAGTCGAAGGCAGGAGCAACGGCGAACCTGGCTATGCCCGGGCAGGTGGACCGGATCATCGCGGAGAAGAGCGTGGTCATTACGCAACCAGCCCGGCACGCCACCGGAGACCGCTTGGTGTACACATCGGCGGACGACAAGTTCGTCCTGACCGGCGGACTTTTGAGCGGGCCGCCTAGCATTTTTGATGCCGAACGGGGCAAAACCACGGGCGATTCGTTGACTTTCTACAGACACGATGATAGGGTGCTCGTGGAAGGAAGACAAACGTCCCCAGCGGTCACGCGGACGCAAGTGGCACGATAAATGCACACGCTGGCCACTGACGAAATCGGTAAATCTTATCGTCGCCGACGCGTAGTCAACGGAGTCAGTCTGCAGGTCCTACAGGGCGAGGTCGTGGGCCTCCTGGGACCGAATGGCGCCGGAAAGACCACCAGCTTCTATGCCATCGTAGGTCTGATTCCTCCCGACACCGGCAGGGTTTTATACGACGACGAAGATATCACCAGCGTTCCCATGTACTTACGGGCGCGCCAGTACGGTATCAGCTACCTGCCGCAGGAAGCCTCGGTTTTTCGTAAGCTGACGGTCGAGGAGAACATCCTGGCCGTTTTGGAAGTCCAGCCGATTTCCTGGCATGAACGCCGCGAAAAGGCGGAGAAGCTGATTGACCAGCTTGGGCTGGAGCATATCCGGCAGAACAAAGGGTATGCATTGTCGGGCGGGGAGCGGCGCCGGGTGGAAATCGCGCGTTCGCTCTGCATCAACCCCACTTTTATATTGCTCGACGAGCCGTTTTCGGGCATCGATCCGATCGCCGTCCTGGATTTGCAGAAGATCATCTCCGATCTGCGGGCCAGTGGGATCGGAATCCTGATCACGGACCACAACGTCCGGGAGACGTTGTCGGTGACGGATAGGGCTTACATCATTAACGAGGGCCGCATCTTCCGCTCCGGTACGCCGGAGGAATTGGGAAGTGACCCGGAGGTACGAAGAGTGTACTTGGGGGAGAGCTTCTCATTGGTATGAGGATAATGTGAGGATAATCGGGTGATCGGGTCATCGGGTGATCGGGTCATTGAAAGTCAAAGGCATTTGAATTTAGATGATCCGATGACCCGATTATCCGATACCTCTAGTTACCAACGCGTGGGCACATTGACCTTTCGTGTCCACCCAATCTACCTCGGTGCATGAGAAGCTATTTTTTCCACACCCCGATGTGCCGGAAACTAAAGGGCCACGGGTTGACTGAGAATTGGGAACTGAGAACTTTTTAGGGTGAAATGGTTTTTCTTCAGCACAAACTGAACGTCAAGTTATCCCAGCGGCAGATTCTGACGCCGGGTCTCGTGCAAATGGTCTCCGTGCTTGCGCTCAACAAGCTTGAGCTCAAGGACATGATCAATGCCGAAATGGTCGAGAACCCGGTGCTGGAAGAGTTGGAAGACGCCGTCCCGCTGCTCGACGATGTCGGCCGCCAGGAGGAAGAACGCGACCGGCTGGCATCGAAAGCGACGTCCGATGAGGCGACGCCCATTGCGGATGAGAAGAAGGATCCCTTCGAGGAGATCGACTTCGGCTCGTTTTTCCAGGAGTATCTGGATCCCGGCTATCGCAGTTCGGGAGAAATGGAAGAGATTGAGAAGCCTTCGTTCGAGAACTTCCTCTCAAAGCCGGGGAACTTGAGCGACCATCTGCTCTGGCAGCTGGGAGCAATTTCCGTGCGCCCGCCCGTGGAGCAGGCCGCCGAGCTGATCATTGGGAATTTGAACGAAGAAGGGTACCTGATTGCCAGCGACGAAGAATTGCTGGGCATCGCGCCGGTCGCCCCGCCCGAGGCCGATGTGGAAGTGGCCGCCAAAATCGTTGGCGAAGCGGAGGCGCTTGGACTGGCAGTCGCCGAGACCCCGTCCGGAACCTCCGATCTGGACGGCTTCGACCCAGAGAGTTCAGTTCCTGCATCGGACGACCTCATTGGAGAAGACGTCGAGGTTTCTTATGGGGCAGAAGAGAGCGTCCTACCCTACGCAGCACATCCCGCCCAAGTCGACACTCAGTTTCAGGGCATTCCGTCGTCGATTGCGACCGAGGTTCATCCCGGGATAGCCGTCGAGGTTCCTGCAAGCGAGGTGCATGCGCTCGAGGCTCAGAAGGCCGAAGCTCCGGCGTCTGAACTCCATCCGCCGAGCCCGGCGAGCCACGGGAACACCACGGGTGCAGCTACCGCGCCCGCCCGGATTCCGGAGGTGAGTTTCACCCTTGCCGATCTGCACGAGGCGCTGGAGGTTGTGCGTCAGTTCGATCCGCAAGGCATCGCCTGCCGCGACCTGCGCGAGTGTCTGCTCTACCAGCTGCGCTACCATCTGGAGCAATTGCACCTGCACCCCAACGGTAATGGCACGACCGAGCAAGTAGTGAAAGACGCGATTGGCGTCGTCGATCGGCATTTGCGGGCCGTGACTCTAAAGCAGTTTAAGGAAATCGCCCGCGCCATCGGGCGGCCCGTGGAAGCGGTGCAGGCGGCGCTCGACTATGTCCGCACCCTCGATCCGCGGCCGGGCTTGCGCTACAACACAGTTCCGGCTCGTCTGATTGAGCCCGATGTGGCTTTCGTGAAGCATGGCGACGAATGGCTGGTCATCATGAACGACGAAGACCTGCCGCAGTTGCGCTTGAATCCGGCGTACAAGCGTTTGTTGACGCGCGAAGGCAACGACCGCGACACGCGCAACTACGTCAAAGATCGCTACAAATCCGCCATTCAGCTGATCAAGAACATCGAACAGCGCAAGCAGACGATCACCAAGGTGTGCTATTCCATTGTGGCGCGCCAGGAGGATTTTCTCGAGCGGGGAATCGATCGGCTGAAGCCAATGATGATCAAGGAAGTGGCCGAAGAGATCGGCGTGCATCCTTCCACCGTGAGCCGTGCGGTTGCGAATAAGTACGTGCACACGCCGCAGGGTGTCTTCGAATTGCGCTATTTCTTCTCCGAGAGCGTGCAGGGACCCGAGGGCGGCGGCACTTCGCTGCTGATTCTGAAACGCCGCGTCAAGAAGCTGATCGAAGAGGAAGATCCCAGCCGGCCCTTGACCGACGAACAGATCACCCGCATCCTGCAATCGCAGGGCATCCAGGTCACGCGTCGAACCGTGGCGAAGTACCGGGAAGATATGAAGATTCCGAGTACGCATCAGAGAAGGGTGAAGAAATAGCAGGTTTCAAGGTTTCAGAGTTTCAAGGTTGCCCGAAACCTTGCATCTTTGAGACCTTGAAACTCTGAAACCTTGAAACTTTGAGGTCATTCGATGAACGTGGAATACACTGCAAGAAAATACGAACTCACTCCCATCATTCGCAAGGAAGTTGAAACCGGCCTTAATAAAATCCGCAAAATTCTGGGCGACCGATTCGAGACCAAGGTGATTCTGGCCGTCGAAAAGCGCCGCCACAAAGCCGAAATCACCATCAACCCGCCCAACGGTCCCATCGTTGGCGTGGCCCAGACCACCGACATGATGTCGGCCGTCACTCCACCCGCATCATCGGTGTGCTTCCCCTGCGGCCTGCGTTCCCCGAACCACATGCGGCGTCATGATGATCAGCAATGTCGAATTGCTTTTCTGTTTGTCTTTGGTTGTCACATTGTTCAAGCCAGGCATTCTTTCCTTACACCCCGGCAGTCCGCTGATCGCCCTGCTTTCCGACCTGTCCAGTTCGCTTACCAGCACCACGCTCTCGCCCTGCTTGAGCGTGATCACGCCGTTATATGCGCGATTATTGAGAATGGGATTCCCATTAATCGCCGACCCCGCCAGCGCGTCGATTTTCATATCGATATTCAGCGCAACGTCGTCATTCCTCATCACGCTTGGAGTCGCTTTCAAGGTCAGCCCCAGATCCTGATACTGCACCTGCGGTACATTCGGCACGCTGCTTCCTAGAGAACCGAGCAGTGAGGACAGCGTGCTCGAACTTCCCGCACCGGTTAATCCGGGAGATTCGGAAGGTTCGGAGACAAGCTTGAAAAGGACGAGGTCTGAATCGGGTAGCGCGTTCCCGATTTGACGGTCGACGCCTGCCCATTCTCCAGCCGCAATTGCATGTGGTCCAGTTCCTTTGAGTCGGAAGAGTTCAGGGCGAAGTTCGCCTTCAATGTGCCCGGCTCCAGTGCGGACGCGGTAAGCCCACCACCGAAGAGAGCTACGCCGCTGGTAAGAATAGAATTGGAGACCTGCCCGGAAGCCAGCAGAATTCCAAGAATCGCCAGCGTGTCTCCCGGTGCCGCCAGTCCCGAAGAAATAATCTGCTGCACCAGCGCCTGGTTGGAATT
>CAVZUP010000127.1:0-16106 GCA_963778255.1 uncultured Acidobacteriaceae bacterium
GGCATCTGGGCAACTGGTTCGACGTGACTGCGTTGTAAGCAGGCGTTTACGCTCAAATGTATGGTCCACCGCCGAACCACCGTAGTTCGAGCCTACCGCCGCCACAAGCCCTTCAACAACCTGCATCACTTTGCTTTCCGCTGCGCGATCCATTTGTCGGTGCGGGCTTCGAGGAGATCGAGGGGCAGCGTTCCGCCATCTAGCATCTCGTCGTGAAAATTGCGGATATCGAACTTGGAGCCCAGTTCTTTTTGGGCGCGTTCGCGGAGTTCGCGGATCTTGAGCTGGCCTAGTTTGTAGCTGAGGGCTTGCGCGGGCCAGGCGATGTAGCGGTCGGTTTCGGACTGGATGGACGGTTCGTCGATTGCTCCGGACTTGCGAAAGAAGTCTACTACTTGATCGCGGGTCCATCCTTTGGAGTGGATTCCGGTATCGACGACCAGACGCACGGCACGAAACAGCTCGGACGAGAGGCGGCCGTAGTCGGACACGGGATCCTGGTAGAAGCCGACTTCCTTGCCGAGTTGCTCGGCATAGAGGGCCCAGCCTTCGATGTAGGCGTTAAACCCGAGGCCATGGAGGCGGAACTTGGGCATGCCTTGAAGCTGCTGTTGCACGGATAGTTGCATGTGATGACCGGGGATGCCTTCGTGGTAGGCGATGGCCTCGTCGTCGATAAGGGAGCGATGCGCGAAGTCGGAGGTAGCGACTACGACTCGGCCGGGACGCTTGCCATCCGGCGTGCCGGTTACGTAATGGGTTGCGGCGGCAGCCTGGAAGGCGGGGATTGCTTCGACGGTGACCGGCGACTTTGGCAGGAGCGTGAAGAGCTGGGGAAGCTTCGGCTCCATCTGGGCGATGTAGTGGCGGTAATCTTCGAGGATCTGTTCGGCCGAGGTGGGAATGTATTTGGGATTCGTTTTGAGCGATGCGCGGAAGGCGGCTAGATCGGCAAAGCCTTCCTTCTTGGCGATGGCCGTCATTTCCGCCTGGATGCGGCCGATCTCGCGGAGGCCGAGTTGGTGGATTTCGTCCGGCGTCATGCGGGTGGTGGTGCGGGCGTAGATGTCGTTTTGGTAGCGCTTCTCGCCGTCGGGCAGAGAAGCAATCGAGAGAGTAGTGCGGCCTTGCGGCGCGTATTCCTTAGTGAGGAAATCGGCGAAGGTTTTGTAGGCTGGGACTACGTCGGTATTGATGGCGTCGGTGATTTGCTGGGTCAGGCGCTTCTGGTCTTCGGAGGTGATGCTGGCCGGATATTTCTTCGTCGGCTGGAGAAAGGGATCGGCGTCGATGATGCCCTGGCACTGGACGGGGAGCTTCTCCAAAAGAAACTTCACAGGCATAAGTTTGTCTTTCATGCCGGCGCGAAGGACTTCGGTGGTCTGGCTTAGAACGCGAGGGATCTGGTGAAGACGGGCGATGTAGTCCTCGTAATGCTTGACCGAGTCCAGCGGGACCGACAGTGGAAGATCGGCGAGTCCGGTGTGGATGCCATTCTGCTGGTTGATGGGCATCTCGTACTCTTTGAGGTCGAAGTCGGCAATGCGCTGCTTCAGGACTCGGACGAGGAGGTCGTGCGAGAGTTGGTCCTGATCGGAGAAGCCTACGGTCGGGATGGCTTCGAGGCGGGCAAGGAAGGCCTGGTCGGTCTGGTGACGCTGAACGATGGCTGCGAGTGAGTATTCGGCGAGTTTATCGTTGTAGCGGTAGTCTCCGAAGGCGGTGGCGCGCTCGGGAAGGTTGCGGATATCGGATTCGTACTGTTCTTCGAAAAGCGCGTTCTGGGTAGCCAGGCGGTCGGCAACAGGCTGGATGTTTTGGGCGAAGACGCAACCGGCCAAGGCTACGAAGAAGAGCAGGTTCTGGTGAAGGCGCATAGGTTGCAGGGTATCAGAAGGACGAACTCTTGCGCCAAGGACTACATCCGCTGGTGCCTCTCACGCACATCAGGTCGCAACGCCCTGCTTCGAGGGCGTTGCGGCATTCACGATGAGGCGTGGCTACGGGCAGGTCTCGCACATCGGAGTGCGCGCGGCGTAGTAGCCCAAGGATACTTGTCCGTTTTGCTGCGCACCCGACGTTACCAAGTCCGTTTCGACGAAGAAGCCGTGACCTGGGTCGATGAAGTAATAATCCACCGCGATCTGTGGGTCGAAGACGGCGCTGTTCACATTGTTGTTGTTTGTCCCCAGGAGAGTGCCAGAGAAAGGAGCGGTGGCCGTGGGCGCAGAGAAGGTGCCAGTGAACGGCTGGTCCTGATTGACGCTGATATTGAGATTGATGTCCGCAAAGCCCGACAAGGAAGGCGGCGTGGTTGTGGAGTTCGCACTCAGCTGGGCGGTGCCATCGTTCTCGCTGCTGGCAGTCTGGTCCTGGGTGAAGCTCATGCCGTAGTCGCCGCTGAAGGCGACGGTCGCGGTTGATTGCGGGTAGGCGATTCCCGCTCCCAGGGAGGGATAGTGAGTGTCGCCGCCCGCGAGAACCAGCGGAGGATTGCCGTTGCCGGTGAGATAGAAAAAGAACACGGGTTGATATCCGTGCTTGGGGTCGGGGCTGAAGCTGTCGAAGGTCAGGCTGGCACGGCCGGTTCCAGCGGAGTCGACCGAATACGTCCCGCCGAATGCCGCACTGATCTGAGCGCCCGTTTGTGGCGCGGCCGTGGTTCCCTGGACGGTGTTTACTACGAGAAACGTATCCGTGAATCCATTGGTGAGATTGCCGCTGCCATCGGCGGTGAACAGGCCGGCCGAAGTCAGCGTGGAGGGCACGGTATTGCTGTTGCTGAGATCGATGCCGAGAACGCCAAACACGTAGGTTCCGGAGAACGACGTGTTGCTGGTAAAGGTGCCGGTGGCAGTGCCTTGGCCGATGGCGAGGCCGGCGGTGGCGGCAAAGGGTGAAGCGTTGCTGGCAGCGGTGTCGGTCTCGATGAGTTTTATGTGGGTGCTGTCAACGATATATCCGGTGAACTGCAGGGGTATCGCCTTGTTACCGGTGCCGAAGGGTGCCGACAGGTTCAACGTGAACGCGCCGAATTGATCGGGAGTCGTGAGCGTCCCCGAGAGCCCCAGATCGGTTGCGTTCACTTTCTTCCCGAGGATTTCATCGGTCACGCTGCCGGTTCCTGAAATTGTGAGGGCCGAGTCAATATTAAAGACGCCGCCGAAAGCTACCGGCAACGTTTTGACGACATCGGTACCGCTCACCACGAAGGCATAGCCGTCGGTGGGCGCGGTGGTGCTGGTCTGTAGATCCATGGTTCCGGTGGCGGAGGCTCCGGTGACCGCAGAACCGAAATCCATCTGGGAAATCAGTGCCTGAGATTTCGAGAGGAAGACTAAGGTGAAGGTTTCTACACCAATCGTGGTGTCATTGGTGTTGATAGTGATTGTGCCCCGGCCGTCGTTGCCGACGAAATAGGTGCCGGTGAGATTGGCATCGGATCGAGATACGGACGCGTAATTGGCGGTTTGTTCGCCATTCGTAATATTCCCGTTACCGTCGAACGTGAGAGCAGCGGCAAACTGGTACGGGACGCCGTTTTGAATTCCCTGGGCCTGTAGGACATAGGTGCCGGCCTGGAAGGTGCTGTCAAAGGTTGAGACGGTGATCGGAGCGACCACGTTCGCGGTGTTCTCATAGGTCGAGAAGGCCACAATCTCTACGGCCATGCTGCTGGAGGAAAGAGTCGCGGGAGCGGTATAGGTAACGGGTGAACCGCTCGCGGTGTGAGCGGCACTCAGCGTGCCGCAAAGACCGGAGTTGTTGTGTGGGTCCGCTTGGCAGGTAAGGGTCCAACCGACACCGGCATTGCTGGAGTCGTTGGTGACAACCGCCGTGACGGTTTCCGAGCCGCTGACGGGGAGCGATCCTCCGGGCTCGGGCTGAAAGGCGATGGAGACGTTGGACGGCGGCGGCGCCACGGGATTCTGCACATTCGCGGTGCTTCCTCCGCATCCGGCAAGTGCCGCGATCAATGCCGCCGGTAGAAGAAAGAGAATCCATCGTTGAGTAGCCACTGCCGACCCCCTGGAATTAAGTTGCGTCATTTTGCCTGTCATTGCGTCACTTTCCAAAACCGCATTGTTCGCTTCCACGCAAAACCGTGCCCCAGGGCGGAAGCTATTGTCCTGTACCCCGCAGATAGATGAATTGGGGATTGCCGGTAGTTGCCGTTCCCGAGCTTGGCTGCTGCGTGTAATTAATCGTGAGTTGCCCCGCCTCAAATCCCGTGCCGGTGGGCGTGAAAGTCACGCTGAGAGTGCAACTGGCGCCGGGAGCGAGGGTTGCTGGGCAAGTGTCACTACCAGTCGGAATCGAGTAGTTGCCTTGTACCAATATCGTGCCCACGAAGGTCACGGTCTGTGGGTTCGCCAGAGTCGAATCGTTGAGTAGGGTCACCGTCATCGGGGCGCTGGTAGTGCCCTTCTTCTGGGTTCCAAAATCGAGCCCGGCGCCGGGGGACATGCGCAGCGGGCTCGGAGTGTTAGCTTTCAACTCCACCGGGAAACGCCCGCTGTCGATTTCGCACTCGGCGGGAGGGCTATCAACCGGCCAACACTGCTCCGTGTTCAGTTCCAGAAAAGCATCCAGGCCGCTGGCTACGTTGGTACCTGGCTGCGGCACATAGGCAATCTGCAGGCTGCAGGTGGCCTGAGGCGCGAGCAAGGTTCCAGTGCATTCATCCGACGAGATCTGGAAGTTCGGCAGCGAAGTGTCGGGATCGCTGTCGCAGTTGTACATAACCGTGGCGGGGGTTTTGTTTGCGTCGGCGAGAATGCCAGACACACCAGAATAGTTGGCAACGACTTGCAGCCCGGCAACGGGTTGTGCCTGCCTTGGCGAGGGAAGCGTGAGTTGTTTGTGCCCAGGCGGGTTCACGCAAGGGGCGCTGCCCAGAATCTGTACTGCATTCGAACTGGTGTTGGTGAAGGACAGCACTTGAGGAAGGCTGGCTTCCGGTGGATTCAGCTGCTCTTCCGCACCGAAATCGAGTTCTGGAGTCGAGGGCTGAATCGCGCTGAGCCCGATGCCGGTAACGGAGGCGGCAAATTTATTGTCGTTATCGACGCCCGAAACGCCATTCACGGTCAATACCGCGCTCTGGGTAAGGGGACAATATTCGGGCGCAGCGCCGGTAACGGATGCCGGGCTGCCGAAGGGAATCCAAGGGCAGCTCTCCTGCGGCGCAAAAGCTACGGTAATGGAACAAGACGCTCCCGAAGCGAGAGAAAAAGTCGCCCCCGGCGAAGAGGCACAAGTATCCTGCTCGGTAAAGTTGGGCACACCGTTGAAGTCACTTTGTCCGCTGAATGACGTGCCGATGTTGTTAGTAAAACTCAAAGTCAGACCGGGCAGGCTAGAGCCGGAATTGTTGGCGAGAGTGATGGTCTGCGACGTTGCGGTCGAACTCGAACCCAACAGTTGAGCGGGGAAGGTTACAGCGGCCGGAGACAGCGTGATCGGCTGCTGGCAGGCGGTTGAAGTTCCCAACGCCAGACATAGGTTGCCGTAGTCGCCGGCGGTCGTTGTGCTGCTGAGGCTGCCTCCACAGGCCTTGGTGGCTACCAAGTAGGATGGTCCGACCCCGTGCAGGGCATACCCGCCGTTTGTAGAGCCGAAGTAGACGGGATTGACGCCCGTAATTGCAAACGAACTGGGCGGTTCGCCAATCTGGCCCACGGTCGAACCGTTGGTCCCGATGATTTGCAGAATGACGAAATCGCCACTGATTTGGCCGTTCACCGAAGCGGTGGAGAAACACGGGTAGTCGTCCAGATTTGTGGTCGGATCGATGAAGGTCAAAGTGCCCGTGACGGTCGCGTTGCTGGCTCCGATGTTCTCGCCTTGGGTTAGAGACCCGGAGACCAGAAAATCCTGATTGGCAAGGCCAGCGTTTCCGCCGGTGCTGTGAAAGCTTCCCTGGACTGTGCCCGTGAGGGGCGGGACGAGACTTGCAGTCCATTGCAGGCCGGACTGAGCGGTTCCGCAGGGTGTGGTACCGTCCGCCGCGGTACCGGCGGTTGACGCGTAGGTGCCATTCATGGTCGAACCATCGGAACTCAGGGCTCCGGTAAAGGTGAAAGTCTGCGAGCCGGCTACGGCGGTGAGGGTTACATTCAGGTTGCTGATGGTTCCGGTGATCGGCGCCGATCCGCTATTGCAGGGGTTCTGGGCTGCGGGGAGAGCGGGCGCCGAGACGGAATAGACCGCGGCTCCGGATACGGAGCCGTTGTTTTGCAACAGGAAGCCACCCTGCAGGCCGCCGGAGAATGAATTATCGGATGGAGCCGACACGGTGAACTTCCAGTTACCGGAAAGGGTTGTGCTCTGCTGCGAGTCGCTGGAAGATCCGCCTCCACACGCCGAAAGCGCGATTGTCATTACGGTCATGGCGGCGAGCATGAACCGCAGGCCATTTGCTGGCCGTACACTCGTGCCGCTTGCGGAAGTCCGGAGCGGTTCACGATGCGCGCGGATAAGCCTTGAATTCTTAGTCAATGTAGGCATGACGCTCCACGTCCTGGAAGGTGCGATGGCTTGAGCTGGGCAAGATCCGCACGGGATGCCCGTTACGGCCGGCGAACAATAGCGGCTGAGGGAGGTTCGCCTCCAAGATGCCGGGCGCACCGAAATCGAATCCGCGAATCGAGGAGGACGAGCTTAGCCCGGTGCCGGTGATGCTCGCTGCAGAGAACGTTTCGCTGTTCGGACCGGCGACGGTCAGGGTTGCGGTAACCGATGACGGGCATTGGGTCGACGGAAGTCCCGCGGCACAGGTTTGCAGCGGGGCAAAAGTGACAGTAACGACGCAAGACGCCCCCGAATCGAGATTGAAAGGCTGACCTTGCGAAGGAGCGCCGCTGGCGCCGCACGTATCCGTCGCCGCAAAGTTCTTCGCGCCGCTGAGGTTGGCTAATGACACCGTCAGACTGTCGAGGGTGGCGCCCGAAGTGTTGGCCAGCGTTATCAGCTGCGTAGTCGAAGGCGAGCCCAGTACTTGCGGGAGGAAAGTCAGAGAGGATGGAGACAGCGTGACTGCTTGCGGGCACGAGTCGTCACTTCCGAAGGTGGTCTCCAATGCCAGGCAAACGTTGCCGTAGTCTCCGGCAGTAAGCGTGTTGCTAAGACTGCCGGGACAGGGCGTCTTAGTCGCCATGCTCGTAGCCACCATGTAGGAAGGCCCAGTCCCTTGGAGAATGTAGCCGCTAGACGCGGACTGTACGGTGACGGGATTCAAGCCGGTCACACCGTTCGAATCGGCCGGTTCGCCGATCTGACCGAGGATTGATTGGTCGCTTCCGACGATCTGCAGGGTGACGGAACTGCCGCTGACTTGACCGTATACGGACGCGGTATCGAAGCAGGGGTAGTCGCTGATGGTCGTTGCCGGGTTTGTAAAATTCAAACTGCCGCTGACGGTAGCGCTGCTTTTTCCGGTATTCGCCTCCTGGGTGAGAGAGCCAGAGAGCAGGAAGTCCTGATTGCTCAAGTTGGCAGCGCCTCCGGTGCTGTGGAAGCTGCCTTGGACGATTCCGGTAATCGGCGGAACGAGAACGGCGCTCCATTGCAGTCCGGTTTGGGCAGTTCCGCAGGCTGTTCCGTCGGCGGCGGTGCCGGCGGTCGAAGTGTAGGTGCCGGACATCGTTTCGCCGACGAAGACTGTTGAGCCAACGACTGGTGTGCTATTGAGAGCCAGCGTTCCTGTAAACGTGAAGGTCTGGGTGCCGGCGACGGCGGTAAGGGTCACGGTCTGGCCGCTCAGGGTTCCAGTGATCTGAGCGGTTCCGCTGCTGCATGGGATCAAGAGTTCGGGCAAGGAGACGGAGTAGGCAGCGGCTCCGGTCGCCGAGCTGCCGTTCTGCAGCAGAAAGCCGCCCTGGAGGCCGCCCAGGAACGAACCGTCGGATGGAGGCGCCACCGCGAACTGCCAGTTGCCCGCAAGCGTGACGTTTTCCACGGTGGAACTACTTGAACTGCTGCCGCCGCACGCGGTAAGCATCATGGTGCAGGCGAGTAATAATAAGAGGAGAAGCAGAACCTTCGTACGCGCGGCATCGGGCAAGCGCGCAGGTGGCGCATAACTCGTCCCACTGGCAGCCAGATTTTTCGCCCTAGTTTTAGTCAATGTCTCCATGACATTCCACGTCCTAAAAGCCCAGCTTGAGGCCAAACTGAATGGTGCGCGGCCGATGCGCGTTGAGCGGATGCAAGAAGGAAGCTCCGGTGACGCAATCGGCTCCGCTGCCTTTAAAGCCGGCGGAGTAAAGCGGGCCGGCATAGCAACTGACGATGTTATTTCCCGTGCTGCCTGGATTATCGGGATCGTAAATCCGGAACTGGGTGTGATTGAAAACGTTAAAGGCTTCGGCGCGGAACTCCAACTGACCAGATTCCCGGACTTTGAAATGCTTCAGCACCGCCATATCGAAGTTCACGCGGCTGGGATTATTCAGGAAGTTGCGGCCGGCGTCGCCGAAGGTGAGTCCGCGCGGAGCGACAAACTGTGAAGGATTGCCAATAATTGGGCCGAAGCTTTGAGAATTGTTGCCGGGCGTCGGCAGCCCCTTGACCACGTCGGGGTAGGAGGCGGCGACGCCGAGTCCGCTGGAGACGCCGGCGTTGTCGGTAAGGGAAATGCCGGTGTTGCCCGCGCTGTTGATGACGGTGAACGGCGTACCCGACTGGAAGAGGGTGACTCCGGAAAGCTCCCACCCGTCGAGAAGGTTGTTCACGAGATTTGAGCAACAGCCTGTCGCGGGGGCGGCAGCGCCATCCTGAGGTTGGCGTTCCTCGATCATGTCGATGAAGTTGCGCGGGAAATTCTTGAGCGGCAATTTATACACGTAACTGACGGTGGCCAGTTGACGTTCGTCGAAATTGGAGCTGGCCTTGTTCTCACGCAGATCGTAGGAATTGACCAGGATGGGATCGCTTCGATCGGAAGCGTCATCAATCGAATGGCTATAGGAATAGGAGACGCCGAGCGTAAGCGGTCCGCTGCTGTGCCGGACCGTGGTTTGTAGCGCGTGATAGCTCGAATTGGCGACGTTCTGCAACGAGAGCACTCTTCCCAGACCTGGGTAGGGCCGCCCGGGGAGGGAGTTGACGTTGCGAATATTAGGATTCGTACATGCCGCCTGTAAGTATTGATACGCGGGGTTATTCGACGTCACTTGGTGTCCATTCGCGAGGAGGAACGGAGTGTTGTTGTCGTCGCCGGGATTGTTTCCTGGCTGAGCTACTCCGTTCGGAGGCACGGTGCAGTCGGTGATGGTCAGCGGTTCGTTCGGTCCGAAAGGATTTTCGCTGGCCGGCAACGGCAGCAACTGGTTGAGCTGACGCTCAACCGTCAAATGCGTTCCCCGGCTTCCCACGTATGCAAGATTGAGCACGAAGGAGCTGGGTAATTCGCGTTGCACCCCGAAACTCCACTGCTGCGCGTAGGGCCAAACCGCCTTGGTCGGGATTGAAGTGACATCGAGGGGAAAGATGGAACCGGCCGCGGGCTGCACAGAAGCCGATGTGGCCGAGGGGCTCACGCAGGCGGCGTTGTTGGCATCAAACGCCGATCCGTATCCGACATTGCCGATGCAGGGGTAGCTGATGGGAAGCTGTTGCGTCATGCTGAGGACGACTGGCGCGCTGGCCTCCAGCGAACCGGTGTTGGCTTCGTTGCCGGTGCCGTGCTCGAAAAAGAGGCCATAGCCGCCGCGGATCGACGTCTTGCCGTCGCCCCACGGATCCCAGGCAAAGCCAATGCGCGGCGCGGGGTTGAAAAGATGTCCTTTCATGCAACTATCCGGCGTGCCGTCATACCCGCATCGAACCAGGCCCAGGTCGCTCACCACATCAGGATCCAATTGGAACGTGACAGGATTGAACGACACGGGAATCGACCCGGCGTTCTTATCCAAAAGCTCGCCATAACTTGGGTCGACGGCAAACCGCGATGCATTGAATCGCGAAGCTTCCCAATTCCACGCGTTGCGGTTCTTTTCGCTGTAGGTGCCAAACAGACTGACTCGCAAGCCCAGGTTCAGGGTGAGGTTGTGAGTGATCTTCCAGTCGTCCTGGAAATAAGGTTCGGCGATCTGGTAACGCTGGTAGTAACGGTGACGCGTGGAATCCTGGGTAAAGCTCTGAATGAAACCTTGCGGATTGTAGGGCGAATTGAGAGTCGACTCCACCAGGAAATCGGCAAAGGCGTTTCCGGTACTGTGGGCGAGATTGCTGTAGGTCAAAAGGCCCTGTTCGTCACCAGAAGCCGCACCGATGGCATTGTTGTCCTGATTGCGCTGGGAGTAAACGTATTGCGCACCGAATTGCAGCGTGTGTTTGCCAAAAGCTTTGCCCACGTCATCGCGCAGCGAATAGGTCGGATTGGTATGGCCCCACGGCATGTAGGCGGAATCGACGGCAAACCCCCGTCCGCCATAGGCGGCATTCGTGCCGAGAAAATTCAATCCCGGCATCTTTCCCCCAAAGCCATTATTAAAAATGTGCCCGATGGCGCATTGCGGGAACCCAGTTACCGGGTCGACGCTGAGGGCAGGATTGCACTGTCCGGGAGCCGACGGATCGGTTACCAGCGGCTGATCGATCGTGGCATTGCGCTGGAACTGGGGGCCACCCGCTTGGTTCTGATCGGCTAAAGTGATGTTCGAATTGGAGTAGCTTGCGACCAGGTCGTTCAGCAGCGTGGGCGAGAAGGTGTGCGTCACCCGGGCCACCAAACTGGTGCCCGGTCCAAAGAAGCGGTTCTCGATGGTGGGGAACGTGTCGCGGACGATGCCCCACTGCGGCGTCAGCACACTCGTATCCCAGGCATCGTGAATGTAGCGGAAGGAAACCTTGGTCTTGTCGGTCAGTATCTGATCGATGCGAAACAATTCTTCGCGCCAGTAGGTGGTGGGAGAAACGGCCGCGTCGTAACAGCGGTTGGGGTCGCTTGGGTCGGGGCTGGCGGCATTGTAATTGACCAAGCTGACGTTACAGCCAAAAGGCGCGTTGGCCAGCGGAATCAGATTGGAGTTCAAGATCGCCGCTGCGTTCTTGTCCACGCTGTACGTGGATTCCGCACCACTTAGCCCCGGCTGTTCCAGGTGGTTGCTGTTAATCGTGACGAGGCCTGCGCTAGTTTGGATGGCGGGGCAGTCTGGGAACTGCGCACGCGAAAAGCCGGTTGCCCCACCCACTGGGCAAACATCACTAAAATCGAAGTCCTGGTAAACGACTCCAAAGGCGTTCGTTTGCAGGTTCTTCTGCACCACTCCTGAATTCAGGATCAGGCCACGCTCTTTCAGTCCCGGCACTGCCTGGTTGTACTCGGTGGGGGTTTTTTCCAGGCGGAATTCCTCGGAGTAGAAGAAAAACGTCTTGTCTTTCCTGGTATTGAAAACGCCGGGGATCGAGAGCGGACCGCCGATCGTGCCGCCGAAGTCCTGACGCCGATAGAGTGGGGCGTTGTTTCCGATCGTCTTCCCGACCGTCTGCCCGGGGCCAGGAGTCGACGTATAAACAATGTCAAAGAAATTGCGCGAGTTGAAAGCCTCGTTGCGATCGAAGTCGTAGAGGTTGCCGTGCCACTTGGGAGTTCCGGACTTAGTGGTCACCTGCACGGTGCCGGATGCGGTGCGCCCGAACTGAGCGCCGTAATTCGAGGTCAGCACCTTCACTTCCTGAATGGCATCCAGGCTGGGATAGACCATGAGCGTGCTGGCGGCGCCATTGAGGCCGGTGTTGAGAACGTCGCTGCCATCGACCTCGAAGGTGTTGTATTCGACGCGGCCACCGTTCACGCTGTACTTCACGCTGCCCACGACGCCCACCTTGGCCTCGTCTTGTCCGGTCTGGTTGCTGACGCCGGGGGCGAGCGCGATGAGTTGGGTGAAGTTACGGCCGTTGAGTCCGATCGACACCACTTCTTTTTGCGTGATCGTGCCAGATACGCTGGCGGTCTCAGTCTCGACCTGCCCGACGCCGCCGGATTCCACGTTCACTTCTTCTCCTTTGGCCTTGGCTGGCACGAGCGAAGCGTCCAGCGTTAATGCGAGACCTGCTGGCAGCGTGATGTTGTCAAAAGGCATGTCAGCGAAGTTGGGAGCGGTGATCACTAGCTTGTAGGTTCCGGGCTCCAGCCCGGCGAACGAGTACGCTCCCTTGTCGTTGACCGGGGTTTCAAACTTGGCGCCGGCGGCGCTGGTGAGCACCGCTTTCGCATTGGTCACGACGGCTCCGGTCTGGTCGGTCGCCATTCCGCTGATTGCGCCCTTATCACCCGCAATTTTCTGAGAGGGGAGAGCGGCGGCTTGTTCGACCGGCTCCGCACTTGCTTCGATTGCCAGTTTGGCGCTGGCTGGGTCCATGGTGGCATCCAGCGTTAACTTGCGGCCCGGCTTGACCGCGATGTTATCGAAGACGGTGTCGGCGAAGTTAGGCGCCGACACCGTCAACGTGTAAGTTCCAGGGAAAAGTCCAGTGACGGAATACACGCCTTTGTCATCGACCGGAATGGCGAGCCTGGCACCGGTGGCGCTGGCGAGCACCGCTTTGGCATCGCGCACGATGGCGCCGGTCCGATCGGTCACCGTCCCGCTAATGGCGGCCTTGCCGGCTGCCTTCTCCGGCTGCTCCTGCGCGACACTCAAAGAGAATGCGAAAACTAGGAGCGTCAGGATGCTTAGGACGCGGGAAAAAACACAAGGCGCAGAGGGTGGCACACTGATCGCTCCGGGAAAAAACTTTTAAGGATGCACTGGCAAAGGGGGATTGTATATGGCGGGTCAGTTTCCTAAAGTTAATAGAATGTGAAAATCCACCGGGGTGTTTTTCCCCGGACCCAGCTCATATCGTCACTAACTTCGTGAGCATAGAGCGGCCCCCTTTTGTTTGTCAAGTAATAAGATCGACTTACTACCATAATCCTCGGCAAAGCCCATCGGCGCGTTTTCCACAAGGGGAGGCCAGGCGCCGAGGAAAACCGGAAAGGCGGAAAAACATTTCACTTTTCCTCCGCCAGAATTGCAGCGAAGGCGATGAAATATAAGCACTTCCCGCACTTTTAACGTTAAGGGATTTTCATCAACTTGTCACAGAACCTTAACATCGCTCAGCGACTCAGCGGATAGACTCGGGCTGCAATTCAAGCTTTGCTGCGGGCGAGTTGCGCGAGCAGTTCGGCGGCTAACCCAGCCAATTCACTGAAGTGCCGGCGGACAGAGTTTCGTGGGTTCTTAAGAGCTTTATCCCTGCGTGTGGCGCTAGCCCCACGTGCAACGAAACAGTTTCTAAACCATTTAGAGAGGGATCAACAATATGTCGCGTATGAAATCGATTTTTGCAATGCTGGTATTGGCCGCGTTGGTGGGCATCGTGCCGATGGCACAGGCCACAACGACGGTTGAAGCAACGATTGCAGGATCGTCGGCCATGTGGCAGACGATGGCGCTGGGCGCATACAGCCTGGCTTGTGCTGGTGCCAACCCTTGCGCTACGGTGAACGGAATCCAAGGCGGGCACTGGACCAGCAACGGCAACGGTGTCAACCTGACGGACACTCGCGTGGGCGTCAACGTTGACGCGGGCAACATCTGGATCGTTTGGAATCCGGGCGCCACGAAAGTGTGGTCTTTCGCCAAGGTCGACTCAGTCGTCGGAGACCGCTGCTACTTTGCGCAACCGCAGTGCAGCGTAAGCGCTCCGTTGGCGAACCTCTCGGGCAGTGGTACGAACGAAATCGCTTCGAACCTCTGGGGCGATGGCTCGTCCGATCAGGCATTGCCGGGAGCTGTGCAAGCCATCTTTACGACGGGAACCTCGGTGAACGTGGCCGCGACGGATATCCGTCCGGAAGACGCGGCTTTCGCCGTGTGCCGCGTAAACTCGATCCTCGGCGCGGGAACGAACGCCGACGGAATCGGCGATGGGCTTGACGGCTTGGGCTACAACACGGTCAACGCTTCGGGCGCTTGCCCGGCGAATGGCCTTGGCGCGAACTCCGGCGCTTACCTGGGAAGCCCGATCAAGAGCGGCTACCCCGCCAGCACAGCCACCGCCAATGTTCTGGCATTCAACATCAAGGGTAAGGATCCGGTCAGCGGCACGACCATCCCCGCTTTCACCGTCGTGGAAGTGGGCGCGACTCCGGTCGTGTTCATCACCGAACGGGCGACCAAACTCGCCAGCTTGACCAACGTTACCCCGCAAGAATTGCAACAGGTGTTCTCGGGTACCAATTGCGATGCCAGCGCTTTCGGCCTGACTGCTGGCGGTATCAACGTCTTCCTGCGTGAACCCCTCTCGGGTACGTACAACACGACGGAAGCCACTGTGATGCGTCATCCCACCGTGTACACCGGCACGGGCGCGGGCTCGATTCTTGGCGTGAGCATGGAAACCGGGGTGAACGCTCTGAACCCGCTTTCGGGGACGAGCACCTGCACCAGCAGCGATGGCAATGGCGCACGGTATCGCGCGATTGGCACCGGTGAAGAAGTGAAGTCGGTTCAGAACTCCTCGACTAAATTCCCGAACGGCTTGGACGGCATCGGCTACACGTTCTTCAGCTACGGCAACGTGGGTTCGATCGCCAACAGCGCCAACTATGCCTACCTCACCCTGAACAACATCGACCCGATTTTTGCCAGCTACGGTCCGCAGACTTCGACCGGCGCCGGCTTCGACCCGGGTCAGCCCGCCACCGCCGGCACGATTCCAGCTGTGGCGAACACGCCTTGCGGCTCGTTCCCCTGCCCGGAAAACCAGATCTGGGCCGGTGGTCTTTCTTTCCCGAACCTCCGCAACGGCACCTACCCGGCGTGGTCGATCGTGCGTCTGGTAAGCAACGGAACCCCGCTGACCAACGCGAAGGCTCTGGTAAAAGCTTCGCAGGGGTTTGTTGTCACCTCCGTACCTGACTACGTCCCGGCCACCAAGACGGTCGCTGGCGGGATCACCGATCCCGGCCTGCTGATCGTGCGTTCGCACTATCAACAGTACGACGGCGCCGGCACCCTGCTGGGTGCGGCTCCGGTGAACAGCGGTACGGGTGAGGCTGGCGGCGACATGGGCGGCGTCATCGAGTCCTGCGCGACGACGACGACGTGCTCAAAGACCACGCAGCAGGTTCAGGGTAACCAAGGTCTGCAAGTTAGACCGTAACCTGATCTAAACCGTTTTACGGAACATGAAGGGCGGGCCGGTTCATCGGCTCGCCCTTTTGTTATTGCGCCTCGAAGTGGCCATAATCCCAAGCCAACATCCTTTCGCTCGACGTGTGGTCCGCCAATTTCATCTTATCGGCAAATGAGTTCACCTAGTTTCACATGTACATCATTGCGATTGATACTGTGTTTCGCGCAAGGTGTCGCTTATTACCCTGTTATGGATGGCCGTTTATTAAAATAGAAGAATGTAGATCGTATTACTTGACAATTGACGTATTCAGCTCTATGCTTCGAAACGCTACCAGCTGGCCCGTACGGCTCTGTCCCCCAATGTAGTACGGGACCCCATTTGGAAATCTTGAGAAGAGGAATCCCTATGTCGCGAATCAAGTCGAGTTTTGCTGTGTTGTTGCTGGCCGTGGTCGTTGGCGTCGTGCCGCAGGCACACGCCACAGTGGAAGCGGTAATTGTGGGAGCGTCGGCGGAATGGCAGACGCTGGGTTTGGCCGCTTATAGTCTGGCCGGAAGCGGGGCCGGGCACTGGACAAGTGCGTCCAACGTTATCAACGTGACCGACACTCGCGTAACGCCGGTCAACGTGGATGCCGCTACCTTGTGGGTCGTTTGGAATTCCACCGCCACCAAGGTGTGGACTTTCGCGAAAGTAGACTCCATTGTCGGAACGCGCTGCTACTTCGCTCAACCCCGTTGCAGTGTGAGCGCTCCGCTGGCCAGTGTTTCGGGTAGTGGGTCGAATCAGATCTCTTCCTTGTTTTGGGGTGCAGACTCGGCCTTGCCCGCAAGCGTGCAAGCTTTGTTCACGACGGGACTGTCCACCACCGTTGCCGCGACGTTCGAACGCCCCGAAGATGCGGAGTTTCTCACCTGCCGGGCGAATTCAGCAATACGTAGTCGAACCAAGGCGTACCACATAAACAT